>DATDOE010000110.1:0-132435 GCA_035293405.1 Vicinamibacterales bacterium | reverse complement strand
GTAACGCCGAGACGGCGCGCATCAAATGGATGTTTACTGTCGACCGTGCTCGCGAGAAGCTTGGCCGGGTGTATCCCCAGCCCGCTGGTCGCACCCAGGCCGCCGCCTGAACCGGTCAGATCCACTGCGGCCAGGTACTAGGTGAGTTTGTCGGCTGTTGCACCAGCGCTCGACAGGGCGAGTCCGCCCCAGGCCGGTACGCCCGCGGCGCGGATCACGGTCCGGCTGAAGCCGGACACTACGTACGATATGTACGATACGTGCGGCGTACGGGGTTATGCCGCCAGGCGGGGGACGAGTAGACGGTAGTACACGTTCACGCACGCGATCGCGAAGAGCGCGGTGATGAGCAAGGTTCTGAGCCAGAGTCCCGCCAGACCGGGAAGTGACCGCGGCTTCACTTCGTATTTCACGATCTCGTCTGGCTCCGCCGCGATTCGGCCCGACAGCACGCACAGCCGATCCTGATACTCGGGGTACCTCTCGAGGACGATGCCTTCCAGCTTCGCATCCGGCCAGCGCTCGTAGAAACCGGGGTACTGATAGCGAATCTGCCTGGCGACGCTGGCTGAACAGAATCCCTGCCGCAGCTCGGCTTCGCTGATGTCCTTGAGCAGATCGGTCGGCGCCATCGAGCTCTCGATGACCCCCGTGGTGCCGGGCAGCGAGAGGAACGCCGGGATGGTGTTGGCGGCGTTCGCTCCGGCATTCCGCGTGTGCGCCTCGAGCGTCGAGACGATCTGGACGTTCTCCCGAGTGGGCGGCAGGGCGCGGTGCGTGAACGTGACGAGGGCCCAGCCCGCGACGCCTGCAGCCGCGACGAAGAGTGTTGTGAGCACGACGCGCCAGCCGCGACCGACGGTCGCATCGGATCGGTAACCGAGCAGGGTCCCGGCCAATCCAGGCAGTGGCTCGCTGGCTGACGAGGCGCGGCTCCCGGTTTGCGGGGGCGCATCGAACTTGTAGCCGATCGCCTCGAGCCGCTTGCGCTCCGCGCCGCAGCGGCACACCTCCACCTGGCGGGGAATCTGCCGGCCGCACTCCGGGCACTGCCAGGCCTGCGGGGACGGCGGGGTTACGGGTGGCTGAGGGGCCAATCGTGGGTGTTATCGGCTCGACGCGGGAACACCCTCAGCCTGCCCGGTCGATCTCGAGTACGAGGCCCAGAATCGCGTTGTACAGCAACGTCATGGCGGCCGGCGAGAGCTTGTCCGCCGTGTCTTCGCTCGTATGGATCGTGCGAAAGATCGGGGGCGCGAAGCCGCCGGCCAATCCCGATTCCTTGCCGCCGTTCAGCAGCAGCCAGATCTGGTGTGCTTCGAGCGCGGGAAGAATACCCATCGAGATGCTCGGGATGCCGGCCGCGGTGAAGCTGCGATCGTCGCCGGTCGGAAAGGCGGGAAACTTGAGACAGCTGTATCCCCGCGCCGCGCACACGCGCCCAAGAGTCAGGTGCAGCGGCTCGCTGCCCACGGCCGTGGCCGGCCCGGCGAGGATGGTGTCTCCATACGCGGCGATGTCCACATTGACCATCGCGGCCACTCGCGACCGATCGAGCGTGCCGGCAAAGGCTTTCGATCCGGTCAAGCCGTTCTCTTCCATGTCGAAGAACACGATCCGGATCCGGTGCCGCAACCGCTGGCGGCGGAGGCTCTCAGCCACCCGGGTGAGGACCACGACCCCGGCGCCGTTGTCCACCATCCCGCGACTGTGCTGTCCTCCGCCGAGCGGCACGGCGTCGAAGTGCGCGCCCACGATGATGTCGCGGCCGCCGCTGCCGGGGAGATCGACCACCAGGTTGCGGCCTTCGTCGCGCGGGTCTCGCGCGCGCTGGCTGTTGGGAAATGCGTGCGGCGTGAAGGCGAGTCCGCGCGCGCCCAGCAGCTTCTGGATCGCGTCCAGGCGCGCCGCGTTGGACGACTGCTCGAGTGTGCGGACATCGGCGACCAGATCACCAGGCGGCACGCCGGCGGATGCCCCGGCGGGCGTGGCGGTCCCTCCCGGAGGGGCGACGGTTGCGGCGCAGCCCGAGGAGATCAACACGACGAGTGTGAATGCTCCGGTGAGTTTGTCGCGCATCACGCCTCTCTCACTTCGTGGCTCTTCACGAGGAACCACACCGCGACGAGACTCAGGAGCACGCCGTTGATCGTCAGGACGGTCGGGGCGCCGACGAAGGTGGCCACCCAGCCGCCGGCAAGGCTGCCGAGCGGCATGCCGCCGCGAAACGCCACCATGTAGATGCTCATCACGCGGCCCCGCATCTCGTTGGGCGCGTTGAGCTGCACGAGCGACGACAAGGTCGAGAACACCATCACCATGCACGCCGCCGTCAGAAAGAGCAGCAGCTCGTTGATCCACAAGATCCGTGTGATCGCGAAGAGGGCGATGAGCACGCCGAACACGACCTGCAGGATCAGCAGGGTCCGTCCCATATGCCGGAACTTGCCGAGCCACGCGACGACGAGGGCGCCGGTGACCGCGCCGGCGCCGGCGAAGGACATGAGATGCGTGTACTGCGTGACGCCGCCGTGGAAGACGTTCTGCGCGAAGAGCGGCAGGAAGGTGAGCAGCGGGGTGCCGAGGAACGTGGCCGCGAATCCGAGAATGGCCAGGCTGATGAGCGCCGGATGCGCGCGCGCATAGACGAAGCCGCTTCGCAGCTCCTGGTGCATGCGCGTCGTCGTCGTCGGCCGCGTATGCCGGATGTGCATCGACAGGATGGCCGCGATCACCGCCAGGAACGAGAGGCCGTTGAGGCCGAAGCACGCCACCATGCCGAATGCGGCGAGCGCCGCTCCGGCCAGCAGCGGCCCGATCACGCGGGCGAGGTTGAACTGGATCGAGTTGAAGGCGATGGCGTTCGGCACCTGATCCTTGCCGACGAGCGACGGCAGCAGCGATTGATAGGCGGGTCCGCCAAAGGCCTGTCCGAGTCCCGTGATGACCGACAGCGCGAGCACGTGCCAGACGTGCACGACATCCCAGTAGACGAGCGCCGCCAGCGTGAAGGCCGTCGCCATCTGCACGCACTGCGACATCAGCAGGAGCCGGCGTCGATCGTATCGATCGGCCACGACGCCGCCGACCAGCGTGAGCAGCAGGATGGGCAGCTCGCCGAGAAATGAATCGAGGCCCAGAAAGAACGCCGACGAGGGGCCGGTGATCGTCAGCACCAGCCAGTTCTGGGCGACCTTCTGCATCCACGTCCCAATGGTGGACGTGAACGCGCCAAACCAGAGGACGCGGAAGTCCCGGTAGGTCAGGGCCGCGGCCATGCGCCGGAATCCGGTGGCGGCTGCCGGTATCGAAGCGGCCGAGGCGGGTGGCTCAGTGGGCGGGGCGGCGGCGGTACTCACGGGAAAGCGCACTGATTTTACTTGCTTGATCCAAGCGCTTATTTTCGCTATATTTTCGCCTCACTGGCGAACATATGACGAACCACGCGCGAGCGACCCTGGAATCAGCCCTTCGCGAGCGCAAGCTCGATCGCACGCTGACGACGGCCCTGGCGCCGCTCGAGCGGAGGGATCCATCAGCACTCGTGCCCATGGATGTCGCCGCTGTCGACGCCTGTCTGCATGGCGGTTTGCCACGCGGGCAGTTGTCGGAACTGGCCGGCCCGCGTTCCTCCGGCCGGATGACGCTGTTGTTGCAACTGGTGGCGGCCGCGACCGGGCGCGGCGAGATCGCGGCCCTGGTCGACACGCTCGATCGGCTGGACGTGGCGTCGGCCGCCGCCGCCGGCGTGGATCTCTCGCGGCTGTTGTGGATTCGCGGCCACGCGCTCGCCAGCCCCGGGCCACGCGGGCCGGCCGAGGCCACAGTCGATCGCGCGCTGAAAGCGCTCAACCTCGTGCTGCAGGCCGGGGGCTTCGGTGTGGTTGCGATCGATCTGGCGGATGTGTCGCCCGCCGTGCTGAAGCAGATTCCGTTCACGACCTGGCTGCGCGTGCAGCGCACGATCGAGGGCAGCGACACCGCGTGTGTGCTCCTGGCCTCGGAGCCGCTGGCGCGGAGCGCGGGCGGGCTCACGTTATCGCTCGCGAGCCGTGCCACGTGGGCTGGCGCTTCCAATCAGAGCCGGCGTCTGGCCGGCGCGGCCATGCGCGTGCGCGTGGTGTCCCCGCGGAAGCGAATCGATGGGGAAGCGACCGTCGCAGCCTCGGTGCCTCGCGGCGCCTAAGCCACTGCGCAATCAAACAAACCACGGAGGCACGAAGACACGGAGTTTCAACGTTTGAAGAATCTCCGTGTCTCCGCGTCTCCGTGGCTCGTGAGCAAAGAGAGGGGGCGGCCGTGTTCGGTGCGATATATGCCGCGGAAGGGAGCGCGCCCGAGGCGCTGGTGGACGTCGCTCGTGAGTTCTCGCCGCGCATCGAGGCCTTCGACTTCGCTCAGGCCAAGACGTGTCATCGGGAAATCGTCCTCGATCTGAGTGGCCTGACCCGGTTGTTCGGTGATGCGCGGACGATCGCGGAGGAACTGCGGCGCACGGCCGCCGATCGGGGACTGCGCATCCGCGTGGCGATTGCGGGGACGCGCACGGCGGCGCGTCTGCTGGTCCGTCATCGCGCGGGGCTCACGGTTGTCGAGCCAGGCACCGAGGCCAGTGCGCTCGCCTCGCTCCCGATCACGCTCCTCGCCACGCTTTCGAGACAGAACGCTCCGAACGCCAAGAACGATCCGAACGATCCGAACGGTTCGAACGATCCGAACGAGTTCATTCAAACGTTCCGCCGCTGGGGCCTGCGTACGCTTGGCGATTTGGCCGAGTTGCCGCCGGATGATGTCGCCGCTCGTCTTGGCCAGCCTGGTGTCCAGTGGCAGCGCCTGTCGCGAGGGGACGATCCCCTTCCGCTCGTACCTGCTGTCCCCGAAGAGCGATTCGAGCAGGCGCTCGATCTCGAGTGGCCGATCGAAGAGCTCGAGCCGCTCTCCTTCGTGCTGGGGCGTCTCATGGAACCGCTCTCGGCGCACCTCGAGCGGCGCGGCCGCGGCGCCGCCGTGCTGCACGTGCGCCTGCACCTCGTCAAAACACAGGGCGTCGCGCAAGTGCACGAGCGGTCGCTGCAGCTCCCCACCCCGATCCATGATGCGCGTGCGCTGCGCACGCTCGCGCTGCTCGACCTCGAATCGCACCCACCGGGAGGCCCGATCGATCGGGTCGTCGTCGCGGTGGATCCCACGCCCGCGCGCATCGTGCAGTTTTCACTGCTCACGCGCCCGTTGCCCTCACCCGAACAGCTCTCCACGCTGATGGCACGCCTGCAGGCGCTGATGGGCGACACGCGCTGCGGCGCACCCGCTCCGGTCGAGTCGTGGCTGCCCGGCGCATTTGCGATGACGCCGTTTAATCCGAGATCCGGGACCCGGGACTCGGGATTCGAAGGGCGGGAGCACTCGCGGATCCCGAGTCCCGGATCCCGAGTCCCGAGTTCCGAATCCCGAATCCCGGATCCCGAATCCCGAGTCGTTGTCGCCCTGCGTCGCTTCCGTGTGCCTGTTCCTGCCCGTGTGCGTATCGAGGACGGCCGGCCCGCGCGTGTGACGACCGATCGTCGCGGCTTGAGCGGCGGGGGAGTCGAGGCCTGCGCCGGCCCGTGGCGGACGTCGGGGGATTGGTGGCGGAACGGATGGGATCGCGACGAGTGGGACGTGAGCCTGACCGATGGCGCGACCTATCGAGTGTTTCGATCGCGGGACGCTGATCAGTGGTTCGTCGATGGGGTTGTGGACTAAATCAACTTCCAACCCCGTGGCTTATTGGGAGTTGGTAGTTGGGCGTTGGGAGTTGAGGAAGTCCTGTGTACATCGAGCTCCACGCCGCTTCCGCCTTCAGCTTTCTTCAAGGCGCATCACTGCCCGAAGCGCTCATCGAGCGCGCGGCGGCGCTGGGCTATCCCGCACTCGCCTTGCTCGATGCCGATGGAGTGTATGGTGCGCCGCGCTTTCACAAGGCGGCCAAGAGCGCCGGGCTCCGCGCGATCATCGGCGCTGAGCTGACCATCGGGACTCGGGACTCGGGACTCGGGACTCGGGAACGTGGAACTCGAAATCTTCGAATCCCGAATCCCGAATCCCGGATCCCGATTACCTGGCGCCTCCCCGTCCTCGTCTCATCACCCGAGGGCTACCAAAACCTCTGCCGCCTGGTGACGCGCATGAAGATGCGCGCGTCACCCCCGGGGTCCCCGCCGCGCACGCCTGCGCGGTGGGGTGGGAAGGGAGAAGGCGCGCTGGCGCTCGAGGAGCTCGACGGGTTGACGGCCGGCCTCGTCGCGCTGGCGGGCCGTCCGGCGCTCGACGCGCGGCAGCACGGCGTGGGCGGGATGCTCGATCGGATCGTGGGCCTGTTCGGGCGCGGCAACGTGTGCGTGGAGCTGCAACGGCACCTGTTGCGTGATGAGGAATCCGACAACACCGCGCTGACGGAGCTGGCCAGGGCCTTTCGTGTCCCCGTCATCGCCACCAACGGCACGCGGTTCGCCACCCCCGCCGATCGTCCGCTGTTCGACGTGCTTACCTGCGTCTATCACCACACCACGCTGGACGAGGCGGGCCGCCGCCTGTCGCGTAATGCGGAGCGCTATCTCAAGTCGCCCGAGGTGATGGCCGCGCTCTTTTCGGATCGGCCCGACGCGCTCGCCGGCACGGCGGCGCTGGCGGAGCGGCTCGAGTACACGATGGCCGATCTCGGCTACAAGTTTCCTGCCTACCCGGTGCCACCCGGTGAAACGGAGACGTCGTTCCTTCGCCACATCACCGAGGCGGGCGCGCGCGATCGCTATCGCCCGTATCACGACAAGGCGCGCGTACAAATCACCCGCGAGCTCGATCTCATCGAGAAGCTCGATCTGGCCGGCTACTTCCTGATCGTCTGGGACATCGTCAACTACTGCCGCCAGCAGGACATCCTCGTCCAGGGGCGCGGGTCCGCCGCCAACAGCGCCGTCTGCTACAGCCTCGGAATCACCGCGGTCGATCCGATCAAGATGGAGCTGCTGTTCGAGCGCTTCCTCTCCGAGGAGCGCGGCGAGTGGCCGGACATCGATCTCGATTTGCCGAGCGGCGACCGCCGCGAGCGCGTCATTCAGCACGTGTACGAAAAGTACGGGCGGCTGGGCGCGGCGATGACCGCCAACGTGATCACGTATCGCGGCCGCAGCGCCGCGCGCGAGGTCGGCAAGGTGCTGTCGCTCAACGACGAGCAGATCGATCGGCTCGCCAAGGTGATGCACCACTTCGAGTTCAGGGACCCGAACGAGACGCTCACCCGCAACATGGACGTCACCGGCCTGTCACTCGAGTCGCCGCGCATGCAGACGTTTGCCGAGATGTGGCGATCGATTCAGGACCTGCCGCGCCATCTCGGCCAGCACTCCGGCGGGATGGTCGTCTGTCAGGGCGCGCTCGACTCGGTGGTGCCGCTCGAGCCCGCCAGCATGCCCGGCCGCGTCGTCATTCAATGGGACAAAGACGACTGCGCCGACATGGGCATCGTCAAAGTCGATCTGCTCGGCCTGGGGATGATGGCGGTGCTGCAGGATGCGATTGAGCTGGTGAATACCGCGGGGACCGGGGGCTCGGGATCCGGGACTCGGGACTCGGGACTCGGGACTCGCGAGCCCGGAATTCCTTCGGATCCCGGATCCCGGATCCCGGATCCCGAGAGCCGAGTCCCGAGGTTCGATCTCGCGCACATCCCGCAAGACGATCCCGCGGTCTACGACCTCTTGCAAAAGGCCGACACCATCGGCGTATTCCAGGTCGAGTCGCGGGCGCAGATGGCGACGCTGCCGCGGCTGAAGCCGACCTGTTTCTACGACCTGGTCGTGGAGGTGGCGATCATCCGTCCCGGACCGATCGTCGGCGACATGGTGCATCCCTATCTGAACCGGCGTGCGGGCAGGGAGCCGGTGATTCCACTGCATCCGTGCCTCGAGCCGGTGCTCGCGCGCACGTTGGGTGTGCCGCTCTTTCAGGAGCAGCTGCTGCGGATGGCGATGGTCGCGGCCGGGTTCACCGGCGGACAGGCCGAGGAGCTGCGGCGGGCGATGGGCTTCAAGCGCTCGGAGAAGCGGATGAAGCAGGTCGGCGTGCAGTTGCGCGAGGGGATGGCGAGCAACGGCATCACCGGCGCGACCGCCGAGCGGATCATCAACTCGATTACCTCGTTTGCGCTGTATGGCTTTCCCGAGTCGCACGCCGCGAGCTTTGCGCTGCTGGCGTACGCGAGCGCGTATCTGAAGGTGCATTACCCGGCGGCCTTCTACACGGCGCTCCTCAACAACCAGCCGATGGGTTTCTATCACCCGGCGACGCTCGTCAAGGACGCGCAGCGCCGGGGTGTTCGCTTCCATCCGATCGACGTGCAGCAGTCCGACTGGCTGTGCCGCGTCGAAACAGACGGTGCGATCCGGCTCGGCCTCATGTACGTAAACGGTCTCCGAAAGGAAGCAGGTCAGACCATGGCGGCATTCGACAAGGGCCGGCTAAAGCCGGCCCCCACGACTGATTCCAACGTAGGGGCCGGCTTTAGCCGGCCCGAATGCACGAAATGTGGGGCGGACGATGACTCGATGATCGAGGTGGTCACAGACGGAACCCGGGAGCCGGGATCCGGGATCCGGGATTCGGGATTCGGAAATATTCAACGTTCGCGAGTCCCGAGTCCCGAGTCCCGAGTCCCGAGTCGAACCTACTACTGCAACATCTGCTCGCACGAATGGACGGTGGACCTCCAGCCCGCGGGGCGCTTCCAGTCGATCGAGGACGTCGTGCAGCGCACCGGCCTGCGCCGCGACGAATTGACGACGCTGGCCGACATCGGGGCGCTGAACGCATTCACCAACGAGCGCCGCAGCGCGTTGTGGCAGGTCGAAAGAGCCGTTCGCCCTGCGGGCGAACTCTTCCGGGATTCGGGACTCGGGATCCGGGATCCGGGATCCGGGATCCAGGATTCGGGAGGTTCGCGTTCATGGCTTTCGAGTCCCGAGTCCCGAGCCCCGGGTCCCGAGTCCCGGGTCCCGAGTCCGCTCGCTCCAATGGATACGAGCGAGCGCCTCCAGGCCGATTACGCCGGCATGGGGCTGACGATCGGTCCGCACCCGATGGCGCTTCGCCGCGGCGAGCTGGCGCTGCGCGGTGTGCTCCGCGCATCCGACCTGCCGCGTGCCCGCGACGGCCGCCGCGTGCGTGTGGCCGGCATGGTGATCACGCGGCAACGGCCGGGCACGGCGAAGGGGTTCGTGTTCCTGACGCTCGAGGACGAGACCGGCATTTCGAACGTGATCATCCGCCCCGACCTCTTCGATCGCGAGCGGCTGATCGTCATCCGCCACCCGTTCCTGATCGTCGATGGCGTGCTGCAGCACCAGGACGGCGTGCTGTCGATCCGGGCCGAACGCGTCGAGGGTATCCAGGGCGATGCCGCCATCGACGCGCATGATTTCTACTAGCCCGAACTCGTTGAACCTTTTCCGCCTCGCCGCCGTCTTCTCCTTTGGCTAATCTACAAGAGAGGCGACGTTGCGTATCTGGCACATCCTCGCATCACGCTTTCGATCGGTGTTCTTCCGCGGCCGACGCGAATCCGATCTCCACGAGGAGCTGCAACTGCACATCGGGCGGGAGATCGAGCGGCTGGTCGCCGCCGGCATCCCTGCCGACGAAGCACGGCGGCAGACGCTGCGCGCGTTCGGCGGCGTCGAGCAGATCAAGGAAGCCAGCCGCGACGCGCGCGGGACGGCGGCCCTCGACGCGCTGGCGCGCGACACGCGGCACGGCCTCCGCCGGCTCGTGCGCGATTGGCGTTTCACCACGGCGGCGGTGCTGATCCTCGGCCTCGCCATCGGCGCCAACACCGCCGTCTTCAGCGTCGTGAACGCGGTGCTGTTCCGTGACCAGGGGTTCGCCGACCCCGATCGCCTCGTGGACATTTATCAGAACGATCCCGCCGGCAAGCCGCTCATCGTCATCTCGTATGACGCCTACAAGGAGATGGCGGAGTACACCGACATCTTCGCGGCGACGATGGCGTCCACGGTCCCGATCTCCAACCACTATCTCCACGAAGGCGGCATTCGCGGTGGCACCGCGGAGTTCGCGACGGCGACCTATCTCGACGTCCTGGGACTCCGGCCGTCGCTCGGCCGCTGGTTCGACGTGACAGAGGAGCGGCCCGGGGCTCCGATCGTCGCCGTCCTCGGGCATCAGGTGTGGACCAGCGTGTTCCGCGCCGACCCTTCCGTCATCGGACGCGTCGTCCGGATCGAAGGTGTGCCGGTGACGATCGTCGGTATCGGCCCCGCCAATCACCGCGGCACCCTCGACATCGGTCTCGTCACGGATTTCTGGCTGCCGATTACGGCGCTCCATGTGATGAACCCAGCGCCGGCGCTGCGCAACGCCCCCACGATCGTCGCACCCTTGTTCGTGAAAGCGCGTCTGCGCGAGGGCGCCACCGTGGCGCAGGCCAAAGCGGCGATGGACGTGGTTGCACGCCGGCTCGAGGCCGAGTATCCGGATCTGTTTCGCGGCAGCGTCGACGGGGGCGGCGAGTTCGCCCTGGGCAAAGGCATCACAGTCCTTCGCACGACGGACGTGCGGGTCCACCCGCAGGCGGACGTGCCATTCATGGCGCTCGCCTCGCTGGTGCTCGTCATTGTCAGTCTCGTCCTGGCCATCGCGTGCAGCAACCTGGCCACGCTGCTGCTGGTGCGCGGCGCCGCGCGGGCGAAAGAAGTCGCGGTGCGGCTGGCCATGGGTGCCAAGCGGCCTCAGCTTGTGCGAACGCTGCTGATTGAGAGTCTGCTGCTCTCGCTGGCGGGCGGCATCGCCGGTTGCATCCTGGCGTGGTGGGCCATGCGGGCGCTGCAAAGGGTCGAGCTCCCCTTCACCGTGGATCTGACGCTTGACTATCGCGTGCTCGCCTTTGCGATCGCGCTGTCGCTGGTCACCGGCGTAGCGTTCGGCCTGGCGCCGGCGCTCAAGGCCGCGAGGGTGGACCTCCTGCAGACACTGCGCGACGAGGGGTTGCAGCCGCTCGATCATCGGCGGCTCACGCTGAAGAACGCGCTGATCGTCTTTCAGGTGGCGCTCTCCGTGCTGCTCCTCGGCGGCACGAGCATCTTCCTGCAGCAGGCGGCGGCGGCGAGAGCGCTGCGCGTCGGCTATGCCGTGGACGGCGTGGCCATGCTCGAGACGGACGTGCGCTTCGGCGGCTACTCGGCGGCCGCGGCCGGGAACGTGTACGACGAGCTGCTGCGGCGGATCGCCGCCGTTCCGGGGGTGCAGTCCGCGGTGCTGTCGTACGGTCTGCCCATGCAGAGCGCGAGCATGCTGATCGCCGTCGAGGGGGCGGCCACCGACACGAAATCAGCTGGCGGCACCTCGATGGTCTGGGCTGGACCGGGCTTCTTCGACACGCTGCGCATTCCGCTCTTACACGGGCGTGTCTTCGATCTGCGCGATCGCGTGGGCACCCCGAGCGTCGCGGTGATTACGGACGCAACGGCGCGACAGTACTTCGGCGCCGTAAACGCAGTCGGGCGACGGTTCCGGATGGGGAACGAGCCGAACGCCTGGACGGAGGTCATCGGCGTCGTCCGCGACACCAGCCCGGCGAGCAGCTCCGCCGACAACGTCCTCGGTCGACAGTCGTACCAGTTCTACCGCTCGTATTGGCAGTCGGGTCTCGTGCCAACGACCGTCGTTGCGCGGACATCGGGTGATGCGGCCGCGCTGGTCACGGCTATGCAACGGGAGCTGCGCGCTGTGGACGTCACGCTGCCGGTGATGACGGCGCAGACGATGGCGCAGGATCTGGAAAACGAGCAGGCGCCGCCGAGGGTGGTCGCCACGTTCCTCGGTGCCCTCGGCGGCCTCGGTCTCGTGCTGGCGAGCATCGGTCTCTATGCCGTGGTCGCGTTTGCGGTCGCGAGGCGGTCGCGCGAGATCGGCATCCGCATGGCGCTCGGCGCCCGTGGTCAGCAGGTGGTCTGGAGCATTGCGCGAGGCGTGGCGGGGCTGATCGGGGTCGGCACGGGCATCGGTCTCGTCTTCTCGGTGCTGCTCATGCTCACGCTGCGCGCCTCGTCTTCGGGAGAGGCGAACATCGGGATCGGCAACATCGACGTGTATCGCCCAACCATCGACCCGGTGGCGCTGCTGGCCATCGCCGCCGTGACCGCCATGGTCGGCGTCGCCGCCGCGTTTGTGCCGGCGCGCCGGGCGTCACGGATGCATCCTTTGGTGGCGCTGCGGCACGAGTAGTGAGACGCCCTCTAAGGGCGTGAGATTGATAAGCTGAATCAGGTGCGCTCACTGCGAATCGGCATCGATCTCGGCGGCACGAAGATCGAGGGCATTGCGCTCGATGGGGGGCGGGAGGCGGCTCGCATCCGCGTCGACACACCGCGCGACGACTACGCGGCGACGCTCGCGGCCGTCGCGTCGCTCGTCGCCAACCTCGAGCGCGACGCTGGCGGACAAGGCACCGTCGGCGTTGGTATCCCAGGCACCTTGTCGCCAGCGACCGGTCTCGTCAAGAACGCCAACTCGGTGTGGCTGCTGGGCCGGGCGCTGAAGCACGATCTCGAAGCTCGGCTCGGGCGCGAAATCCGCATCGCCAACGACGCCAACTGCTTCGCCGTGTCCGAGGCGACTGACGGTGCGGCCGCCGGCGCCGAGGTCGTGTTCGGCGTCATCGTCGGCACAGGTACGGGCGCGGGCATCACGGTGGGTGGACGCGTCCTGACCGGTCCCAACGGGATTGCGGGGGAGTGGGGACACAATCCGCTGCCGTGGGCAACCGGTGACGAGGTACCGGGCCCGCACTGCTACTGCGGCAAGAATGGCTGTGTCGAGACGTTCCTCTCCGGCCCAGGCATGACGATGGATCATGAACGGCGATCGGGCCGGCGGGAGCCCGCGCCTGCGATCGTGGCAGCGGCCGCCGCCGGCGATGCGATCGCGGAGACGACCCTGGCGCGTTACGAGCACCGCATGGCGCGCGCGCTCGCCGGCGTGATCAACGTGCTCGACCCCGATGTCATCGTGCTGGGAGGTGGGATGTCGAACATCGAGCGCTTGTATCAGAACGTGCCACGCCTGTGGAACGCCTTCGTCTTCGACGCGAGCCAACCATTGGGAGCTGGGCGTTCGGGCCATCTCCGAACACGGCTGGTTCGCGCCGCCCACGGCGACGCCAGCGGCGTGCGCGGTGCCGCCTGGCTCTGGGGCGACGATCGCCCGGAGACCGGACCTAGCGGTCGCTGATCTCACCGTAGGGGGCGCCGGTCGTGCTGGATGTGCAGGCCGTGGATCGAGCATCCGATACTCGGGAAGTGCCCGCGAATTGGAAACATGTACACGATGATGTACATTTGAATCATGAGTAAGCGCTATTCCATCGCCGACGCCCGGACGAGCCTCCCGGCGATCGTGGACCAGGCGGAGGCTGGCCAGCCGATCGAGTTGACTCGCCGGGGGAAACCCGTTGCGGTGATCGTCTCCGTGGGCACCTTCCGGCGCCTGCGCGGCGACCGCTCCCGGTTCGGCGACGTGTACAGAAAGTTCCGCGCGCAGTACTCGCTGCCTGAGGTCGGTCTCGACGACGGCTTCGCGGCATCCCTGCGGGCGAAGGACGTCGGACGCAAGGTGTCGCTGTGACGCTCCGGTACCTGCTCGACACGTCCATCGTCTCGGCGCCCATGGCCAAAAGCCCCAACGCCCATGTCGTCGAGCGGCTCGACGCGCACGGGCAGGAGTGCGCGATCGCTGCGCCGGTGTGGCACGAGTTGACGTATGGGTGTGAGCGACTGGCTCAAGGAAAGCGCCGTGCGGCACTGGAACGCTACCTCCACGATGTTGTCCTGACATCGTTTCCAGTGCTTCCCTACGACGAGGCCGCTGCCGCCTGGCACGGACAGGAGCGCGCGCGCCTCGATCGCCTGGGTCGCGCGGCGCCGTTCACTGACGGCCTCATCGCGGCCATCGCCCATGTGCGAGGACTGGTGCTGGTCAGCGCTAACGTCAAGGACTTTTCGCGCTTTCGGGAGATCGACGTTGTCAATTGGTTGGACCCTCGCTCCAGGGTCCACTGACACGCATCGCATTGGGCAATACGCAGTGATTGGCACACGGGCCCGCGAGCGATCGGGTGAGCGAAGAAGTAGGGGAGGCTCTCGCGGGAGCGAAGCCTCGATACGCCAGTGGTTTTGGAATGCGAGCGTGTGGTGGGATCGCCATTGAAGCTGCCGATGTCGGTCAGGCTCTGCAAACGGCGGCTGCCGACTCCGTGACCGCGCGGTCACGGCCCGGGCCGGCGGGAGCCCGCGCCTGCGATCGTGGCAGCGGCCGCCGCCGGCGATGCGATCGCGGAGACGACCCTGACGCGCTACGAGCACCGCATGGCGCGCGCGCTCGCCGGCGTGATCAACGTGCTCGACCCCGAGGTCATCGTGCTGGGAGGCGGGATGTCGAACATCGAGCGCTTGTATCAGAACGTGCCACGCCTGTGGAACGCCTTCGTCTTCGACGCCAGCGAACCTCTGGGAGTTGAGTCGTTGGCCTTCGACTATCGCCCAGGCCACCCCGAGCATCGTGGAGGGGTGGGAGTCGGGAGTGGGGGCCGTCTCCGAACAAGGCTGGTTCGCGCCGCCCATGGTGACGCCAGCGGCGTGCGGGGTGCGGCGTGGCTCTGGTCCGTCTGAGTCGGATCTAGCGGCGCCGCCGCTCCTGTCGTAGCTCGCGCAGCAGGTTCTGGGTGCCGACAAGATGCTTGTCGAAGATCTGCCGGGCCACGTCGAGCAGATCCGTCAACAGCCGATCGCGTACGGCGTACCGCACCGTCGTGCCCTCCTTGCGCGCCGAGACGATGTTCTTGGCCCGAAGCACGGCCAGTTGCTGCGACACGACTGGCTGCTCGAGGTCGAGCGTTTCTTGAATCTCCTGCACGCTGCGCTCACCGCGGACCAGCACTTCAAGAATCCGGATGCGAATCGGATGGGCGAGTGCCCTGAAGAACTCGGCCTTGAATGCGGGCAGCTCGTTGGGCCGCGATGCCATTGGTTATATATATATACTAATAAACCGATATGGAACACGCAGGCTGATGACCCTGGATCCCGGGTTCGTGTTCCCTGCCGCGCTCGTGCTCCGGGCTGTCGTCTGTGCCGTGACCGTCGCCGCGTATCGTCGGATCGACGGCGCGCGTACGCTGGCCTTTCTCGGCTCTGCCGCCGCTTCCGCGCTCACCGGCCTGGCGGGCGCCGTCGTCCTGCTCACCGCGCCTGTGCACGGCGAGTGGCTCGTGCATCGCGCCTCGGGGTTCGTGCTGGGCTATACGCTCGACGCCCTGTCAGCCTGGTTCCTGGTCGTGCTCGCGCTGCTGGCGGTGCCGATCGCGGTCTTCAGCGTGGCGTATGCGGGGCACGGCCTGCTGAGACAGCGATCGGTGTTTCTGGGTCTCGGGTTCAACGTGCTGATCGCGGCAGTCGAGCTGGTGTTCGTCTCCGACGGCGTCATCGCGTTCCTGTGCGCCTGGGAGCTGATGACGCTGGCCACGGCGGCGCTGGTCGCGACCGAGCACGAGGACCGCGCGAATCGTCGCGCCGCCTACCTGTACCTCGTCATGTCGCACGTCGGTACCGGGTGTCTCGTTGCCGCGTTTCTCACGCTCGCCTCAACCGCCGGCTCGCTGTCGTTCGGCCCGATGCTCGCCGGGGCCGTCGTGTCGGGACCGATGCGAGACGGCGTCTTCGCGCTGTTCCTCCTCGGCTTCGGCGTGAAAGCGGGCGTCATTCCGATGCATGTGTGGCTGCCGGAGGCACACCCGGCCGCGCCGAGCAGCATCTCGGCGCTCATGTCCGCCGTGCTGATCAAGACGGGCATCTACGGCATCGTGCGGGTCTGCGCCTTCGGGCTCGGAACGCCGAGTCTGCCCTGGGGCATCGTCATCATGGTGCTGGGAGGGATCTCGGCCGTGCTCGGTGTGCTCTATGCGCTCATGCAGCACGATCTCAAGCGCCTGCTCGCCTACCACAGCATCGAGAACATCGGCATCATTCTGCTGGGCCTCGGCGCCGGGATGATCGCGCTGGCCTACGGTCGTCAGGATCTCGCGGCGGTGGGCGTGGCGGCGAGCCTGTACCACGTGCTGAATCATGCGGTGTTCAAGGGACTGCTGTTCCTCGGGGCGGGCGGCATTGTGATGGCCACAGGCACGAGGCAGATCGAGCAGTGCGGCGGCCTGTTGCGACGGATGCCGTGGACCGGACTGTACTTTCTGATCGGCGCCATGGCCATCTCCGGTCTGCCGCCGCTCAACGGCTTCGCCAGCGAGTGGCTGACGTTCCAGTCGTTCTTGTACGGCTTTCGCGCGTTGCCAGAGCCGCTCGTACACTTGCTGTTTCCGGTGGGAGGCGCGCTGCTCGCGTTGACGACTGCGCTCGCGGCCGCGTGCTTCGTGAAGGCATTCGGCATCGTGTTTCTCGCGCTGCCGCGGAGCCCGGAGGCCGCCGATGCCGCCGAGTCGCCGGTGATGATGCTGGCGCCGCAAGCGTGGCTCGCGGTGCTGTGCGTGGGCTTGGGTCTCTTCCCGGGCTTTGTCGTGCGGGTGCTGGGTGTGGTGCTGACATCGCTGCCAGGCGTCGGATCGCCTGACGGGATGAGTCCGAGCCTGCTGTCGCTCGCGACAGGGCGGGGCGGCTTCGACCAGGTCGTTCCGGTTGTGCTCGCCGCGTCTGTCGTGGTGGTCCTGGGGTTGGTGGCGATCGCGGCGCGGGTCCGGCGGCCGGCGCGGCGCGTCCCGACATGGGGGTGCGGAGGCGAGTTGACCGCGCGCACCGAGTACACCGCGACGGCCTTTTCCAAGCCGATCATGATGATCTTCCGAGCCGTGTATCGTCCGACGCGTCACGTGGACGCGCTGGCCGATGTGTCGCCGTACTTCCCGCAGGAGGTCCGGTATCACGCCGAGATCGAGCCGACCTTCGAACGATTCGTCTATGAGCCGCTGGAGCGCGCGGTGATTCGCGTCGCGCGAGGCATGCGGATGATGCAGGCCGGCAGCCTCCACGCCTACCTCGCCTACGTGATTGCGCTCGTCGTCGGTCTGGTGCTGTTCGTGTGGTGGACAGGATGATGCCGCTCGCGATCGCCATTCGCCTGGCGACCGTCGCCGCGACGCTTGCGCTGGCCCGTCGCCCGAGCGCCAGTCGCCTCGTCGCGCTCGGGGGCTCGATCGTCGCGTCTGCGATCACGCTCGCTGTGGCTGTGGGTGTGATCAGGTCGGGGGATACCGTTGACGGCATCCTGGCGCGGCACGCCGCATCGGGGATTGTGCTCGAGTACGCGGTGACGCCGCTCTCGGCCTGGTTCCTCATCGTGCTCGGCCTCGTGGCCATTCCCGTGGCCCTCTACAGCACCGGCTACTTTGCCCATGCCGTTGCCCGATCGCGCACGGCCATGGTCGGCGCCGGCTTCAACGTGCTGCTTGGCGCGCTCGAGACGGTGTTCGTCGCCGGCGGCGTCTTCACCTTTCTGTTCGCCTGGGAGTTGATGACGCTGGCGACGTCGGCCCTCGTGGCGACCGATCATGAGGATGCCGCCAGCCGGCGTGCGGCGTACCTGTACCTCGTCATGTCCCACGTCGGCACCGGGTGTCTCGTGGCCGGGTTCCTGATCCTGGCGTCGGCGTCCGACTCGTCATCGTTTGCCGTGCTGCTGCCACATCTCGCGCCCGGCCCGATGCGGCACGTACTCTTCGTGCTGTTCTTCCTCGGCTTCGGTGTGAAGGCCGGCATCGTCCCTCTGCACGTGTGGTTGCCTGAGGCGCATCCTGCCGCGCCGAGCAGCATCTCGGCGCTCATGTCGGCCGTGCTCATCACCGCGGGGATCTATGGAATCTTCAAGGTGTGCGCGTTCGGTCTCGGGACGCCCCACGAGGCGTGGGGGCTCACCGTCATGGGGGTCGGTACGCTGTCCGCGATCCTCGGCGTGCTCTATGCGCTGACGCAGAACGATCTCAAGCGGCTCCTCGCGTACAGCACCATCGAGAATGCGGGCATCATGCTCATCGGCCTCGGAGCGGGGATGACCGCGCTCGCCTATGGGCGTGGCGAGCTCGCGGCTCTCGGAGTCGCGGCGAGTCTGTTGCACGTCCTGAATCACGCCGTCTTCAAGGGGCTTCTGTTTCTGGCTGCGGGTGGCGTCGTGATGGCGACGGGCACGCGGATGCTGGAGCAGTTCGGCGGGCTTCTGCGCCGGATGCCGTGGACCGGCCTGTGCTTCCTGATCGGGGCCATGGCGATCTCGGGCCTTCCACCGCTGAACGGCTTTGCCAGCGAGTGGCTGACCTTTCAGGCGCTGCTGCTCGGGTTCTCGTCGGTCCCCGACCTGACGCGTCTGAACTTTCCCTTCGCCGGCGCGCTGCTCGCGCTGACGACGGCGCTCGCGGCCGCGTGTTTTGTGAAGGCGTTTGGCATCGGGTTCCTGGCGCTGCCGCGAAGCCAGGCGGCAGACGACGCGCACGAATCCCGTGCAGTGATGCTCATCCCGCAAGCGTTTCTGGCGGTGATGTGTCTCGGCCTCGGGCTCTTCCCGGGCGTGACGCTCCGAACACTGAACGGCGTCCTGACATCGTTGCCCGGAGTGGCGCCGCACGACGGCCTGGCCCCGAGTCCGGTGGCGATGGTGTCAGGGCAAGGCGCGTTCGACCACGTTGTCCCCCTGTGGCTGGGTATGGCGGTGCTGGGCGGAGTGGCGATTGCCACCGTTGTCGCGCGGGCACGACTCTCGCCGCGGCGTGCACCGACGTGGGGGTGCGGCGGCGAGCTGACCGCGCGTACCGAGTACACCGCCACCGCGTTCTCGAAGCCCCTGATGATGATCTTCCGCGCGGTCTATCGGCCGACGCGCGAGGTCGAGGCGCTCGCGGAGATCTCGCCGTACTTCCCACGAGAAGTGCGGTACCGTGCCGCGATCGAGCCGACCTTCGAGCGGTACGTGTATGAGCCGCTGACGCGCGCAGTGCTGCGCGCCGCCAACGGGATGAAGGTCCTTCAGGCTGGCAGCCTCCACGCCTACCTGGCCTACGTGCTGCTGCTCGGCGTGCTGCTGCTGATCTGGCTCGGAGGTGTGACGTGATCGATGAGCCGCTGCGCGCGATCGCTCTGGCGGTGCTGCAGGCCGCGGGCATGCTCGCGGTGGCGCCCCTGCTGCGGGGCGTCATCAAGAAGATGAAGGCCTCGTTTCAGACCCGGCAGGGGCCGCCGCTGCTCCAGGTCTACTACGATCTGGGCAAGCTCCTGCGCAAGGAGCCCGTGCGGTCTCACACCACGACCTGGGTGTACCTGGCCGGTCCGCGCGTCTACTTTGCCGCGGCCGTCGCGGCGACGACGCTGGTCCCCATTGTCATGGCTGCGGCCCCGTTTGAAGCGGCCGGCGGGATTCTGCTGCTGGTCGGGACGCTCGCCCTCGGCCGCTTTGCGCTCGCGACGGCCGCGCTCGACACCGGCAGCCCGTTCGGGGGCATGGGCTCGAGCCGCGATATGACGATCGCCGCGCTCGCCGAGCCCGCGCTGATGCTCGGATTCTTCGCCTCCGCTCTGGCGGCCGGGTCGTTGAATCTCGGCGCGCTCGTGCGGGGCCTGCTCGAACAGGGCCCGTCGTTTCACCCGAGCGACCTCCTGGCTCTCGCCGGACTCTTCATCATCCTGATTGCCGAGACCGGGCGTATCCCGGTGGACAACCCGGCCACACACCTCGAGTTGACGATGATCCACGAGGCGATGGTCCTCGAGTACGCGGGGCCGGACCTCGCGCTCGTCGAGTGGGCGTCAGCGCTCAAAGAGCTGCTGTATCTGACGCTGCTGGTCGATCTGTTCGTGCCCATCGGCATCGCCACGACCGCCAGTGCGGGATCGCTCCTCGTTGCGGTCGCGGCGTGGGGCGCGAAGGTCTTCCTGTTTGCCGTCGCGGTGACGCTCGTGGAGAGCACCAACGCGAAGCTGCGTCTGTTCCGTGTGCCGGAGCTCGTCGCGGTTTCTCTCGGCCTGGGATTCCTGGCGCTGGCGATCCGGTTCCTGTGAGGGCGTGACATGACGCACAACGTGTTGATTCTCTGTGCCGCCGGGATGCTCGTCAGTGTCTACCTCATGGTGGGGCAGAAGGCGCTGTTCACGGCGATCCGCCTGTATAGCGCCCAGTCGCTGCTGCTCGCCATCGTCGCGGTCACGATGGCCTTCGCCGAGGGGCGCGAGCATCTCCTCGTGTCGGCCGCGCTGACCGTCACACTCAAGGGGATGTTGATTCCCTGGTTCCTCATGCGCGTGATCGATCGCATCGGCATCCACCGGGAGATCGAGCCGTATCTCAACGTGCCGGCCTCGCTGCTCGTCTGTCTGGGGCTGACGGTCGTGGGATATCGCGTCAGTACCGGATTTCCAGAGGGGACTCAAGGTGTGACCCATCACCTGATCGGGGTCGCGCTGTCGATGCTGCTGATCGGGCTCTTCCTGATGGTCACGCGCAAGAAGGCCATCACGCAGATCCTCGCGCTGCTGACCGTCGAGAACGCGGTGTTCCTCGTCGTCCTCGGCGTCACGTCGGGCATGCCGCTCGTCGTCGAGCTGGGCATTTCGTTCGACGTGATCCTGGCCGTGCTCGTCCTCGGCGTGCTCGTGCACCGCATCGTCGACCGGTTCGAGTCGATGGACGTCAGTCGGCTCTCCAAACTGAAAGGGTGATGTGAACGTCCTCGTCTGGACCCTTCTGGTTCCTCTGCTCACGGCGGCCATCGGCGGCCTTGGCGGCCCCCGCAAGCTCAACGAGGGGATCTTCCTCGGCGGGCTGGCGCTGACGTTTCTCTTGTGCCTCGCGACGGCGAGTCAGTTCCTGAGCGGAGTCCTCCCCACCGCCTTCGGCGACGCGCTGCGCGTCGACGGACTGTCGGCGCTCGTGCTCGTGCTGTGTGGTTTTGTCGGTCTGTTGTCCGGGGCATTCAGCCTCAGCTATCTGCGGGTCAACGAAGCGCGCGGACGGGTCACGCCGCGTATGCGACGCGAGCTCCAAGGCCTGGTCCCGGCGTACGTCTTCGCGATGCTCCTGGTCTCGATGTCCAATAATCTCGGGATTCTGTGGATCGCCGTCGAGTTGACGACGCTGGCATCGGTCTTCCTGGTGGCCCTTCCCAATCGCGACACGTCGCTCGAAGCGGCCTGGAAGTTCCTGGTGCTCGGCAGCCTTGGGCTGGGCTTCGCCCTGCTGGGCACGGTCCTGCTGTTCGCATCCGCGCAGGGTCGACTGGGTGAAGGGATGTCGGCGCTCAACTGGACGGGATTCATGCAGGCAGCGCCGCACCTGCATCCGTTCACACTCCGGCTCGGCGTCGTGTTCGCGCTCATCGGCTACGGGACAAAGGCCGGTCTGGCTCCGATGCACACGTGGAAGCCCGACGCCTACCGCGAGGCCCCTTCGTCATCCGGAGTTCTGATGGCGGTCGGCATGCTCAACGCCGCGCTCTATTGCCTCTTGCGGATCCACCTGATTTCGAAGGCGGCCATCGGGCCGGACTTTTCGGGTGGATTGCTGCTGGCGCTCGGGCTCTTATCGGTGCTCGTGGCCATTCCATTTCTGCTGATTCAGTGGAATATCAAGCGGCTGCTGGCGTACTCGAGCATTGAACACGTCGGCATCATGGCGGTGGGCGTGGGGCTGGGCTCTGAGGCGGGCGTGTACGGGGCACTGCTCCACATGACGTATCACTCGCTGGCCAAGCCGCTGGCGTTCTTCTCCGCCGGTTCGCTGGCGCAGCTCCACCAGTCCTCGAATTTCGACGCGATTGGCGGCGGCACTTTGAGCCGAACGCCGGTGGCGAGCGGCCTGTTCCTGCTGGCCGCCGTGATCATGACCGGGTCACCACCCTTTGGCCTGTTCTTCAGCGAGATGACGATCCTCAAGGCCGGTTTCTTCGGCCCGCATGTGGTCGCCACGTCCGTGCTGCTTGCCGCGCTCGTTGTACTGTTCTGCGGGTTTTTCTTTCAGGCGGGCCGGCTCACACTGGGACCTCGCCCCGGCAGCGACGTCAAGGCGCCGGAACGCGAGACGCTCGACCTCGGAATGGCCGTGATGCTGCTCGCCGCGTGCGTCGCCGTCGTGTCCGCCTTCTACCTGCCCGAGCCCTTGATGGCTCTTATCCGCGCCGCGTCGCGAGTCGTGAGTGGTACGGCATGAATCTGTCCGCACACGTGTCCTCGGCGCTGGGTATGGCGGATGGATCGGTAGGTGAGATTCGTCCGGGTGAGCTCGTGCTGGAGGTCGAGACTGCGGCGCTCTCGGCGGTTGCCGAACGCGCGGTGCGCGGCCTCGGTGCTCGGCTGATGTCGCTGTTTGCCACCGATGACCGGCGGGCCACCGGCCGCTTCTTCGTCCACCACGTGTGGTCATTGCCGGAGCTCCGAGCCTTCCTTCGTCTCTCGGCGCCGGTGGATCCAGCCAGGCCGTCGTTCCCCTCGATCGCGGCGAGCTATCCAGCGGCGAACTGGTTCGAGCGCGACGTCATGGACTCCTTCGGACTCACTCCCGAAGGGCACCCCAATCCGCAGCGTGTTGCCCTCCACGACGATTGGCCCGACGGTCTGTGGGCGCTTCGCAAGGACTTTCCCGGCGACGCGACGGTCGACCGCGTTGAAGGGGATTTCCACCCGTTTCGACCTGTCACCGGCGAGGGTGTGTTCGAAGTTCCTGTGGGTCCTGTGCATGCCGGCATCATCGAGCCGGGTCATTTCCGGTTCGGTGTCGCTGGCGAACCGGTGCTGTACCTACAACTGCGTCTCTTCTACGTGCACAAGGGCACCGAGAAACGTTTCGAGCGACTCCCGTGGCGCCACGGCGTGTTCCTCGCGGAGTCGATCTCTGGCGACACGGCCGTCGGCCACGCCCTGGCCTTCGCGCACGCCATCGAGCGTCTCGCCGGCGTCATCGTACCGCCGCGGGCCCGTCGCATTCGCGTCGTGCTGCTGGAGCTCGAGCGCATCTACAATCACGTCGCCGACATCGGCGCGATTGCCACCGACGTCGCGTTCACGGTGCCGGCGGCCCAGGCACAGGTCATGCGGGAGAACCTGGTGCGCCTGCAGGAACGGCTGTTCGGCACGCGGCTTCTCCGTGGCACGATCGCCCTCGGCGGTGTCAAGCAGGACCTCACTCCGCAGGGACGAGACGACCTGCGTGCCCACCTCCGCTCGTTGGAGAAGAAGTTCGACGACCTCATCACGCTGTTGATCGACTCAGGCACGTTCACCGATCGCGTGGACGCCACTGGCATTCTCAGCAATCAGGCGGCACGCGACCTCGGGATCGTGGGGATGGCCGCCCGTGCTTCGGGCGTGGACGCCGACATGCGGCGCGATCATCCGCATGACGGCTATGACGGGCTGCGCTTCGACGTTCCCGTGGAAGAGGGCGGTGATGTCCGGGCGCGCCTCATGATTCGCGCACGAGAAGTCGAGCAGTCGTTCACGATCCTTCGCCAGATACTCGAGGCGCTGCCCGACACGCCGCCCGACACGCCGCTCGCGGCGCCGCTGCCGGCAACGCTGCCCGCGTCCTCGTCGGCGTTGGGCTGGGCGGAGGCTTGGCGCGGGCCGTGCGTGCACTGGGTGGCGACCGACGAACGTGGCGGAATCGCTCGCGTGAAGATCACCGACCCGAGCTCTCTGAACTGGCCCGGCCTGATCCACGCGGTGCCAGGGAACATCATCCCGGATTTCCCGGTGATCAATAAGAGCTTCAATCTCTCGTATTCCGGCAACGACCGATAGGACGACATGTTCCGCATCCTTGCCAACAGCTTCAAGACCGGGGTCCTCACTGAAGCGCGTCCGTTCGACAGCCGCCCGCCCTTCGGCTTCCCCGTGATCGACTTCGGACGGTGCACGGCGTGTGAGGAGTGCGCACACGCATGCCCGACCGGGGCGATTCAAACCTCGACACCGACGCCCGCGGTGCGGAGCCTGTCTCTCTCCTACGCCGCGTGTATCCAGTGCCGTGAGTGTGTGACCCACTGTCCTGAACATGCCGTCAGCTCAGGCAATGCGGTTGAGGTCGCCGCGTACAGCCGTGAACAGCTGGCGCAGACCGCCAGCTTCGACGCCGCAGCGAGCGGCGGCTGGAGATTCCGAGAGGTGAGCGCCCAACCCGGTCGCACACTACAGGAGGCCGCGACGCGCCTTCGTGACCGCATCCAGGGCCGCTTCGGCCGCTCACTTCACGTGCGTCAGGTCGACGCCGGCAGCTGCAACGGATGTGAGCTCGAAATCTCGGCGACGACGAACCCGCTCTTCGATCTCGAGCGGTTCGGCATTCACTTCGTGGCCAGTCCACGGCATGCCGACGTGCTCCTCGTCACCGGTCCGGTCACACGCAACATGGAGATCGCGCTGCGCCGGACCTATGAAGCGGCTCCCGAGCCCCGGGTAGTCGTGGCCGTCGGAGCCTGCGGGTGCAGCGGCGGGATCTTCGGCGAGGGCACGTACGCAGCGGTGGGCGGTGTCGATCGTGTCCTGCCCGTTGACGTCTACATTCCGGGGTGTCCGCCGCGGCCTCAGGCCATTCTCAACGGGCTGCTCGTGGCAATGGGTGTTCGCGAGGCGCGTTCCCGGCCCGATGTGTCCGGATGATCGCGCACCTCGAGGCCGCGCTCATGCGAGCCGGCGAGATTTGGACGGCGACAGGCGATCGACAGGCGCCAGTCCCGCCTCCGGCTGGATGATGAGATTCACTCGTCGTCCTCCTCTTTGTCCACAAGAGGACGGCTCTTCTTTTCTTCCTTCCACTCAATCTGCGCCTTGCCGTCTGTGGCCAGCGCGCTGAGGGCGGCGGAGAGGTCCTCTGTTTTCAGCGAGTCGCCGGCGGTGACGAGGTACGACAGTTCGTCGTCACCGGTCCCCCGCAGTTCGAAGGCCGTTCCCACTTTCCGGAGGATTCGTTCCACGCTGCTGCGCCGTTTAGAAGTCCCTTCGCCCAGCTTGACCGTCAGCAGGAACGTGCGGACGCGGGTTTCGAAGCCTTCGACGATCCACAGCGTGATGCCGAGAAAGAGCGTCCCGATGGCCGCGAGCCCGAACAGACCAACCCCGGATGCGAGCCCGACCGACAGCGTCGACAACATGACGACGGCGTCCTTCGGGTCTTCAATCTTGGCGCGGTAGCGAATCAGGTTGGCGGCGCCGGCGATGCCGAACGCGCGCGCCAGACTCGCACCGATGATCAGCATGATCAGCGCGCCGACGATCGACAGCACGATCTGCGTCTCGATCACCGCGGGATCGCGGGGCGGGGAAGATCGGCGACGTGGCCGAAGCGCAAGCGCAGTGCCGAGCAGCGCCGCGAACGGAAGGCGGATGGCGGCTTCGGCCAATCCCGAGCGCAGGTCATCGAGCAGAGTCTCGGACCCGAAGCCCAGGCTCTCCTGCGGGGCGGCCGACTGGCCTTGTGCCGCGACCGCCGCCTGCGCTTGTGGCGGGACCGCCGGCTGCGCCAGGTACACGCCCGTGCTCCAGAAGACCATCGCCGCCACGGCCACCGCTCGAGCGCCGGTGTCGATGGCACCGTGCCGACCGCGAAGGCCCATCCGTGAAGGCGCCATGAGTGTTCGCATCTATTGAGAGCGCGGCTTGTCGTCCGCCGGCTTCTTGGGCACCGCGGCACGCGGCAGCGTGCCCGAGTCGACGGGTTTGCCGGTGCGGGCCAGCACCTGAAACTGCATCGAGTTCTTGCCCAGTTCAGCCAGCATGAAGGTGAAATCCGAGTCGAAGCCCGCCGCCGTCATCGCCGTCTTCCGAATGTCACCCCTGCGCAGCGCCGCCGCGCCTCCAGAGATGAAGTAGTAGATGCCGTGCTGAGGCTTGAGGCGCTCGTAGAAGTGTTCGTGCCCGGCAAGGACGAGGTCGACGCCGTACTTCATGAACAACGGCTCGAGGCTTGCGCGCAGGTCAGTGTCCGAGCCGTGCTGGCCGCCCGACGAGTACAACGGGTGGTGGAAGTAGGCGACCTTCCAACGACTGGTCGACGCGGACAGCTGGTCCTCGAGCCATTTGAGCTGAGGCTGGTCCATGTAGTTGCTGTCGAGGGCGAAGAATCGTGCGTCGCCCTTCGTGAACGTGTAGAACCGCTCGCCGTTCATGTTGAACGGCTTGTAGTACCGCTGGGTCGGATCGTCGTGATTGCCGAGGGACGCGTAGAAGGGCAGCTTCGCGTCGAGGAGCGCCCTGTACGGCTTTTCGAACTTGTTGGCGAAGTCCTGCGGCCGTTCGCTTCCATAGATGTTGTCGCCAAGCATGACGACGAAATCGAACGGGAACACCGTGCGGGCCATCGCCATCTGCGTGCCGACGTCGTATTGCGATTGCGTGCCGGTTCCGCTGTCCCCGATGATCGCAAGGCGGACGGAGCCCTGTTCGCGTGGTGCTGTAGCGCTGGTCGTCAGCGAAGGTGCGGGAGCAGACGACCCCTGCCCCCCGCTCGCACCACCGTGCGCCAGAGCGGGTGCCGCGGAGCATCCTGCGCTAAGGACCCCAATCGAGAGGACGAGTGCCAAGAGAGGGTGAGGGACGCGCATGCTCTTCACTTGTTCGGCGGTGTGCCGGTTAGTACGTCGACGATGACGTTCGCGTCGCGGTCGCGGAGGAGCAACCGGCGATTGACCAGCCGATACTCGAGCGCTTCGGGGAGCGTCGGCAGCTGCGCCAGCAGATTGGCCGGCGCGTTCACCAGCGGGATCGTCGTCGGGTAGGGTTGGTTGACCTTGAGCTGAACACCAGCCGGCAACTCAGCGAACAGGGCCTTCTGCTCAGCGGGGCTGCGAGATGCCCAGTCCTTGGCGAGAATGTTGTGCAGGTAGGGCGCCATCTCCCCGAACACATCTCCCGCTTTGGCCGACGCGCGGGCCATGGCGATCGCCTGCCCGAGTACCTTCTCGCGATTGCTGATCTTGGCCGGGTCGCCGGTCTCCTTCACCTCCGGGAGCTTGTGCGCGATCGCGCTCCGTACCTGGAGGTATGCGTCGACTCGCTTCTGAAAGGCCGCCATTGCCGCGGCGGCGGCGTTCACCGGCGCCTGCGCCTCCGCTGCGTACGAGGGGCCTATGGTGACCACGCAGAACAGCAGTACAAATCGTCGAGCTACCTGTCCCATGCTCGAATGGAGGGTGCAACCACTGTGCCCGGCATGAACCGGCAGCGCAGCAGGCGCAAACGGGCCGTGCGTGTAAAAGAGGAGGTTGCCGTGTAAAAGGAAGGTAGAGCTTACAAGGCGGCGGAGACGGCTGTTCTCACCCGGGCCACGGTTTTCCCGACGGCGAGCGAGGCGTAGAAGATCGTGCCCACGGGAACGCCGCCACGAAGCCGATGACGCCCGATCGCCTCGAGACCAGCAGAGGCGATGCACCCGCAGTTGGTGCAGTCCGGCTTGCCTCCGAACTGGCACGGCGTGATCCGGCGTTCCAGGTCGGACGAGTAGCACGCGGTCGTCTGCGCGAAGATGCAGTTCTCAGGTGAGTCAGGCGGCTCGGCGTACACCTTCAGCATGCCGTCGAGCATCTGAAACTTGGAATACTGCCGGCGGAGGTGGCGCATGTCGGCGATGACTCGGGCGCGGTCGGCAGGCGTGAGCCGCTCCATCGAGAGCTCGCCGACCTGCGGCGTGTACAGACTGATCCAGATCAGTCGCGTATCGGCATTGGCCTGCCAGAAGTCGAGGAACTCCCGCAGATACCCCGGGCGGCGGGACTGCTGGCGCGTGACCGTGCAGTGCACCGTGACCTGGTGCCCTTCGATGTGCTTGAGGATGCGGTCGTATGTCGCCGGCTTTCGCCGTTCATCGTGTTCCGGCTGCAGTCCGTCAATCGACACGACGACCTGGAGCTTGGGCAGGCCAATCCACTCGCTCGGGATCGGTCGAACGGCGCTCGTGACGAGCTGTGTATGGATGCCACGTTCGGCCATCTTCGGCAGGATCGTGTTCAACTCGCGGTAGCGAACGAGCGGCTCGCCGCCGACGATGGACACGTGCAGCGGCTGGTGACGATCGACGAGGTCCATGAAGCGCGACACGAGCTCTTCGCCCTTGTAGTCGGTCAGCCCACGCAGCGTCACGTCGCCGCCGAGATGCTCATCGCCGTAGGCATAGCAGCCCGGACACCGCAGCGGGCATTCCTTCGTGATCTCGATCGAGATGTTGGGGCGATAGCCCGTGAGGATCCGGCCCCAGGCCTGGACGATCTCGCGTGTACCGACGGGACGCTCGGTCATGAGACGTTCATTATGTGGTCGATTGCCGCGTCGATGCACACAAAAACCGGAATCACGCGCTATCCTCTTTCGTACATGATTCGTAACCCACAGTTGCCCGGCATCATCCGGCGACGATCGAAGCTCCATGGGTGGGGCGTCTTCGCGCTCGAGTCCATCAACAAGAACCGCCGCATCGTCACCTACGACGGCGAGCTCATCGACCACAAGGAGAGCCTGAAGCGCGAGACGAAGTACCTGAAGCGCGGCGAGATCTGGTGCTTCACGGTGAATCGCCGCTGGGTGCGTGATGCCAACGCCGGCGGCAACGTCGCGCGCTTCATCAACCACGCCTGCAAGCCGAACTGTTACAGCCAGATCATCGGTCAGGAGATCTGGATCCGCGCCGGCCGCAACATCGAGCGCGGGGAGGAACTGACCTACGACTACCACACCGACGGCGAGCAGGTCATTCAGTGCAACTGCAGTCCCGGATGTCAGCGCTGGCTCTGACAGTGGCCACTATGCGCGTTCCGCGCCAACTCCCAACTCCCAACTCCGCAACTCCCAATCCCCTTAGAAGGTGCGTCGTGCTGCTCGGCGCACTGGCGCTCGTCGATCCGCTTGGTTTCATTCAGGCGACGCCGGCGCAGACCGAGATCAGCGACGCGGTGCTGGAGCGCGCGAGCGGGAGTCGCACCGTCGCGATTGGCGCCGTGTCCACGGGCGGAGGCGTGTCCACGATCCCGCTCGAGGTGTACGTGGCGCGCGTCCTCGCCGGTGAGGCGGAACCCGCAGCCGCCGACGCGGCCCACCAGGCACTCGCCGTGGCGGTTCGTACCTATGCCGTCGTCAATCTCGGGCGGCATCGGCGTGAGGGTTTCGACCTCTGCGACACGACGCATTGTCAGGTTCTCCGGGCCGCCAATGACACGTCACGGCGCGCGGCGCTCGCCACGGCGAGTCGCGTGTTGACCGTCGATGGGAAGCCGGTCGAGATCTTCTATTCGGCCTCCTGTGGAGGCCGGTCGGAGAGCGCGGCCGACGTCTGGCCCGGGGGTACGAAGTTTCCCTACCTCCTGTCGGTTCCCGATGACGTGCACGTGGACGAAGTGCCATGGGTGCTCGACCTGACGCTCGAGGAGATTCGGCAGGCGCTGGCACGTGTGGGGTTTGGAGGAGAGCGTCTGCGGGACCTCGACATCGAGGGCCGGACGAGCTCTGGCCGCGTGGCGCGCCTCCATCTCCCAGGGCTTCGGCCGGACGGCATCGCCGGTGATCCATTCCGCATGGCCATCGGACCCAGACAGTTGCGGAGCACGGCCTTCTCGATGACGAAGAAAGGCAACAGCGTACGGTTCACCGGCGTTGGATACGGGCACGGCGTGGGGATGTGCGTGATTGGCGCCGGCCGCCGCGCGCGGCGCGGCGAAACAGTGGACGCCATCCTCGCGCAGTACTTTCCCGGACTGGCGGTCACGACGCTCGACGGCGCGACCGTACCGGCCGAGCCTGCGCCTCCGGCCTCGGCGGAGTCCTCACGCGGCCCGGTGGTTCCCACGAAAGCATCGGGCATCGTCGTGCGTGTGCCGGCCGGGTCCGTCGTGAGTGCCAGCGAGTTGGAGCAGCTGGCGACGCGCGCGCTCGACTCACTGTCGCGCGTACTCGGCACCTCGGCCAGTGCGGTGACCGTCGAGCTCCACGCCTCGCTCGACGGCTTTCGTTATGAGACCGGCCGCCCCTGGTGGGTGAGTTCCGCGGTCAAGGGGACGACCATCGACCTGGCGCCGGCCACCTTGCTCGCGCAGCGCGACGGGATGGAGGTGACGCTGCGCACAGCGATGGCCGAGTTGTTGGTGTCGCCGGCATTGGCTGAGCGCTCTGCCTGGGTTCGTGTCGGCGCTGCGAAGTATTTCTCGCGGCCCGTGCCATCCGCTGCCCCGACGCGGCCGCTGACCTGTCCGGCGGACGCTGAGTTGACCATGGCGCTGTCAGCGGTCGGGCAACGCGAAGCTGAGTCTCGCGCCGAACGCTGCTTTGCGCGCGAGTTGGCCAGAACGAAGGACTGGCGGACGGTGCAGTGAGCCGGGATTCGGGAGCCGGGACCCGAGTCCCGAATCCCGGATCCCGGATCCCGGTCTTGAACTCGTCCGCATGAAGGGGCCTATAATCGACTCATGCTGATCAAGAAGGCCTCCGACATCCGTTCGTCCGAGATCACTCCGCAGGGTGTGTACTTGCGTCGCCGGGAGTTCATTCAGGCGTCGGCGGCCACCCTGATCGCGGCGGGCCTGGGTTGTTCGTTGTCTGACGACGTGGCCGCGCAGGGCGGCGGGCTCGCCAAGCTGCCCAACGTCAAGAAGAGCCCGCTCAGTACGACTGAAACCCCCAGCCTCTACGAGTACACGACCAGCTACAACAACTTCTATGAGTTCGAGACCGGCGCCGGCGACGGCCCGAAGCGGAACTCGAAGAACTTCAAGGCCAGACCGTGGAAGATCGCCGTCGAAGGCGCGGTGGCCAAGCCAGGCTCCTACGACATCGACGAGTTCATCAAGCCGTACGCGCTCGAAGAGCGGATCTACCGCATGCGATGCGTCGAGGCCTGGTCGTTCGTCATTCCGTGGGTGGGTATCCCGATGGCCGACGTCATCAAGCGCGTTGAGCCGACGTCGAAGGCCAAGTTCGTCGAGTTCATCACGCTCGTGGATACCGGCCGCTTCCCGATGCAGCGCACCGATGCCCTCGACTGGCCGTACATCGAAGGTCTGCGTCTGGATGAAGCGCAGCACCCGCTGACCCTGTTGGCGGTCGGGATGTACGGTGAGGTGCTGCCGGCCCAGAACGGCGCGCCCATCCGCCTGGTCGTGCCGTGGAAGTACGGCTTCAAAGGCGCGAAGTCGCTGGTCAAGATCCGTTTCGTGGAGAACCAGCCGATCAACACCTGGCAGAGGATGGCCCGGAACGAGTACGGCTTCTACGCGAACGTGAATCCGATGGTCGATCATCCGCGTTGGAGCCAGGCCCGCGAGCGGCGCCTGCCCAGCTTCGTCGCCAACCACAGGACCGAGATGTTCAACGGCTACGCCGATCAGGTGCAGGGCCTGTACGCGGGCATGGATCTGCGCAAGAATTTTTGAAGCAGATTACTGTCCTCAAGGTCCTCGTCTTCGCCGCGGCGCTCATCCCAGCCGCGGCGCTCATCTACGGGTTCTACACCAACGATCTGACCGCCAATCCCGGCGACTACATCACCGATCAGACCGGGACCTGGACGCTGACGTTCCTCACGATCTCGCTGTGTGTCACGCCGTTACGGCGGCTGACCGGCTGGAACCCGCTCATCAAGCTCCGCCGGCCGCTGGGACTGTTCGCCTTCTTCTACGCGACCCTCCACATGCTCACCTGGGTCGTGTTCATCCATTACTTCGACGTCAGCTTCATGATCGAGGACGTCTACAAGCGGCCATTCATCACCGTCGGCATGACCGTGTTTCTCATCCTGCTGACGCTCACGATCACGTCGAACCAGTTTGCGATTCGAAAGATGGGACGCCGGTGGCAGACGCTGCACCGGCTGGTCTACGTGGCCGCGATTGGCGGCGTGGTGCACTTCTGGTGGCTCGTGAAAGCCGATATCACGGAGCCGCGGCGGTGGGCGGTGGCAGTGGCAGCGCTCCTGGGCTTCAGGTTGTGGTGGGCCCTTCGTCCTCGTCTGGCGGCGCGTCGTGCGCGGTCCCGAGCTCGAATCCCGAATCCCGGATCCCGGATCCCGGATCAGAGCCATCCTGATCGCTTGAAGCCGACATAGAGTCCCACGCACGCGGTCACCATGATGACGAGCGAGGCGTGGTAGCCGTAGGCCCACGTGAGCTCCGGCATGTTCTGGAAGTTCATCCCGTAAATACCAGCGATCATGGTGGGCACGGCAATCATCGCCGCCCACGCGGTGATGCGCTTCATGTGCTCGTTCTGCGCATGTGACATCAACGACAGATGCGCCTCGAGCGCCGTCGTCAGCAGCTCGCGCTGGGCGTCGATCGTCTCGTTGAGCCGCACGATGTGGTCGTACACGTCCCGGAAGTAGACGCGCGTATCCTCGGGAATGTGCGGGAGATCGAACCGCATCAGGCGATTGCACACCTCGACGAGCGGTGTCACCGTGCGGCGCAGCGCGAGCAGATCCCGCTTGAGCTGATAGATCCGGGCCGTGGCGTCACCGGTGTCCGTCCTGCCGAAGATCACGTCCTCGAGATCCTCGACCTCCTCCTCGATGTGCTGCACGATCGGCAGGTACTGATCGACCACGAAGTCCATCAGCGCATACAGCACGTACCCCGGCCCCTTTGACAGCAGGTGAGGCGTCGCCTCGCATCGCTGGCGCACGCCGCTGTGCGAGCGCAGAGAGCCGTGGCGGACGGTGACGACGTAGTTGCGGCCGAGGAAGATGTGCGTCTCTCCGAACTCGAGGTGGCGCGGTCCTGCCGCCAGGTGCGCGGTCCGCAGCACGACGAACACCGCGTCCTCATACAACTCGAGCTTGGGCCGCTGATGCGCGTTGTAGGCGTCTTCGATCGCCAGGTCGTGGAGGCCGAACTGCTGCTGTACCTGCCGGAGGACGTCCTGCTCGGGCTCGTAGAGTCCCAGCCAGACGAACTGATCGTCGCGCGTGAGTGCACTACGAATCTGGTCGATGGCCAGGTCGGCGACCCGGGCGCCGCTGCAGTACGCGGCGCAGTCGATGACCGGTGCCGATACGGGCGCATCCAGCGTGTCGACCATCACATCAGCTTACCGCGTTCACGGCCGGACCCAGCTGTGTGATCTAGGCCGTCGCACCCCGCGCCGCCCGTCGTCGGCGGAACACCCAGGCCAGGCCCCAACCGACGAGGATGCCGACAGCGGCGCTGACACCGATGGCGATCCGCAGCGACCGGCGCGTGAACTCAGCGACGAACGGGTTGTCCACCGGGTCGATGCCGCCCTGGGCCTGTCGGAGCTGCCAGCGTCCGTCCTGCTTCTGCAGCACCGCGGTCCAGAGCGATGTGAAGCGGAACTCGCGCCCCTCGCTGGTCACGACCACATCGTCGGAAGTGCCGCGGGCCAGCGCGACGTCGCCGATGAGAACGCTCGTTTCAGGCTTGAGCGTCGTCGTGTATCGGCCGCCCTCCCCCATGAGCGCGTGGATGTCGGTCCAATACTGTTTGAGCTCCCCGAGCCCGCTCACCGCCCGTCCTGTGATCATGACGCCGTGAAAGTCGTTATGAAGAAACGGCGCCAGCGCTTCGACCCGGTTGTCTCGAATCGCCTGCTCGTAGAGCGTTCGCATCTGGCGCAACGCCTCGTGCTCGGCCTCCTCGCTGGCAGACACCGCGGCGGGCGCCTGCTGCGATCTGGCTGCCGACAACACGGGCAGGATCCAGATGCCGACACACATCATCAGAACGACGGCGACACGAGAGATCTTCATGACGCGTTCCTCCTTTACTGGTTGCCCGGGGCATGTGGGGCGTGGGTCACGTGAACGGGGGTTCCTGGTGGTTCCCTGGAGTCGGTCTCGATCTCGTCAGGTGCGCCGAGACGGCGCCCGAGCTTCGACGCGATCTCCCGCCGCGAGATCAGGTTGGCGGCGAGAAAGAGCCCGAGATGCGAAGGTGTGCGCGCGTTGACGCTCACGTCGGACAGCCGGCGAGCGATCGAGCCGTAGGCGTAGAACGCCTTGCGCGCGTCGCGACACCGATCGCGAAGCTGGTCCGCGTCCATGTGCCTCGGCCGGTAGACGACGTCGCCGTACGAATAGCGCGGGTCGAGCCACCAGCGGTCGAAGAGCAGGCGCCCGTCAGCCTGGAGTCTCTGGTACAAGCGCGAACCGGGCATCGGCGTGAGCGGACTGATATTCGCGAGGAAGAGTCTGGCATCGACGGCGACATCAACCGTTCGCGCGATCGTGTCCGGAGTGTCCTCATCGTAGCCGAAGATGAACGACCCGTACACCATGATGCCACGGTCGTGAAAGCTGCGGATGGCCGACGCCACGCTCTGATGCCGGAGCGTCCACGCCTTGTTCATCTGTCGAAGATTGCCGGCGTCAAGCGACTCGAAGCCGACCAGAGCCGCGATGCATCCGCTCTCGGCCATCAGGTCGAGGAGACGGCCGTCGCCGGCCACGTCGATGGTGACCTGGCAGCCCCATCGAATCCGCAACGGGATGAGCGCGCGAAACAGGTCGGCCGCCTTCTGCCGATCGTTGAAGAGGTTGTCATCGACAATCAGCACGTGTCGCCGACCGGTGGACGCGATCTCGGCCGCCACTTCAGGTGCGGGCCGATGCCTCACGCGAGAACCGTAGAACGCGTGGATTGAGCAGAAGTCGCACGCGTAGCGGCACCCTCGACCGACCTGGACGGCGGCAATCTTCGGATAGCGCAGCCCGCTGAAGATCGAGCGGTCGAAGACGAGGCCGTCGAGAGGCGGCTGAGCGTCGGCGCGGTAGATGGATTTCATCCGGCCGAGTCGCGCGTCGCGCACGACCTCTCCCCAGACCGGCTCGGCATCGCCGATGACGGCCGCGTCGGCGTGGGCGAGGGCTTCGTCGGGCAAAAACGACGGATGGTAGCCGCCGACGACGACCGGAATGCCGCGTCGCCGGTAGTGGTCGGCAATCTGATAGGCCCTGCGCGCCGTGTAGGTCTCGATGGTGATCGCCACGAGATCGACGTGTGCGTCAACAGGCACAGGCGCGAGCCGCTCGTCAGACAGGCGCAGCTCCACATCCGGCGGCGTCAGACCGGCGAGGACCGCGAAGGCGAGCGGCTCGAGCGCGTCGGACGCGCGCGCATCGAACAGGTGCGGGCGAACGAAGAGAATCCTCACTGGCCTGATCCCGCCACCGTTCGCCCGCTCACCATGGATCGACCCGTCGATGCGAGGGTCATATCCCGCCAGCTCCAACGGTGCGCGACCCAGGCCAGCAGCACGCCAGGAGGGAAATCGATCGCGTAGTGCTGCTTGGTTGCCAGCGCGGCGTAGGCGATCGCTCCGGCCCAGACGATGCCGGCCGACAGCAACAGCCGCCTTGCTGACCGCGGCAGGACGCCCTGCGAGATGCGCGCGCCATACATCAGGCTGTAGCTCGCCAGCCCGACGTGCAGGGACGGGAACGCATTCCGTGGCTGGTCGTACCACACCAGCCAGCCGAACATCCCCGTCGTGGGCACGGCCTCCGGCCTGGGTCCGGCGACCGGAAAGACCAGAAAGCAGAGAAACCCCATCGAGGACAGCAGCGCGAATCCTTTCGCGTACCGCGCGAGCTGCGCCCGGCTGGTCGAGACCCACGGGACGAGGCCGACCAGCAAGTACACCGACTGATAGGCCCACACCCACGCCGGATCGAACACGATCGCCTCGTCCACGGGTGTCAACGCGAACGTGCGAACCGGCCACAGCGTCAGATACTGCAGCGTGAAGTAGGGGACGCAGAACATCACGCCGAGGCCGAGCGAGAGCGCCGCCTTCAGCCTCCACTCCGCTGTGAGACACGCCGCCGCGCTATTGAACCATCGCATCGAGTGAGTCCATCGCGGGAGCCGTGGCCAGGCGTGAGCGCTGGCCGCCTTCGAGCCGCGTGTAGGCGTGAATCGATCGAAACGGTGGCGTCACCTCGCCGGCTGCCACGACGCATCCTGTCAGCAGGATGGAGTAGCCGCCGATCAGGGCGTCGCTCCCGATGGTGATTGGCGCGAGGTACAACGCCGCCCGACCGCCGGCCACTTTCGCAATCACGTGTGGGTTGAGCCGGACCCCGAAGCCGAAGGCGACCCGATCCCCGACGACCACACACGATCGATCGAGAATCACGACACCTGGCGACCAGTAGACGAGCGCGCCGATCTTCGCTCCCCACGCCCGCAGCCACAGCGAATACAGCGCGGGAACGAGGCGCAGCAGCTCCTCGAGCCACGGCAGCCTGGCAAAGACAATCTGACATTGCGCCGTGAACCACCAGCGGAGGAATTCCGGCGACGCGAGCTCGATCCGGCCGACCGGTAACGGCCTGAGCCAGGTTGCCAAGCGCACGAGCAGCGGCGGCAGGAGGAACAGGATGACCGGGGCGAGCACCAGCAACCAGCGATCCGCTCCCCTGAACACCATGACGACCGGGGTCAACGCTGCGGCCACGTGCATCAGCGGCAGAAAGCCAAGCGCAACCATCGCGGCGCGGATCGAAACCGGTACGTCGAAGACGCGTTCAGCGGATGACACGGCCCGCATAGCGGTTCTCCACGTGGTCGTATGCCTTTCGTGGCCCCTTCCACATCCGGAGGTACTGTGCTGGAAGGAACCCGCGCCCTGGATCCTCCTGGCGTCCAATGCGAGCCAGATGGATCCAGGGAACCGTCGGATGCTTATGGTGCGTCAGGTGCCAGTTGTGATTGAGCCACAGCATGTCCAGCGGTGCCCAAATCCACAGATTGCGGGCCCCTTCGAGCACGTGCCGTGTCGTCCCGAAGTGGTGGACGTACTGCATCGCCGACCACGACACGCCGAAGCCGGCATACATGACCGCATAGTTGGCGACTGGAATGGCCAGCGCCCACACGAGCGCCGCATGGAGCACGATCGTGGCGAGCGCTTCGATCTGAATGAATCGCGCATATCGAGGGTTCAGCGCGTCCATGAATGCCGCTGAGGGACGATCGAACGTGAAATACTCGCGCCGCATCACGAACGGGAAGACGAGCACGACGAGGTTGCTCGCAACCGCGACCAGCCAGTACAGGCCGGTCAGCGTTCCGTACAGCTGAAGCGCCTTCCACACCGGATGCTCGCCCTCGAAATACAGGTCGAAGGCCTCGTCATCGGATCGATTGCGCAGGTGATGCCCGAGGTGACCCTGCCGGAGGAGGTGGAACGGCGCTGGAAAGAACAGCGACATCAGGACGCCGCCGGCATCGTTCATCACACGGTTCGCGAAGAGCATCCCGTGGTCGGCTTCGTGGATGATGGCGTACACCGAGTTCATCAGCACACCAAACGCCGCGGCAAGGAGCAGCAATTCCCATGGACCGTGCGCACGTCCCGCACCGATCAGGCAGGCCCCGATGCCGGCGAGCTGCGCGGCCATGATCAGCCCGTTCAGCCTCGCCGGAATTCGATGGCGGGTCTGAAGACCCGCCTCTACGAGCGGTCGATGGGCGCGGCTCACCGATGGCTCCCCGCGACGGCGGGCGTGTACGCGCGTAATACCTGACTCATCGAGTGAAACTCAGAGAACCTGTCGAAGAGCGCGAACGTGATGGGCGTGGTCCGGCGCGAGTACATCATCTGCTGGTACTCCGCGTTACCGGTCAGTGCCCGCAGCTCGCAAACCATCGTCGGCCGCAGCTTGTGGAGCTCGGGGTGCTCCGCGACGAGCGCCTGGACGACGCGAACTGTCGATCGGGAAGGTGTCAGGAACACGTTGGCGACCACCCACCGGAACAGCGCGGCCGTCACTCGACGCATCGCCAGCGGCTGGGAAGCATGGAACCGCTCGATCAAGTGGCAATCCAGCTGCACGTGCCGAACCTCGTCGCGAAGGTGCTCCCCATACACTGCTGCGTAGCGGGGCTCGATCAGGTCGCGGGACATGCGCACACACCGCCGCGAGATCTCGATGGACCGTTCTTCCTGCACAAGCTGGATCCAGAAGACGACCGGACAGGCGAAGGGATAGCGGGCGAGGGCCTGCGAGACGAGGTCGAGCGCGGCCGGCACGTGTACCAGACGCCGATGCCCGGTCCGGTACCACTCGGGCTCGCTGAGTCGATTGAGGCGCCGCCAGCCGTCGGCGTGCCGTTGCTCGTCGTCCCGAAACCGACGCAACGCCTCGATGAGATCGTCGCCGCCGCTACGGCCGCCACGTCGCACGACCGCATCGAGCGCCGTGTCGAGGAACCCCGTCTCGAGACGCAGGATGAGCTCATTGGACAGCATGCCCGTGAGCTGGTTGTACCGGCGGCGCTGTTCCGGCGTCAACGTCGCGTAGGTGGGCGTGTAGTAGAGCGGGGTGAGCGTCTCACAGAAGAACCAGCGGGATCGATCGATCGGCGTGTCCCAATCGATCTCCGCGGCCGGTTGGCGGACGCCGACACTCTCGATTCGATCGAGCGGCGCAAGCCGCCGGTGGCGCGGTGACAGGGTGGCGCTCAGCACGGCAGCACGTTGGCCCATCCGGTACCTGGATGCAGCGATACCGGTTTCACGTCTCCGAGCCGTTGACCCTGCGCGACGCAGAAGTCGACGTACGCACGGTCTGCGCCCTGTCCCACGCGCTGAACCCGCGCCGGCCGCAGTTGCCCCACATCGACGCACCACGCATAGTGCGGGTTTGAGCGCAGTGCGGCCTCGAGCGGGGCGTCGAGTCCGGAGAGCGGAGCGGTGTGGCCATCGACGAAGAGTGTGTAGCACGTCCCCGATGGCCCTTCGTCTGGCGCCAGCATCGCGAACCGCGGTCTCGAGAGCGGTGGCGCAAACAGCTGGTTCAGGACACTGGCCACGAAGCCGTCGCTGAGCTTCTCGCCGAAGCGATCAGACACGCGATCGTCCTTGCCGACGAACGTCAGCGACGGCGTGCGATCGACGACGCCGTCGACGATTACGCGATCGGCGAGATGGTAGCGGTACAAGCCGCCGCCCGTGGTGAGAATAGTGCTGTACTCCACCCCGGGGTGGAGCTCGTGAACGAGGAGCGGCCGCCCCGCCGGCGACAGGAACTCGAAGAAGTGCGATCCGACGGCGACGGGATGCCGGCCGCGAAACGGAATCGTGACCACTCCCTCGGTCGCCAGAAGCCCCTTGGGTTGAATCGTGATGCCCGGCACGCGAGTCGCGAGCTCAGCGGCATGCGGGCGCGCAGGCCCATCGCCCCAACAGCTGATCAGCCGCAGCCGCGGCCAGATGCGGGAGATGTCATCCGGCCGAAACCGTCGCAGTTCCGACGCACGCGCGGTGTCTGCCCGCGTGATGCGGTCGATCAACGCGGGCCACTGACACGCCAACGCATCGAGCAACGCCGACAGGAACGAGGGATGCCACACGGACACGAGCCGAAGCTCACGCGCGAGCAGGAGATAGACCAGCGTGGCCCGCTGGAATTCAGCGAGATCCTCGTTGAGTCTGACGGCGGGTGGTACAGCCATGACCGCGCGTGCCAGCACCGTTCGCAGCCCGCCGAGGTAACTGCTGTCATCGTCGAATCCAACCGGAATGGGGGTGTCCGCCTCTGTAGCGCTCCGGCCGACGGAGGGTTCGTCCTCGAGGAAGGGCCGCTTCGACCCTGCGGCCGGTGTGATCGACCAGTACGCGGGTCCGCCGATCAGGCTGGAGCATCCGAGGTAGAGATCGGCGATCCAGGCGTCGACGGCGCGGCTGATCTCGTGTTGAAGCGTGCGCGTGTACGGCACGAGCTTCACCGCCGACGTCGAGCCGCTCGACGGCACGAGCCGCTGCACCCGGGCGCGAGTCAGGATGTCGGCTTCTCCGCGCGCGACCCGGCGAACGAGGGGCTCGATCGAGTCAAACGTGGAGATCGGCACACGCGCCTGGTACTCCGCGACCGAGCGGATACTCGAAAACCCGTAGGCACGGCCGACGACGGTGTCGGCATTGTCACGCAGATAGCCGGTCAGCAACCGCTGCTGCGCGACGGCCGGATCGCGCAGCGCGACGCGATGACGCCGCCAGCCGGCGAGGCTGGCCGCGCCCCAGAGCAGATTACCGGCAGTCGGCAGAAACGGCACGCTTGTCAGCTCCGCTGGATTCCCGCCATGCGCCGCCCGGCAGGCGTCAAGTTGTCGTCGCCAACACGCGTGAGGCAGACGAGCTCGTCTCCGGCGACGAACCCCGGATTGCGCGACAGGAAGAACGCAATGTTGGCGTCGGCGATTCGTCCAGAGGGGACGCTGACCAGATCCTCGGCCAGGACGTACGGGTGGGCAAGCCGGACCACGCCGGCGGCGGCATCGTAGTGTGAGGCGAAGCGCTCGCCGGCGATCGCGTCGAGCACAGCGTGTTCGGCGGCGGGCGTCTCCTCGTCGCAGCGTGGGTAGAACGTCTTGAAGAACACCGGAAGAAACCGATAGGTCCGGTACCCCGACGTGAGCAGAAGCCAGTAAACCTCGTGGCGATCCGTCTGCGCCATGTGCCGAACCGCGTGAATCCAGGTTCTCGCAAGCGCCGGGCTTCCCCAGCACTCACGATCCATGATCGTGTCCCCCGAGTAGACGACGGTGACCGGGCGTCCCGGCGCCATCGTGTCGTAGACGAGCATCGTCGAGAACCCGTGCACGAGTCCCTCGTCATCTTCGAGGAGGATGACCGAGCTCTTTTCCGCGAGGTCGGCCTGAAAGACACGCCGGTCCACGCCCGTGAAGTGCGAGGCCAGGAGCGCGAACATCGCATCCTCGAGCTGAGTGGTCAGCGCTGACCGCGGGATGACTCTCCCATGAAGACGCGAGGCCTGGACGGCGAGCGTTGACGTCGTCGATCGATTCATAGGATCGCTACCTCCGGCTGCGCGGGCCGACGATCGAGGGCCCGCACAAACGACTCGCCGTCGGGCCAGTGCGCGGTGTACACGACGCTGCCGTACGCGCGATGGCGCCAGTGCCGTCGCACGACGCCGTGAAACCCGTGCCGATCCGGGAAGGCGGTCACGACGTAGTCGAGGTCCCTCTGGCGGGCGTTGTGAATCTGGGCCGCGATGAGCGCGGTAACCACGTCTTCGCGATCCTCGTCTACGGCGATGTGTGACACGTACGCGAACCGCAGCGGGAGTCCTAGCGCGGGGAGGTACGGCTGTCCGAACAGTCCCGCGGCGACGTTCACAAGCGGCCTCACGCGCCGAAGGAGGGGACTGTATCCGCGGACAACGACCTGCTTGAACTCGCGCTGGTCCCATAACGCCGCGCACCCCACGACCCGCTGGCCATCGATGGCCACGACGAAGTCGGTCGCTGAAAGGCCGCGCGTGGTGAGGGCGGAGCTCAAATCGTCTGGCCCCCAGCACGGGGCGAACTGGTACCGGCGAAGGTTTCGCTGCAGGCAAGCCGTGATGTCACCGATGCGGTCAGCGGAACCGGCACAGATCCGCAGGCCATTGGGGAGAGAGGTCCGCTGCCTCTGGCGCACCGGGATCGCGAACGTCTGCAGATGTTCGAGCGGGACGAATTGCGGTGCGACGGACGACCTGCGCCCTACCAGCAGGCGGCGCGCGGCGTCGTTGCCGTCGATGAGGCTGGCCAGGTAGAAGGGAGCGTCGCCTTGGTCATGAAGCGCGCGACAGAACGACAACCCATCGTCCAATAAGGTCCGCAGATGACGGCAGCCTCTGGCCACGCGGAGTTGACCGAGATACCCGACCCGCGCCGGCTGGCCGTTCACGAACATCAAACGGACAGATCGAGCCGCCAACCCGGCGATCAGGCCGGTCGCGTTGTCACGCGCCACGAGCGTGTGATGGACATCTCCCTCAATGGACGCCGCCAGCGCGGAGTCCGGCTCTCGCTCGAATGAGAGGCTGATCGCACCCGGCATCGGGTTCTCTCGCAGCAACCGGCGGATCTCCAAGTCATCCTCGCCGGAGGCCAAGGAGAACGTGAAACCGCCCCTCAGTTTCGTGCGCGCAGCAACGGCTGCAGACATGACTCGTCTCCGAGCGGAAAACCGTCGCGGCGATTCGTATCCGTGCGCAACATCGCGTTGATGGGGAAGAAGTTCCTGAACATGAACGCGTCCGACCGATTCACCGGGTCGAACCCCCGGCGGACGATGCTGTTCCAGCCGTAGAAGTCCTGCCTCGCCTCCAGGCAGTGGCGCTGAAGATCTTGAGGGCTCATCGCGCTCGGTTGAAACGGCACCATGTTGTAGCGATAGCGCTCCTCGAGCCACCAGGCGTCATAGAGCAGCCGGCCTTCACGAGCAAGCCTCGCGTAGAGAGGGGTGCCGGGAAAAGGCGTCAAGTGATTGAACGCGGCGATGTAGAACCGATGTTCCTTCGCAAACTCGACGGCGCGGGCGAAGGTGGCCGGTGTGTCGGCATCGTAGCCGAACACGAAGGTCGCGTAGAGGCGCAGCTTCCACTTCCTCAGGTTCGCCAGCGCCTTCTCGTAGCCACCGCCCATCATGTTGAAGCTCTTGTTCATCGCCTTCAACGCCGCCGGATCCAGGCTCTCGAATCCAATCAGCACACCCTGGCAGCCGCTCTGAACGAGGAGCTCGAGGAACTCTTCGTCATGCGCGGCGTTGATGCTGGCCTGGCTGACCCAGCGGACCTTGAGCGGAGCCAGCGCCCGCAGCCACTCCTTGGCCTGACTGAGATTCGAGGTGATGTTGTCGTCCACGAAGAAGAACAGCTTCTTCTGGTCCCGGAGCGGTGCGACCTCGGCCATGATCTCGTCGATCGGGCGGCGCGTCTGCGTGCTCTTGAACATCGCCTGCACCGCGCAGAAGTCGCAGCGGAAGTGGCACCCGCGCCCGGCCTCGACCAGGCCGATGGGCAGATACCGCTTGCCGTGAAAGATTCTGCGATCAGGCCGGAGTCCGCTGAGCGACGGGCGTTCGGTGGCTCGATAGACGCGCTCAGGCCGGCCGTGCCTGACGTCGTCGATCACCTGCGGCCAGATGCCTTCGGCTTCACCGACGACAACGATCTCGGCAAACTGGGCGACCTCGTCAGGGCAGAGGCTGGCGTGGAAACCGCCCATCACGACCGGGACGCCACGCCTGCGGTACTCGCTCGCGATCTGGTAGGCCCGTTTTGCCGTGTAGGTCTCGACGCTCATGGCGACGAGATCGGTTGGCTCGTCGTACGGGATGGTTTCCATCCGATCGTCGTAGAAGCGGATGTCCACGTCACGCGGCGTCAGCCCGGCGAGTGTGGCCGGGGGCAGCGGCTCCATCTGCCACGACCGGATGTAGCGCTCACCTGGACGTCGGCCGATGCACGGGTGAATGAGCGTGAGCCTCATGTCACCAACTTCCCAGGCCGTTGACGACGGCGGCAAAGGCCTTGAGTGGTTCGTCGGCGTCGGAAAAGTTCGGGCGGAAGTCGATCGTGTCGAGCACCCGCCGGTCGTCGTGTAAGAGCATCGCCATGAGGCCGAGGGCGCGAAGCCATTCCGTCCCGGGCGCGCGGGGCAGGAGAAAGATCGTTTGCGTGACGCACTGGCCCTGCCGATCGGGCCGGCCGGTGAACAGGACGTGGAACTGCGTCGGCGCGAGGACTGACGACCATGCCAGACTGCCACCGTAGGTCGTGAAGCGGGCGACGAGATCGCCGTGGCGCGTTCCAGAGACCGCCCTCCAGAATCTCGACTGGGGCCGACCGCGCATTTCGACCGTGACCTCGTGCGGACGTGAGACCAGCAGCCGCGCCGGCTGCGTGAACTCGAGGCCGTGCAGCGTTTCGTAGTGGGTCAGATCGAGTCCGTTGGCCAGCACCAGGTGCGGGTGACAACGGATCGTCTGTGTCGGCAGCGCGAACGCCCGCCATTCGTTCTCCGCCTCTGGAGCGGGCAGATCGAAGCGGGGTGTCGGGCCGTTGAACATCCAGATGAATCCCCATCGCTCCACCAGCGGGTAGGTCCGCGCGCGCCGCTCCGGTGGCTGCGCATGCCCGGGGGCCTGTGTGCAGGCGCCGTCGGGCCCGAACGTCCACCCGTGAAACGCGCAGCGGATCCGGTCACCGCACACGTCCCCCAGCGTGAGGTCGGCGCCCAGGTGCGCACACCGCGCATCGACCGCGTGTGCGTGGCCATCCTCGTCGCGGTACACGGCAATCCGCCGCGATCCGAGCTCGAGGAGACGAATGCGGCCCGGCGCGATCGATCCGGATCGTGCGGCGACGTACCAGGACTGCGTGACGGCGTCTGGACTCGCGAAGAGATCGATCATTCAGACCACCGGCGACGGCAGCGCCTTGCTTCCCATGACCCAGTCGCAGTTGTAGAAGTCGTGGAGATGATGGGCGTAGTAGCGATAGGCAAGATTGGAAGCCACGGCGACTCCGAGCGACGCTGGCGACCGCGACAGCCGGCGCACGATCGATGGCACAGAGTAGCTGTGGCGCCACGCGCGCTCGGTCCCCTCCTGCAATTGGGTCACTGTCATACCCGTGGGCTGAAAGACAACGTGCTGGCCGTCATAGAGCTCCCAGTCCCTGGTCAGGATGCGCCCCTCGCGCGCCAGCCGCTGGTGGAGGGGCGTGCCGGGAAACGGCGTGACAATCGCGAACCGGGGCAGGTCGATGCCGGCGTCGACGGCGAAGCGGGCAGTCTCGAGGAACACGTCCGGCGTGTCGTGATCCATCCCGAACACGAAGCAGCCATACACCGCGATCCGGTGCGCGTGAAGCCGGTCGACGACCTGCTTGAACTGTTTCGGGCGGTTGAAGACCTTGCTCGACCCGCGCAGATTCTCCGGAACCAGCGACTCGAAGCCGACGAGCAGGCCACGGCAACCGCTGCGCGCGGCGAGGGCCAGGAGGGGAGGGTCGTCGGCGATGAGGACGGTCGAGAGTCCGTACCATTCCACCCGGAGCGGAATCAACGCCTCGAAGAGCGCCATCGCATGATCGCGATCGGCGATGAGGTTGAGATCAACGAAGATGAGCTTCCGCGCGCCGTGCTGACGAATGTCGGCGGCGATCTCGTCCACCGGCTTTTGATACGGCTTCCGGCCCCACGCCGTCGGCACGACGCAGAACTCGCAGTTGTGGATGCATCCACGGGTGGCCTCGAAGACGTTCGTCGTGAGGAACCGCCGTGCGGGCAGCAGATCGCGGCGTGGGAATGGCCGGCCCGCCAGCGTCATATCGGGACGCTGCGTGTACCGGCGCTGAAGGCGTCCGGCGCGGAGGTCGCGCAGCAGTTGCGGCCAGGTGTCCTCCGCGTAGCCCACCACGACGCTGTCGGCGTGCGGTTCGGCGTCGTCAGGCACGAGCGTGACGTGCGGTCCGCCCATCACGACCGGGATGCCGCGCGCGCGGAAATGACGCGCCAGTGCGTAGGCGCGCGGGGCGGTACCCGTGATGACGGTGAAGCCCACGACGTCTGCCGTGAGATCGAGATCGACGTCCTCGATGCCTTCATCGAAGAGCGTGATCTCCGCGTTCAGATCGGCCGGTATCAATGAGGCGAGCGTCGTGAGCGTCAGCGGCGCGTAGCGGAGCGACCGCTTGAAGATACCCCCGCGATGCCTGTAGAGCGGGCCCTTCGGCGAGATCAATGCGATCTTCACGATGCAGCTCACGATCTGCCGGCCGCGGAGCCGGCGCTAAGGGCTAAGGGCCCTAACGGTGCGGAGTCCGAATCAGCCGGCTGGCCTCGTCCGCGCAAGGGCGGTCGTGGCCGGCGCGGCACAATTGAACGGCTACACGATACTCCTCGATGGCCTCAGTGCGCGTCCCCTCGAGGTCGGCCAGTTTGCCGAGCTCGTTGTGTACGCGGCCACGGACCCAATCGGGCCCCTGAACGAGCAGGGCACGTCGCAGCTCGCGGGCGGCTTGGTAAGGGTCGAGTGACCGCAGCGCCGTCCCATGATAGAGGCGCCATCGTGCCTCCTCCCCAAAGGCCCGTGGCCGCGCGTCGGCCGCGAGCATGGTCAGTCCGTGCTCGAGCTCCGTGTTGGCCTCCCGCGCGCGACCGGCGCGAAGCGCGGTGGTGCCGGACTCCAGCCAGAGCAATCGGTTGCGTGGAAAGCGGCGCTGCAACGCGCGGATGACGCTCAGCGCCTCGTCATATCTCTGCTCGCGATTGTAGACGACGATCAGAATGAACATCGCATCGGCCTGGGCATCGCTCGGATAGGCCGCCGCTTCTTCCAGCAGGCGCAGGCCACGTTCCCGTCCACCGCCGATCCCCGCGAGTTTGGCCGCGAGCCGTGTCGGCAGCGACATCGAGGAAATGGAGTACCGGTAGATCCCAGGGACCAGGCCGGCGTCTTTGCGCGACGGACTGAGCTCGAGGACTCGCTCATGCTCGCGGAATGCCCGCCGGGCAGGTCCGATGCTGCCGAGCAACCGCCCTTCGACCGTCGCCACATATGACGCCAGAAAGCCGGAGCTCGCGCCGATCTGATAGTGCGCGTCCGGGTCCTGCTCGTCGCCTCGAAGACGCTGGTCGGCAAGCTCGAGGGAACGCGTGATGTGATCGCGGAAGGCTCGGTCTGCGGCCGGCGAGGGTGGCTGTCGCTCCACGACATCCTTGGCCTGCCCGAGGTAGTCGTCCACCAGCACCGCGCCCCACTGGAACAGAATCCCCATCCAGATGACGGCGGCGGCGAGACGGTGCAGGGAAGGCTCGTTCGGGTCGAGCGCAATGGCCTGCTCGAAGGCGGTGAGGGCCTCGGGGTAGTCGAGCTCGTAGGCCCGCTGCAGGCCGCGCGAGCGGAGCTCCCTCACGCGCGCGCTCGCCGCCGCCGACCCCTCGGCCGCGGATTGCGCCACGACGCGGAGCGACGCGACGCCAAGAACACACAGGATCAGGGCGAGCGCGACTCGCGTTCTGGTCATCCGACCCTCAGTTCCCAGCGGATTTGCGACCGCAGCTCATGTCCATTCGCGATCGTCTGCCGTCGCCGACGGGATGTCCTGACGAAAGCGCTGAAAAGTCCTGATCCCTTGACTCGATGCCGTCCGGCGCCCAAGATCACTGCTGTGAGGACGATACACCGATGACCAGACAGGCACGTGCTCTGTTGATATTCATTTTTGCGACCGTGATCGTTGCCGGCAGCATCACGCTCGGCGCGCAGGCGCCGGTGCCAAAGACCAAGACCGCCTCGCCGTACGTGCCGCCGAAGACGCCGTGGGGTGATCCGGATCTGCAGGGCACGTACACCAACAAGGATGAAAACGGCATCCCGATGGAGCGGCCCACGCAGTTTGCCGGGAAGCAGGTCGACGAGGTCGACGATTCGTCCGAGTTCGCCGAGATTATCCGGGAGCGACAGGAACGGGCGCTGGCGAGCGCGGCCGGCATCGGCGGCGCGGATACGGGTGCCGGCCCGGTCCACTGGTACGAGCACTACAACGCCAAGAACAGCCGGGCGTGGCTGATCACCGAACCCGCCGATGGCCGAATTCCCGCGCTGACGCCGGCGGGGCAGAAACTGGCCGATGCCCGCGCGCAGGCGCGGAAGGCCAGCGGCCGTGGGCCCGCCGACTCGTGGGAGGACCGCAGCCTCTACGATCGCTGCATTACTCGCGGCATCCCCGGCTCGATGATGCCCGCCATCTACGGGAATGCCTACGACATCACGCAGGGTCCTGGCGTCGTGGCGATTCGCTACGAGATGGTCCATGAGACGCGCGTGATTCCGCTCGACGACAGCCCGCGTCCCGCGAGGAACATCGTCTCCTACATGGGATCGCCGCGCGGCCGCTGGGACGGCAACACGCTCGTCGTCGAAACGAGGAACTTCAACGACCGGGGTGCGTACCGCAACGCCAATCCCGACACGTTCACGCTGATCGAACGCTTCACGCCGAAGGGGCCGAACAAAGTGGAGTGGTCGGTCACCATTGACGACAAGGCGACGTGGACCAGTCCATGGACCTACACCATGATGTTGAGCCGGGACTCATCGCAGCCGATGTTCGAGTATGGCTGTCATGAAGGCAACTACGGTTTACGGAACATCCTGAGTGCGGCGCGCGCCGAAGAGAAGGCCGCCAAAGACAAGAGCCGCTGAAGCTAACGGAAGAGCGGGGCTGCGCATGCTGAAGCCGAGGTGGGCGGTGGTTGTGTGTCTGGCGATGATCGCCGGTGTGGGCACGAGTCGTGTGCTGGCGCATCACTCGTTCGCCATGTTCGATACCGCCAAACGGCTCAATCTGGCGGGAACCGTCACCGCGTTCGAGTGGACCAACCCTCACGTCTACATCGAAGTGGACGTCCCCGACGACAAGGGCATCGTCAAGCACTGGACCGTCGAGTTGGGCAGCCCGAGCATCCTGATGCAGGGCGGCTGGAAGTTCAGCGACGTCAAGGTCGGCGACAAGATCAGCCTGTCGCTCAGCCCGCTGCGAAGCGGCGAGCCTGGAGGCCTCCTCGCGCAGATCACGCTGCGCGACGGACGCGTGCTCGGTAACGGGCCGGGTCCAACCGGGGCCCGGCCGTGACGCGACTGGTCTGCGTGCTCGTCGTCGTGTTCGCCGTCATCTCCGCGGTTCCGGGAGACGCGCAATCTCCAGCGACGCCTCCCGACGTGTCAGGTTCATGGGCGCCATACCGAGGTGGCCGCGGCGCCGATCCGGCGCTCACGCCGCCTCCGCCCGGACCGATCGTCTTGAAGCCCGCCTATGCCGCGGCCTACGCAGCACGCCGCGCCGCCGAGGCTGAAGCCAGCAAGCGAGGCGAGCCGCTGGCCACCGCCGCGGCGCAGTGCGTGCCCTACGGCATGCCGCGGATGATGGCGGTGGCGTTCTATCCGGTGGAGATCATCCAGCTCCCAGCGCAGATCACCATCATCACCGAAGCGTTCAGCGAAGTGCGGCGCGTCTATCTGGATCAGCCTCAGCTCCCGATTGGCGAGGTCGCACCCGGCTACTACGGTCACTCGGTCGGACGATGGGAGGGCGACACGCTGGTGATCGACACGATCGCGATCAAGGCGTCCGTGCTCTCCTATCAGAACATGCCGCACAGCGATCAGATGCGCATCACCGAGCGGATCCGCCGCGTGGCGCCGGACATGCTTCACGACCAGGTCACCATCGAGGACCCGGTCGTGCTCGAGAAGCCGGTGGTCTACACGCTTGCCTACCGCCGGTTGCCCGGCTACAAGATGGTGGAGTTCGTCTGCGAGAACAATCGGGAGTACATCGACGAGAAGGGCGCGGTGCGGATGAAGCTGCGAGGGCAGTAGGTCAAAGGTGCAAGGTCGAAGGTGCGAGGTCAAAGAGTGAGGTCAACGGTACCAAGTCAAACGTCAAGGTTCGTGCGACGAGCCGTGCTGGCTGTGACGGTGTTCGGGCTGATGGTTGTCCCTTATGCAGCCGCGCAGGCACCTCCGCCCGATGTCCAGTTGAACCCGCTGGCGCCGTCGAATCTGGCCAGGCCACGGCCCAGGCCCCCGTTCGATCTCACCGGCACGTGGTTCATCGATCTGGGCAGCCCGAACTCGTGGCGGTTCGGCCCACCGCCACCGGCGAACACGCTGACGCCGGCGGCGCAGGTGCACTTCGACGCGATGCGCAAGGCGCAGGCCGAAGCGAAGGTTTATCGCGACGACATCGGCCAGTGCTGGCCGGCCGGCCTGCCGATCATCATGACCCGCGTCTGGCCGATCGCCATGATTCAGATGCCGACCGCGATCTACATGATCAGCCATTTCATGAACAGCCTTCGCATCATCTATCTCGACGGTCGTCCGCACTCGGATCCCGACGTCGTCGTCCGCACCTTCAATGGCGAATCGATCGGGCGCTGGGAGGGTGACACCCTCGTCGTGGACACCACGCACTTCGTCAACGATCACCACTGGATTGACACGGGCGTCCCCGGCAGCGACGCGCTCCATATCGTCGAGCGCATCCGCCTGGTGAAGGGAGGCGGCGTCCTGGAGATCGAGTACACGCTGACCGACCCGAAGAGCTGGGAAGGGGAGATGAAGTGGGCGAAGCGGTGGAATCGGGTGGACGATCAGGAGATTACCGAGGTCGAGTGTCTGCCGGATCTCAACTCGCATATCCCAAGCACGCAGTCGAAGGACAACGTCCGGTAGCGCCCGAGGGCGCGGGGCCGGCCGCTGTCGGCTGGCTGGAGGATCACATGAGAGTCTCACTCGTCGGATGGTCGTGCGCCGTCGTGCTCCTCAGCGCCGGCGTCGCGTTCGCGCACCACTCGGCGGCCGGCATCGATCGGACGAAGTCGGTCACGCTCGTCGGTACGGTCAAGCAGTTCGGCTGGACGAATCCGCACTCCTGGATGGAGGTCGAGGTACCGGACGAGAAAGGCGGGACGGTCACGTGGAAGGTGGAGATGACGTCGCCCGCGTATCTGGTCCGCGCGGGATGGAAGTCGAACACGGTGAAGACCGGGGATGAGGTCAAAGTCTCGGTGCGTCCGTTGAAGGACGGCACGCCCGGCGGCCTGTTCCAGTCCGTGACGCTCGCTGATGGCCGCACGCTCACTGAGCGACCGGTGACGACGCCCCCACCGCCCGCGCCGAAGCCTTAGCAGTCCGTGGTGAAAGTCGCGCATCGCTCGTCGAATGCAGCGGGACTTTCACCACGGGCTAGGGGGCGGGCTCAGGAGACGCGCGCCGGGACCTGGATGCCGTCGAGTGTGTGTCGGACGGCTCGGAGCAGATCGAATCTGGTGAACGGTTTCTGCAGGAGCATGAAGGTCGATGCCGCGGCTCCATGCTGGGCCAGGACCTCGTGCGAGTATCCGGACATGTAGACGATCTTCTGGGCCGGCGCGCGCGCGCGGATCTGTTCGCCCAGCGCCCAGCCAGTCAAGCCCGCCATGACGACATCAGTGAGGACGAGATCGAAGGGCGCCGCCCGCGGCCAGGCCTCCAACGCTGCCTGACCGCTCTCCATCGCCACGACGACGTAGCCGGCCTTGGTGAGGATCTCGGACGCCACCATGCGTACTGGCGCTTCGTCTTCAACCAGCAGGATGCGCTCGTGACCGCGGAGCGATTCCGGTGCGGTCTTCAGCTGCCGGACGCGATCGAGCTGTCGCGCGGCGACCGGCAGCAGAATCATGAACGTCGTGCCGATGCCGGCCTCGCTGTCGATTTTGATCTGGCCGCCGCTCTGCGTCACGATGCCGTGGACCATCGACAATCCCAGCCCCGTGCCGCGATCCTTCTTCGTGGTGTAGAACGGCTCGAACGCCCGCTCCTTGACCTCTTTGGTCATGCCCTCTCCCGTGTCCTTCACCGACAGCTGCACGTATCGGCCGGGAGCGAGCCTCCACGATTCGGCGGTGGACTCGTCCAGGGTCGCCGTCGACGTACCGATCGTGATCATGCCGCCAGTGGCCATCGCGTCCCGCGCGTTGACGGTCAGGTTGGTCAGGATCTGGCCCATCTGGTCCGAGTCCACCAGCACGTACGGCGGCTCGGTCTGCAGCTCCAGCGTGATCCGCACGTTCTCGCCGATGAGCCGAATGAGCATCTTGTGAATGCCGGTGACGATCTCGTTCAGGTCGAGCACTCTGGGTGCGTGGATGTGTCGTCGAGCGAAGGTCAGGAGCTGCTTGGTCAGCGCCGCGGCGCGCCGTCCCGCCTGTTGGATGTCGACGATCGAGCGGCGCGACGGATGAGGGTCATCGAGCTCCTCCAGCACGATTTCAGCCGAGGCCAGAATCACGGTCAGGATGTTGTTGAAATCGTGGGCCACGCCACCCGCCAGCTGCCCGACCGCTTCGAGCTTCTGGGCATGACGCAGCTGCTCGGCCAGGCGCGTCCGCTCCGTGATGTCGCGCAGGGTCGCGAGGAACGCCGGCCGGTGATTCCACGCGTACGGCACCACGCGTAACTCGGCGGTCCGTCGTTCCGTGGCGTGGACCACCTCGATTTCGAGCGTCTGGTTGTCGTGAATGGAGAAGTCGAACTGCTCGCCGAGAATCTCCTGCTCGGCGCGGCCGAGCAGCGTCAGCGCGGCGGCGTTCACGAACAGCACGCGTCCCGTCTCATCGGTCACGACGACGCCATCCTGGCTGTCGGCCAAGAACTGCTCGACGCGGCGGCTCATCGCCTCCGAGCGGTGCCGCTCGAGCGAGTACAGAATCGCGCGGGCCACGAACTCCACCCCTGCCTCGTTCTTGCTGAGGAAATCCTGGGCGCCTTCGCGACGCACTTGAATGCGCAGGTGCTCTCTGGCATCCCCGGACAGCACCACGATCGTGGTGTCCGGGCAGGCGCTGCGCAATGCCCGCAGCGTGTCAACGCCTTGAGAGTCGGGCAGGTTGAGGTCGATGACCAGGGAGTCGTAGTTCTGGTTGCCCACCATCGCGAGTGCGGCCTGCAGCGTGCCGGCCTCGTCGATGGTCAGCGTGAAACCGGGCACGCCGGACAGGCGCTCGCGCGCCAAGTCGCGATCGCCGCCGTTGTCCTCGACCAGCAGAAGGCGATAGGAAGCCATTGGCGCTGACACGGCCGTAGTCGCAGGCACAAGACTCGCTGGCGTCGTCAATTGCCGAACATGTCGTCCAGCCGCGCCTTTTCTTCTCCAAACACGAGGGACGGCGTACCGCTGAGGATGCCATGCACATTCCGGAACGTGTCTTTCACATGCAGACCGTTCTGGTCGATGACATACTCGCGGATGTCCTTCTGGTGCGCCGAGCCTCGCACTTTGAGCACGGCGAGACCACGACGGACCTCACCGTACAGTTCCACGTAGCGCAACAGCACGATGGTGTCGGTGATCGTCGAGCAGTGGGTCTCGGTGACCGATTCGCCGCCGGTCACGAGGGACGTCGTGTTGGTGAACAGCCCGGTGACGTTGCGCTGCTTGATGAATGTCGTGACGCCGATCACGAATTCCTGGAACAGCGCCGGCGAAGCGACGCGCTCGAATGCCGACATGCTGTCGATCGCTACGCGCGCCGGCTTGAAGCCGCTGACCTCGTTGCAGAGCTGAAGCAGATGGTCCTCGAGGCCCATGGCTTCAGGATACCGGCAAACCATCCGTAACAGTCCGTTTCGTTCGGCCGCCTCATAGTCGATGCCCCAGGAGGTGGCGTTGCGGATGAGCTGCTCGCGGCTCTCCTCGGTCCCGAAGAGCAGCACGCGGTCTCCCCCGGCGATAGCCGCCTGCACGAAGTGCGTGACCAGGAGGGTCTTGCCAGTACCGGTCGCCCCGCTGACCAGAGTGACTGAATCAGGATACAAGCCGCCGCCGCACATCTCGTCGAGTGCCGGGATGCCCGAAGACACCTTCGTCATCGAGGGTTTCTGCGCCCGTTCCATGACCGACAGCGGAATGACCGTCACACCGTGCGCGGGATCGATGGTGAAGGGATACTCGCCCTTCCCATGATTGGTCCCTCGAAACTTGAGGATTTCGATCGTCCGGCGACGCCGTTCGCGCTCCAGGCGGTTCCGCAGCAGGAGCACGTTGTCGGCCACGAACTCCTCCACGCCGAGCCGGCCGATGACGCCGTCATCATCGGTCCGCTCCATGGTGATTACGCTGGTGACGCCCAGCCGGCGCAAGCCGTCGTGGATTCGGTGCAACTCGGCCCGCACGACGACCGAGTCGCGAAACTGAGCGAGGAGCGTGGCGATGGCATCTGCCGCCACACGCGTGGCCTTGACCGATTTGATCGCGTTCTCGATGCGAGCCAGCAACGCCGACAGGTCATAGCCGCCCATCTCTTCACGCGGCCCGTCAGGGTCCGGGCTACAGTCCACGAAGGCCAGTTGTCTGGTGGTGACGAGCTCGTCGAGGTCCCAGCCGAAGGACGCGACGTTGCGAATCAGGTCCTCGGGCCGCTCCTCGAAGGTGACGCAGACGCCCGGCTCGGAGAAACGACGAATGCCGGTCGCCAGGAACTGGAGCGCGAAAAGCGTCTTACCGCTGCCCGGGGTTCCGGCCACCACGGTGCTTCGCCCCCGTGGTACGCCTCCGCCTGCGATGTCATCGAATCCGGCGATTCCTGTTGGAAGTTTGGGCCACTCGCTCATCTACGCCCTCTTCCCAAGCTTGCCGATGGGCAAGAGGTCGAGACTGGTCAGGACTTTGTCCCGATCGCTCAAGTCACCGATGATTTTCCGCGTCGGTTCGGGCAGGCGTCGCACGAGCGTGGGAGTGGCGAGAATCTTGTCGCGTTCGGCCAGTCCGGGCTGTTCGGTAACGTCGATCACCTCAACCTCATACTGCCCTTGCAGCTCCGCCTGGCAGAGGGCATCGAGATTGCTCATCGCCCGTTGCGAGTTCGGAGTGCGCGGCGTGATATAGAGTCGCAGTTTGTAGATCACTACAAAACCTATTAACGACGCGGCGCCGTATTCCGAACACGGTAGTAATCCACAAGCAGCCCCATCATTTCCAAGGCCAGCAGCCGTCCTTCGAGGGCCAGGGTGCGCGTCTTGAGCGTGTTGCTGCCTTCGACCGACCGGCTCAGCGCCGCCACGTGGACATCGACGAGGTCGCGCGGGCCGGCGCCTTGATCTCCCAGCAGCGTCGCAATGCGCGTCATCGTGTCGCGCGGCTTTGCCACGCGGACCACGAGGCCGTCGAAGTGGCGCCGGAGCAGACGGGTGTACTCCTCGGCCAGATCCCCGAACGCCTTGGGTGCGCGGTCCCGGAGCGCGCCACAGGCGGCCGGAGTGGCCGTCTGCGTCGCCGTCGTGGACAAGTCGCGATAGTGCTCGAGGGCATCCCGCAGATCACGGATTTCCGCTTCATGTGATCGCGTGATCGCGTATCCAATCGACCGTCGCAGCGAAGCTGGCCGAATCTCGGACTTGGAGAGATAGTCTTGCGCCCCGAGATCGATGCACTGCATCGCCAGCGCGTCATCATCCCTCCCCGTCAGGACGACGATCGGTGCGCGTCCCGCCGAGGCCCGAATCGTCACCAGCGTTTCGGCTTCGGATGAGTCGGGCAATCCCAGATCGAGCAGGATGACATCGATCTCTTCGCTGACGAGGATGCCGAGGGCGTCCGACATCCGAGTGGAGTGAACGATGCGGAAGCGGTAGCGGTCCCCTTCCGATTCCTCCATCATTTCCCGTACGAGGTCCGCGTCGGCCGGGTTGTCCTCGACCAGCAGTACGCTGCGCGGAGAGGGGTCGGCGGGCATGAAGGTGCTGTTCGCCCTTCAGCGCCTCGACGAAATGAACGACTGGGGATGCTGGTAGAGCAGTAAGGCCAGTCGCGTCGTGACGCTGCCCAGGACGACGTCGATGCGGTTATCGCTAACCACCAATACTTGCAAAGACGCCATTAGGCTTTCCCCCCTACCCCGACTCGGAAACCCTGAACCTAGCTCATCATCGATCAAAAGTCCATCAGGGATGCACCCGAATTCAGGGCTCGCATCCATACTTTTCTTGCTGATCAGAGGCGGCCCACCACTATTGGGAGAGCAGCCACGGCGAGAGCGTGTCACGCGATCGGGAGCCTCACGAGCTCGAACCAGAATTCTTCCAGCTGCTTGACGGCGTTACGGAAACCCTGAAGTGTGCTCGCCTTGGTGATGTAGCAGTTTGCGCCCAGCTTGTGGGTCCTCAGGACGTCATCCTGTGCCTCTGAATGCGTGAGCACGACGACAGGAATGTGCCGGAGCCGCTCGTCGTCTTTGATCTGACTCAGAACGTCGTACCCGCTCAGACCCGGCAGGTTCAGATCCAGGATGACGACGTGTGGCTGCGTCGTGCCGTGCTCGCGGAGATATGCCAGGGCCGCCAAGCCATCACCGACGACGTGAAGCGAGAACGTGGAGTCGCTTGGCTGGAGGCATTCGAGGAGTAGATCCACGTCTGCTGGGTTGTCCTCAACCACCAATACACTCAGCGACGCCATTCGGACTCCACCATGGTTCGGCACTATCCGGATTTCCGACGAGGCCGATTCGGAGCCCTGAAACTAGCCGAAGCATCCGCAAATGTCCATCGTCCAGCTCGTCATTTGCGCTCGTTTTGCACACTATTTCACGCCGGGTCTGACGCGGGGAGCGTGAACCAGAAGCGGATGAGCGGCCTTCGGCGGACATACGGCTGATTCTTCAAGGGCTACGAGGCGGGATCGGCGGGAAGGGTGAATGAGAACCGGGTGCCCTCCCCGAGAATGGACTCGAACCAGATCCGTCCCCCGTGCCGCTCGACGATGCGCTTGACGACCGCGAGACCGACGCCTGTGCCGTCGTAGGTGCCCCTCTCGTGCAGGCGCTGGAAGATCTCGAAGACGCGGTCGCGAAACTTCATGTCGATGCCGATGCCGTTGTCGGTGACCGAGATGCGCCAGTGAGCGCCCTCGCGCGTCGCGGTCACGAGCACGCGAGGCGGCCGCTGGCCGCGAAACTTGATGGCGTTGCCAATCAGATTCTGGAACAGTTGCCCCATCTGGACGTCTTCACTCATCACCGTCGGCAGTGTGTGGACGATGACCTCCCCCCCGGCATCGCCGATGAAGGCTTTCAGGTCGCGCGTCACTCGCTGAACGACGTGATTGAGATCGACCGGAACCATGGGCATGCTCCGCGTCCCGACCTTGGCGTAGTTGAGGAGGTCGCGAATCAGATGCTGCATGCGCGTCGAACCGTCCATGATGTGGTGGAGGTACTTCATGGCTCGTTCGTCGAACTGCTCCCGATACCGCGAGGCGAGGAGCTCCGTGTAGCTGGTCACCATGCGAAGCGGCTCGCGCAGGTCGTGCGAGGCGACGTAGGCGAACTGCGTCAACTCATCGTTCGATCGCTGGAGCTCCGCGGTCTGCGCTTCGAGGCGCTGGAGCATGGCTTGTCGCTCCGAGATGTCCACGATGACGCACAACGTGAGCGGCCCCTCCCGCGTCTCGAGCCGGTTGAGCTCGATCTCGGCGGGGAACTCGGTGCCATCCTTCCGGCGTCCACGACCAGGGCTGTCATCGGGCAGGAGCCGTTCCACCAGTTCACCCGTCAGCTCGTGCCGGGTGTACCCGAACATGCGCTCGACCTCGCCGTTGACGAGCACGATGCGGGCCGTCGCGTCAATGAGGATCATGCCCGACGGTGACGCCTCGACGGCCAGACGGAAGCGCTCCTCGATCTGCCGGTGCTCCGTCACGTCACGCGACACGCTCGAGACGCCGACGACCTCGCCGCTCGGCGATCTGAGTGGCGAGACGGTCGAGGAGACGTCCACCAGGTGCCCCGTCTTGGTCAGGCGAAGCGCCTCCAGCGACACACTCTGGCCGGCGGCAATCGGTGCCAGGATGCCGGCCATATCATCCTGCCTGGTGTCGGGAACGATCAGGGTCACGGATTGCCCGATCGCTTCAGCCGCGGTGTATCCGTACAACCGCTCGGCGCCGCGGTTCCAGGATCGGATGTCGCCCTGCAACGACATGCTGATGATGGCGTCGTGGGAGGCGTCGACGATGGCGGCCAGGTCGCGTTCGGCGCGCCGCTGCCGCTCATTCGCCCGATCGATCCAGGTCGCGATCACAATCGTCAGCCCCAAAAAGATGACGGTGAGCGTGACCGCAAACAGGGCCACGCCAAAAGCGGTGTCGTACCACCCGGCTCGCTGGCCGAACACGCTGAGCCAGCCGAGGACCGCTGGCAGGAATATGGCGGCCGGCAGAAACCGGCGAGCCAACTGACCGCCTGGGGTCGACTCGCTCAACAGCCACGTCAGACCGTCGTGCTGTCGCGCCGCGATGACTCCGATCGCGAGCGCCTCGAAGGTCAGCGCGGTGTGCGCGGCGAGCGATCCATAGGGACCGAATATATTGAGTGACGACGCGTCGTAGACGTACCCGACGAGCGAGATGAACGCCACGACTGCGACCAGCCCGGCCCAGAGCTGCGAGGGCCACATCGTTGACCAGCGGATGCTGATGATGGCGATGCCGATCGCCATGAAGTTGGCTGCGGTCGCCGGAACCGTGCGTCCGGGGAAAGACGTAGTCGCGGGATCCGCGATCAGGATCTGATCGATGCCGAAGTCCTGACCGGTCAGGTATTCGAGCAGTGTCAGCGCGCCAAGGAGAGCGGCGGCGCCAGCCACGACCTGGCCGGCGCGCTGCCAGAACGGACGGGTGGCGGTGAGACCAATGAGGCCAGCGCCCGACAGCACGAACGCCAACGCGGTGTTGGCGTTCATCGACGCGTAGCCGGCCACGACGTCGGTCAGCCACGTGATCCCCAGCTGCCATCCCAGCACGAGGACGAGGGCGAGGGCGCCTACCCCCGCGGCGATGAGTCCGCCGGCCCGCGCGAGCGCCCGAGCAGACCCGGTTCGGGTGCGCGTGGAGGACGCGTCCATGGATGGAACCTCACAATGCTGGGACGATTTCGTCCCTCGCGACCAGACGACGATACATCACTTGGCCGCCGCTCCAGCGTCGATCGACTAAGATCTGCGCGTGAGTGCCCCTGTGGTCGGCCAGCCGTCGGCGGTGCTCGTCGTTGAAGACGACGACGTACTGGCGCAGCGGTTGGCGGAATATCTCGGTGGCCGCGGAATCACCGCGACGCCGGTGGCCACGCTCGCGTCGGCGCGCGAGCTCCTGAAGCGACATCAGTTCGACGCCGTCGTGCTGGACCTCAATCTGGGTCGAGACGATGGTTTGGTCCTGGCCCGCGAGCTGGCCGAGAGTGGCGGGCCTCCAGTCGTGATCGCGTCTGGCCGGATCGAGGAGTCGGATCGTATCCTCGGGCTGGAGCTCGGCGCAGACGACTACCTCGTGAAGCCGTACAGCTTTCGAGAGCTCCTCGCCAGGCTCAAGGTGGTCATGCGCCGCTCCCGCGAGTCGCGCCACCGCCCGTCGGCCCGTCGCGTGGCCCGATTCGACCAGTGGACCTTCGACGCGACGGCGCTGCGCCTGACCGACCAGGGCGGTCGGGAAGTGGACGTGACGCCAGGTGAGTTGACACTGCTGAGGGTCTTTCTCGAGCATCCGGATCGCGTCCTTCTCCGCAATCAGATCCTGGCGTTGACCAAGCGAAGCGACGCGGACGTCTTCGACCGCGCGATTGACGTGCTCGTCGGACGCCTGCGCCGCAAACTGGAGGCCGATCCCAAGAAGCCGCGGCTGATTCGGACCATCCGTGGCGAAGGCTACAGGTTCGCAGCGCGAGTGAGCTGGACCGCCTCGCCAGACTAACACTCGTTCTTCCCTCCCAATGCAACTGGCCGGTGGCTGAATGTAACCGGCGCATGTCACGGTGCCGTTCGCCCCGTGATGCTGTCTTTCCGGATTCCGCCGCTGCCGATTAGGGTCAGCGATGGCTCTCTGTAAGTTTGCCGCGTCGCTGCTCATGAGGTCCGTTCGTGGCTGAGGCCCTCCTGCCGCCAAATGAAGAGGCGTCGCCGCGGGCACTGCATGTGCTCGTGGTCGAAGACAACCGCATCAACCAGACCGTCGCGATTCGCCGGATCGAAAAGACGGGCTGTACGGTGGAGGTCGCCGAGAACGGTGAAGTGGCCGTGCGGCGCGTCGCCGAGCAGCACTTCGACGTCGTGTTCATGGACTGTCAGATGCCGATCATGGACGGGTACGAAGCGACGCGTCAGATTCGACGGCGTCCGGAGCACGCCAGGCTGCCGATCGTGGCGATGACCGCCGGCGCGTCGGAAGAAGACCGTCAACGCTGCCTCGACGCGGGCATGAGTGAGTATCTGTGCAAGCCGCTCCAGCCGGCGGACCTCGAACGGATCGTGAACGGGTTGCGCCATGCCGTGGCTGATCCTGAGCTGCCGGCGGATGTGTCAACGACCTCGGACGTAGTGGACGAAGCGGCGATACGCAGCCTCTTCGATGACGATGTCGAGGCGATGCTGGAGTTGATCGGTCTCATCAAGGTGGATCTCCCACGGTACGCGGCGCGCCTGGCGACGCACGTCGAGCAGGGCGAGTGGATCGACGTCGCACGGCTGGCTCACACGATCAAGGGAGCGGCCAGCAACGTGTCCGGCGCGGCAGTCGCCGCCGCGGCGCAGGTGGTCGAGCACGCATCCAGGCGCGGCGACGGCGACGCGGTGACCGCGGCGACCGCGCCGCTGTTGACGGCGGTCGGCACGCTCGTCGAGGCGCTGACAGCGTGGGGCACGCGTCTCGCGAATAGACAGGCCAACGCGGCATGACCCCGCCCTCCGTTCCCACTCATCCGGCGCAGGTTGCCAGTGGGGGCCTTCGGATCCTCGCCGTCGACGATGACGCGGCCACCCGGCTGACGCTCGACTCGATCATTCGAGCCGCCGGCTGGTCGCCGGTCGTCGTCGATGATCCCGAGGAGGCGTACCGGATCCTGACTGGTCCTGACGCACCACCGATCGCGCTCATCGACTGGCACATGCCGACGCTATCGGGGATCGACTTGTGCCGTCGTGTGCGCGAGGCCGCTCCGGATGCGCGGCCGTATCTGATCTTCGTGACCGCCAAGTCCGCATCTGAAGACGTCGCCGCCGGTCTGGATGCCGGCGCTGACGGCTATATGACCAAGCCGATCGCCCCCATCGAGCTGCTGGCGCGCGTGAGGGCCGGGATCCGCACGATCGCGTCGCAACAGGATTTGCGCACGCGGCTCCAGCAGGCGGAGATCGCATCGGCGCAGATCAAGAAGCTCCGTGAGCTGCTACCCATCTGTGCCTATTGCCGCCGCATTCGCGATGAGGATCAGCGATGGAGCACGCTCGAGCAGTACCTGAGCCAGCATGTCGGCGTCAGGTTCACGCACGGATTCTGCCCTGATTGCTATGAAGATCACGTCCGACCCGACGTGGAAGGACGCGGCTGATCATGCATGTGCTCGTGTGCGACGACGATTCGGGGACCCGCTTTGTCATTCATCGCCTGCTGGTGCAGAAGCTGGGCTGCACCGTGAGCGAGTGCGGGGACGGCGTGGAGGCACTCACGCGCCTCGCGGTTGGGGACATCGACCTGCTCATTCTCGACATCACCATGCCGACACTCGACGGCATTGACGTGCTCACCGCGATCCGCGAGTCGCCGCCGATGGCGCATCTGCCGGTGATCATGCTGTCTGGCGAACGGCGTGAAGAGGTCATCAGGAAGCTCATCGAGCTGGGCATTCTCGGCTATGTCATCAAGCCGCCACGCGCCGAGCCGCTGATCGCCCTCGTCGCGCGGGCGCGGCGGACGCTCGAAGCGCGGAATCCACCGGCCGGCCGGGTCAGCGGCGGTGAGATTCGGCTGGATCAAGACACCCCTGCGCTCCTGGTCGACGGGAACGCGCAGTATCGCAGCTTCTTCGCGGCGCACGTCGAGCCGTATGGGCGGACCACCCTTGCCCATTCCGGGCTGGATGCGCTCGCCTTCTTCAAGCGCACCCCGACGCGGATCGTCTTCATCGGCGACGAACTGGGCGTCGTCGGCGCGGAGCTGCTGATTCGCAAACTGCACGAGATGAGAGCGGATCAGCCGCTGCGGATCATCGGAGTGCGGGATGCGGACGCGTCCCAGAAGCCGGTGACGGGAATCGACGACGCGATGGAGCGGACGCTCGTGCCGGCGACTCATCTCGCGGAGCTGCGCCGGTTCGTGCGGGTCATGGGTCCGCTGGAGACCGCGTCCCCGATCGTCGGCGACCTGTCCGACGCACTCACCAGCGCGTCCGGGCAGGTGTTCGGCATGATGCTCGATTCGGCGATCGTGCCGGCGGCGGAAGCGATCGGCGACTTCGAGCTCTGTGCCACCGTCGACATCGCGGTGCAACAGCGCTTCGTCGTGGGTGTGGACTTGCATCTGGCCCTGCGCGACGCGCGGGTGATCGTGGCGCGCATGCGATCGTCCGAACCCGAGACGGTCTCTGACGCTGACATCACCGCCTCGGTGTCGGAGCTCGTCACCCTGCTGGCTGGACGGCTCCGCGCCGGGCTCGACGGGCGAGGCATCGAAAGCACGTGCTCGGCGCCACAAGTCAGCCGTCACGATCCGGCGCCGGCTGAGGCCCCGCCGGAGGGGCACGGAGTACATCTGCAACTCACCGCCTCGGGGGCGGGCGCGAGCTGGGCGCTGCACGCGCGTGTGTCCGAAGTGGGAAGCACGCTGACCGAGGTCAGCGCAGACGCCGCGTAGGCGCGGCACGGCGCCGGTTTCGTCGATCGCGAGTTGACGCCAGAAAACTGTGATGAAACGGATTCTCTTTGTCGACGATGAAGTCAACGTCCTTGACGGGCTTCGCAATGTTCTGCGCAAGCAGCGGCGGGAATGGGACATGGTCTTCGCGATTGGCGGCCAGGCCGCGCTGGACGAGCTCGAGCGAGCGCCGTTCGACGTGATCGTCTCGGACATGCGCATGCCCGGCATGGACGGGGCCGCGCTTCTGCAGAAGGTCAAGGACCGCTACCCGGCCATCGCGCGAATCGTGTTGTCGGGGCATGCCGAGCGAGAAGCGGTGATGAGAACCCTGCCTGTCGCGCATCAGTACCTGAGCAAGCCGTGCGAGGAAGAGCAGCTTCGGAGCGTCATCACCCGAACCTGCAACCTGCAGGCGCTGCTGCACGACGAAACCATTCGGAGCGTGATCGGCCACTTCGACGCGCTGCCGTCCGCGCCGCAGTTGTATTCGGAGATCACCGAAGCCGCCGCGCGATCCAACACGACGCTGGCCGTCGTCAGCCGGATTGTCGAGAAGGATCCTGCTCTGGTCGCCAAAGTGCTGCAGCTCGTGAACTCGGCCTACTTTGGCCTCGCCCATCGCGTGACGTCCGTTCAGCAGGCTGTCCAGTTTCTCGGCCTCGACCTGATCAAAGGCCTCGCGATGACTGAACACGTGTTTGCCGGCGCCACGTTCAGTCCGATCGAAGGCTTCTCGGTCGAAGGACTGCAGCGGCACTCGTTGTTGATCGCCCGCGTCGCCAAGAAGGCGATGGACAATTCCCCGCGCAGCGACGAAGTGTTTGCCGCCGCGATCGTTCACGACATCGGCAAGATTCTACTCGCCTGCGGGTTTCCCGATCGCTTTGGCGAGGTGGTGCGAATGGCCCGGGAGCGGGGTCAGCCGTTTCATCAGGTGGAGCCCGAGGTCTTCGGCACGACGCATGCGGAAGTGGGCGCCTACTTGCTCGGCGCCTGGGGCCTTCCATTCGCGATGGTGGAGGCGGTGGCGTATCACCACCGTCCCGAGCTCGTCCCCGACGGTGAGCGGGAGGTGCTCATGGCGGTCTATCTTGCCGAGGCGTTCATCGAGGCGCGTGGCACTGGCACTGGCGCGGCGACACCGCCTCTGCGGCCCGGCGTTCTCGAGACGAGCGGGTTGACGGCCGCAGACGTCGCGCACTGGCATGCGGTCGCTCGACAGCAGCTCGAGATGTTCGCGCGAGGAGAGGAGCAGTGATGGACAGTACAGCTAAGGTGAAGGTGCTCTGCGTTGATGACGAGCCGAACGTACTCACCGGGCTGTCCCTGCATCTCCGCCGGCGCTACGAGATGCTCACCGCCACGTCGGGGGCGGCGGGTCTCGAAGCGCTGTTGAAGAACCCGACCACGGCGGTGATCATCTCCGACATGCGCATGCCGAGCATGGACGGCGCGACGTTTCTGAGCCGGTCGCGTGAAGTAGTACCCGACGCGGTGCGACTGCTGCTGACGGGGCAGACCGACGTCACGGCAGCGGTGGCGGCGATCAATCAGGGACAGATCTTCCGCTTCCTGACCAAGCCGTGTCCGCCGGCAGCGCTCGTGGCAGCCGTCGAGGCGGCCATCGAGCAGCATCGCCTGGTCACCGCGGAGCGCGTTCTGTTGCAGCAGACCCTTCGCGGCAGCATCAAGGCGCTGACCGACGTCCTGGCGCTGGCCAACCCGGTGGCGTTCGGGTGCGCCTTGCGGATCAGGCAGCATGTGATCGATCTGATGGCGCCTCTGGACATGGCCGAATGCTGGCAGCTCGACGTCGCGGCGATGCTGTGCCAGCTGGGGAGTGTGACGCTGCCGCCGGAGACCGTGGGCCGGCTCTATTACGGCAAGGCGCTCACTGACGACGACCTGTTGATGGTCGGCCGGATGCCGGCGGTGACCGAGCAGCTTCTCGGGAACATTCCCCGGCTCGACGAGGTGCTGAGCATCCTGTCGGCGGTGCACAAGCCCTTCAGGGTGCTCGATTCGAACACCGCCGACGCGCGCGACGTCCTCGTTCACCGCGCTGGCGAGCTGCTCAAGGCGGCCGTTGACTTCGACGCCCTCGAGGCCAAGGGCGACGCGCCCGCGCGCGCACTGGACATCATGCGTGCTCGGAGCGGACGGTACGACCCGGACGTGTTGAGCGCATTGCACGACCTTCGCGCCGTCGGCGCCGAGCGCGAGCCGGTCATGGAGATTCCCGTCTCGGCGATCCGCGCGGGCATGATATTCGCCGAGGATCTGAAGACGGCCGGCGGCATGCTGCTGGCGGCCCGTGGCTGCGAGGTCACCGCTGGATTCGTCGAGCGTGTCCGCAACGGCGGGATCGCCACCGACAAGGTGAAGGTCATCGCGTCGCGTGCCGAGAAGAAAGTGGCATCGTGAGCGTCCCGCAAAGGTCGGGTCCCTCGTCGCGGCCGACACTCCTCTGCGTGGACGATGAGCCGCACGTCCTCGCTGGCCTCACTGACGTCCTCCGGCGCAAGTTCGATGTCACGACGGCGACGAGCGGGTCGGAGGGTCTTCACGTCCTCGTCGACCGCGGTCCGTTCATGCTCGTCATGTCCGACTTCGCCATGCCCGGCATGAACGGCGCGCAATTTCTCGCGCAGGTGCGGCATGCCGCACCGGACACCGTACGGCTGCTGCTCACCGGCCAGGCCACCCTCGACGACACCATCGCCGCGGTGAACGACGGCAACATCTTCCGCTTTCTGAAGAAGCCGTGCTCGCCACCCGACTTGATTCGGGTGCTCGAGGACGGCGTGGAGCAGGCCCGGCTGGTGACCGCGGATCAGCGGCTCATCGAGCGCAAGCTCGAAGCCATGTCCGGGCATCTGGTGCGGGCCGAGCGATTGGCGTCGCTGGGCACCATGGCCGGCGCCGTCGGTCACGAGCTCAAGAACATCCTCATGGTGTTCGAGGGCACGATGTCGCTCATCGAGGAAGAGGTGTCTAGTGGGGTCGCTCCCAGCCTGGAGGGGCTCAAGAGCCTGCGACAGGTCCAGGAGCATCTGACCAGCCACGCGCGCAATCTGCTCAACTTCGGCCGGCCGGCACGCCGCAGCGATTCGAATACGACGGACCTGCAGGGTGCGGTGACCGACGTATTGGATATGTTGCGCAACGCCGGGATGCTGCGGCAGGCGCAGATTCGGTTGGACCTGCCGACCGAGGCGCTCGTCGTGCCACTCTCACGCTCGGCCCTGGAACAGGTGCTCGTCAACCTCGTGAAGAACGCCGTCGACGCGCTGACAGAGCTCCAACGGCCGGACCCGTTGATCGAGGTGTGCGTGCGCCGCACTCCCGACGATGTGGTTGAATGCTCGATTACCGACAACGGCTGCGGCATCCCGGACGCGAAGCTGCCGCTCCTCTTCGAGCCCTACTACACGACGAAGCCACCCGAGCGCGGAACCGGCCTCGGGCTCTTCGTCGTACGGGACATCATCCGCTCCGCTGGTGGTGATGTCGTCGCCGCGTCGCCGCGTGGACAGGGGGCGAGATTCACGCTCACGATCCCCGTCGCCCGGGTGCCGGCGGCAATCGCCGCGACCGTAGCCCGGGTTCCATCGCGCCGGTGACCATCGCTCGTGAAACCTGGGTTCGTACCGAGGAGGCCACGACCGGGCGTCAGGCGATAGTACAGTTCGGTCGTCATGAAGGGGCGGTCATGGTGGCTTCTTGCGGCGTCCATGCTTGTCTGCGTGCTCGCCGCGCGCGTCGTCTGGCTCGGGTGGCTCACGTTCTTCTTCATCAGCCCCCAGCTCGAAGGGTCGCGTTATCTGTGCCTTGCTGAATGTGGATGGGCGCTCCTGGCAGCCGATCTGATCGTGGCAGTCACCGGTCGGCTGCCGTGGCGATCGCTGGCGTTCGGGTGCGCACTTGCTTCGGCCGTGCTGGTCTCCGTGCTGTCGGTCGCGCGCGAGGTCGGGGTGTGGACGCGGGCAGCTGACCTGCGCGACCGTGTGCTCGCCGACGCCCGCGCGGCCATCGCCCGGCAGGGATGCGTGGAGGCGACCTTCGTCGGCGTGCCGGACTCGGTGGACGGAGCCTACGTGTTTCGGAACGGGTTCCAGGAAGCGATGGAGCCAGTCATCGGTTCGGCTAAAGCCGGACACGACGTCGAAGAATGACCCTGCCTCGAAGGCGGATACGGCGTCAGTGGGCGGGTGCGAGTTCGTGTGGCGCGACGGTCGATTCATCGCGGTTCTGCCCTGAAGTCCCCTCGAGTATCGAACCTCGACTGGAACTGTCGATCTCGAGACCTCTCGTTCGACGTGTAAGTAGAGGAGGCAGAGATGCGATTCATGGTGATCGTGAAGGCAAACAAGAATTCGGAAGCGGGAGTGATGCCGAGCCAGCAACTCTTGGCCGAGATGGACGAATTCAACCAAGAGCTGGTCAAGGCAGGCGTGATGCTCGCCGGCGAGGGACTGCACCCGAGCTCGAAGGGCGCCCGTATCAAGTTTTCCGGAACGATGCGGACCGTCGTTGACGGCCCGTTCGCCGAGACGAAAGAGCTCGTGGCCGGCTTCTGGCTCTGGCAGGTCAAATCCAGGGAAGAGGCAATCGAATGGGTCAAGCGCTGCCCCAATCCGCATGAGGGGGACAGCGAGATCGAGATTCGACAGGTCTTCGAGACAGCCGACTTCGGTGAGGCCTTGACGCCCGAGATTCGCGAGGCAGAGGATCGCCCGCGCGCCCAGACGGCCGCGAAGAAGTAGCCGAAGGTTGCTCAGGCGCACTGAAGATGGTGTGATCGGTAGCCGTGATGGCTACCGAGACACATCGCGCCATCGACGCGGTCTGGCGCATCGAGTCGGCGAAGCTCATTGCCAGCCTGACCCGCATGGTGCGCGACGTGGGCCTTGCCGAGGATCTGGCCCACGACGCGCTCGTGTCCGCCCTCGAGCAGTGGCCGGAATCTGGCATCCCACGCAACCCGGGCGCGTGGCTCATGGCCGCCGCGAAGCATCGTGCGATCGACCACTTCCGTCGCGGCAAGCTGCTCGATCGGAAACACGAGCAGCTCGGCTACGAGCTCGAAAAGCAGGAAATGGCGGTGCCGGATCTCGACACGGCTCTTGACGACGACGTCGGCGACGACCTGCTGCGCCTGGTCTTCATCTCCTGTCATCCCGTGCTGTCCACGGAGGCGCGTGTCGCGCTCACGCTGCGACTGCTCGGCGGCCTGACGACCGACGAGATCGCGCGGGCGTTTCTCATCTCTGAAGCCACGGTTGCGCAGCGCATCGTCAGGGCCAAGCGGACCCTCGCCGAGGCGCGCGTGCCCTTCGAGGTTCCCCGCGGTGCGGAGCTGGCCACGCGGCTGTCGTCGGTGCTCGAGGTCATTTACCTCGTGTTCAACGAGGGCTATTCAGCGACGGCCGGTGACGACTGGATGCGTCCCGGGCTCTGCGAGGACGCGCTGCGGCTCGGTCGCATTCTCGCCGAGCTCGTGCCGGCGGAAGCCGAGGTTCACGGCCTGGTTGCGCTGATGGAGATTCAGGCGTCGCGTGCGGCGGCGCGGGTGAGTCCGACGGGCGAGCCGATTCTCCTGCTCGATCAGGATCGCGGGCGATGGGATCAGCTCCTCATCCGTCGAGGCCTGGCCGCCATCGGCCGCGCCGACGCGCTCGGGGGCGCGCCCGGGCCCTACGCGCTCCAGGCGGCGATTGCCGCCTGTCATGCGCGGGCGCAGACCGCCGCCGAGACGGACTGGGCGCGCATCGTCTCACTCTACGACGCGCTGGCTCAACGCGTGCCGTCGCCGGTCGTGGAGCTGAATCGTGCGGTGGCGGTGTCGATGGCGTCTGGTCCGGCCGCGGGCCTGGCGCTGGTCGACGCCTTGGTGGCGGAGCCGGCGCTGAAGAACTACCACCTCCTGCCGAGCGTGCGCGGCGACCTGCTCGCCAAGCTCGGTCGGATGAACGAGGCCCGCCCCGAGTTCGAGCGTGCGGCGTCGCTGACACGCAACGCGCGGGAGCGCGACCTGCTCCTTGCGCGGGCGCGTCAGGCACAGACCGGTGGAGCGGAACAGCGCCCGAGCCGTTGACGGTCGGCAACGGCCCGGGCCCTCGAAGATCGCACGGCGCTGGACGCGCACGATCCTGAGCAGTGTGAAAGCGCGTTCGCTAGACCGCCGCGACAGGTCTCTTCGCGGTCATCGGAGCCATGCCTTCGGTCGTGACCGATGGCATCGCTTCCGCGCCACCGTCGTGCAGGTAGGCTTCCTCGCCGTGCATCGCGATATCGAGCCCGGTGCCCTCGTCGGAGACCGTCGCCCGCAGCGGGACGAAGAGGCTGATCAGCTTGAGCAGGACGAAGCTCATCGCGCCGCTGTAGACGATGGCGGTCAGGACCGCGGCGCCCTGGATGAGCACCTGTTGCGGATTGCCGTAGAGCGCGCCGTCGAACACGCCGTTCAACGCCTTCGACGCGAACACGCCGGTCAGCAGCGCGCCCACCGTGCCGCCGACTCCGTGAGCGGCCACGACATCAAGCGAGTCGTCCAGTGAGGTCTTGGCGCGAATGACCAGCGCGAGGTAGCTCGGCACCGCAGCAATCGCCCCGAGCGCAATCGCGCTCATCGGGCTGATGAAGCCGGCGGCCGGTGTGACGGCGACCAATCCGACGACGATCGCCGTGGCGCAGCCCACCGCGGTCGGCTTGCCGGAGCGCATCATGTCGAGGAACGTCCAGACGACGAGCGTGGCGGCCGGCGCGAACATCGTGGTCACGAAGGCGAGGCCGGCGATCGGGCTGGCGGCCAGCGCGCTGCCGGCGTTGAAGCCGAACCAGCCGAACCAGAGCAGGCCGGCTCCGAGGAGAACCGTCGGGATGTTGTGCGGCAGGATCGACGCCCTGCCATAGTCCGAGCGCTTGCCGACGACGAGGGCGGCGACGAGCGCCGCCGCGCCGGCGTTCACGTGGACGACCGTTCCGCCGGCGAAGTCCCATGCACCCAGGTCCGCCAGCCAGCCGCCGCCCCACACCCAATGCGCCAGGGGAGCATAGACGACCACCGACCACAGGGAGATGAAGATCAGGTACGCCGAGAACCGCATGCGCTCGACGATCGCGCCCGAGATCAGCGCCGCGGTGATGATGCAGAAGGTGGCCTGGAAGGCCATGTAGAGCATGTGCGGAATCGTGATTGCCGCGATCGCGCCGGTGTTCTCGAGCCCGACGCCGTTCAGGAACGCCAGCGACAGATCGCCGATCCAGTTGTTACCGGCCGTCAGCGCGAGGGAGTACCCGATTCCAGCCCACAGCACACCCACGAACCCCAATGAGATGAAACTCATCATCATCGTGTTGAGGGCATTCTTGGATCGCACCAGCCCGCCGTAGAAGAACGCGAGGGCCGGCGTCATCAGAAGCACCAGCGCTGTCGAAATCAACATCCATGCTGTGTCAGCTTGGTTCATTGCACACCTCGATCAATGAAGTTATCCGTGTCCGGCGCGATTGACCGTTCGACGATCGCACCGTCACGCGCGCCGGACCGTCGGCGTGAGAGCCGCCGCTGGCACAGCGCGTGTGAACCTGCCACTGGGGCGTTGAGAACCACAGGCCAGAGAGCCGATGGAGAAGGTCACGGGACTGGCGGGACGCAATTCAAGTTTGACGCCAGCTTCGCCGAACGTGATCGACGGGATCGTTGGGCTTTTGGCGATCGAGGGTTACCGGGATTCCACGAACACAGACATCGATGTAGCCACGACTGTTTCATCGGACAAATATGTACAGATCGACGATCTGCGCCTGAACCCCCGTTCGTGCGTTTCTTGGTCAGGCTTGGGTTGAAGCGACATTTCAGTCGGACGTATGGATCGTTACGACGTTTATGTAGATAACTCGAATAGTGCCCGCTATCGGTCGGCCAAGCCCCAAGACGGGCCCGGTTTTTCGGGGGTCGCCCGCTGGATCGCCCCCCGCCCTTCCGTGTAGAGTCCGCGTCAGGGCTCTCCGCAGCCGGCCAGACACGGGAGTGACATCATGCCCTTCAAACGACTGATTGCTGTCGCAGTGATCCTGCTGTTCGCGTCGCCGCTGCTCGCACAGGAGTGGGTCGAGTTCACCGGCAAAATCGATCGCTTCACGGTCAACTTTCCGGGGGAACCGAAGGTGCAGGAGATGACCTGGCCCTCCGAATATGGTGCCGTGTTCCCCGCGCGCGTCTATGCGACCGCTCAGGGGCCGAGCCGCTATTCGGTGACCGTGATCGACTACACGGAGGCCGAGCGCATTCACGCGGAGCGGCCCAACAGGAACGCCGCGGAAACTCAGGGTCAGTACTGGCAGGTGGACGTGCAGGCCTCGATCGCCTATGCCGCCACGAAGTTCCGTCAACGGGAAGGCGTCACGGTCACCTTTGACGCCTATCACTACATCGACCTGATCTCCGGGCATCAACTGCAGCTCACCAACCGCGATCAGTCACGGACGTTTGTCGGCATCTATCTGCACGAGAATCGCCTCTACATCCTCGAGGCCACCGTGCCCGCCAAGGCGCCGCCTCCGGGGCTCTTTCAGCAGTCGTTGGGTTTCCTCGACGAGGCGGGCAACCACGTCCGCTACCCGTCGATCTACTTCAACCGTCTCCCACCCAGCCGCCTTGGCCGCGGTGGACGTGCCGGTCGAGCGGGTGGGCCGCAGTAGGCCATCACGGGAGCTGTTATGCGCGTCAAATCATTCTTCGCCGCACTCATCACAGTCGCTGGCGTCGTCTCCCTCACGTGGCCGGTCTGGGCTCACCATTCCCATGGCAACTACGACATGACGAAGTACACGGTCCTCAAAGGCACCATAAAGGAAGTGCATTGGATCAACCCGCACAGCTGGGTCTACCTGGACGTGGCTGACGGCACGGGTGAAACCGTCACGTGGGCGCTTGAAGGCGCGAGCGTCGTCCAACTCCAGCGGCGCGGATGGAACAACGAGAAGATCAAGGCGGGCGACAAGATTTCCGTGCGCTGCCATCCACTGAAGGACGGCTCGAACGCCTGTCTGCTCGGGTACATCACGACGGCCGACGGCGTCGAGACGATCTTCGATTGAGAGACGGAGCATTTCATGGCCGAGGAACATGCGCCAGACGACTTCAACTGGGTTGCCGCACAGGCGACGTGCAACGCGGCATCGATGTTCGATCGGCTGCGGGCGCGTGTGAAAGAGGACGTCCAGAGACGGAACGGCCTGTTCGATCAGGCCGAGGACTGGACCTTCGAGTTTCATGAAGAGGGCGACGATGAATTCGAGGTCGTACGTGTGGGCGGCTCGGGATTCACCGGCCCCAAGGTCAGCGCGGTCGTTCAATTCGAGCGCGCCGGACGTCGTATTCGCGTCCACAGCGAGGACCTCGACGTCGAATTCACCTTGGTCGTGATCGTGGACACGGCCGGCCATTGCCGCTTCGTGGTGGGCGAGGCCATGTACTCAGATTGGGAAATCAGGAGAATGGCGCTCGAGCAGCTCTTCTTCGAGGAGAACGACGAAGCAGAGTGACGTCACAAGGCTCGCCGAAGCGCGAAGGCGGCAGCCGGACTGTGAGGAAGAGTCGACTCGGATCCGCGACGAATCAGATCCCGAATCGTTGCACGAGCGACTCCAGCTCCGAACGCAGGAATTGGAGCGACGGCGCGACGAAGAGATGGTCCTGCATCCGCGACGGATCGTAGTCGGTGTTGATGACCGTGTCGGTGACAAACGGCTCTCGCGTCACCTCTGTCGAGAACAGCGAGTACGGGATCTCGCCGGTGGAGGAGAGGATGCCGCTCCCGAACACCTTTGCTTCGCCGGCTTCCTCGATCAAGCCGAACTCGATGCTGAACCAGCTGAATCGTTTCAAAGCCAGCACGTGCTCGCCGTGGGTCGTCGTCGACACCGCCTTGCCAATCAACGCGAGGAGCTCCGCGTAGTCGCGATTCATGAGCGGCGGGACGTGGCCGAGGCAGTCGTGGATCATGTCCGGTTCGGGCGTGAACTCGGGATGCGAGCCATGCCGGATGAACTGCGTCACCGGAAAGCCGCGCTCGGCGATGTACTGATAAAAGATCCGATACGGCAGCGCGCCCTCGGCGGGAACGAGGTGCATCTTCGTTTCCCGTGCCAGCCGATCGCTCAGATGCCGAAGCTGCGGGATCTCGGTCTGATTGATCGCGAGCTCGCGCTTGGCCTCGAGATACATCCGGCTCGCATGCTTGACGTGCAGCTGGTCGAGCTTCGGACTGACCTCGCGCCAGATCCGCGTTTCTTCTGATGTGTAGTCGACGAGCGGCGGGCCCAGTCGCTGAAGACGATGACGCCGGCAGCTTGCGAACAGCTGTCGGCGCCGTTCGATGTATTGCTCGTCGCCCAGCCCGGAGTGGCCAGGCTCGAGCTCGAGCTCGGTCGCCTCTGCCGGGCTGATCATCGCCTCGGGATCGACCGGCGCGCCGTATTCGGTCAGTGTGCGCCCATCGTTCATGGCTGTCTCAAGTGTGCGCCTCGCCAACCTGGAGTGCAAATCGAGGACCTGGTCACTCCATTCAGCTCGTCGGATCGAGGGAGGCGCCTTCCGACTCCGCTAGATCGAATCGGAGGGCGCGCGTGAGGGACACTAGAGACGAAAGAGTCGGTTGACTTTCACGATCAACGCGCGGTTGTTGAGAGATGGAAAGCTGCGCGTCAAGGTATTGCGGTCCGCCAGCTCCCGCACCTCCGGCCTCGATCATCCTGACCGGCCGGGTGACAGCGACCAATGGCGGACGGGCACTCGAAGACATCAACGTCACGTTCGCCGGACGATCCGCATTGACGGATCTCACCGGCGCCTTCCGTCTGGAATGGGCCGCGGGCACGCCACCGATGGCCGGCGTGGTCACGCTCGCCGGGCGTTCAATCGTGACCAGGTCCGCGCCGCTGTCAGTGAACGCCTCGCGCGACGTGGCGCTCGACGCGATCTTCAGCCTCGACGAATTCGACTTGAACTATTACCGGCAGCTCGTACGAAACGGATTCGAGACGCCGGGCATGCTTCGTTCCGTCAGACGCTGGACGCAGGCCCCGAAAATCCGTCTCAAGGTCGTGGACGAAGCGGGACAGCCAATCGACGCGGTGACGTTGGATACCGTGCAGGCGGCGCTCGGGAACGACACGGGCGCGTTCACCGGCGAACGCTTCGGCATCACCTTGATCGATCGCGCCACGCAGACGCAGGAGGGAGTCTCCGGCTGGATCACCGTCAAATGGCCGAACCCGGCGAGACCGGATATCTGTGGTCGAGCGCAGGTGGCCGTGGACGGAGGATGGATCGAGTTGAACTACCTCAATCCTCGCTGTGCATGCGGCAACTCACGCATGGGATCCGCGACGGTGCGCCACGAGATGGGCCATGCCCTCGGGTTCTTTCACACCGACGGCAATACCGGTGACTTGATGTTCAACACGATTCGCACGTGCCAGGCGTCGGTGTCCAAGCGCGAACGCGTGCACGCGGCGATTGCCTACAGCCGGCCGGTTGGGAACGTCGATCCAGATACCGATCCCGACGGTAGTTCGAGTGTTCGGGCCCAGCCGATCATCGTCCTTCCGTAGCCTGACGGCCCGGCTGAAGCCGGACCGTCACCGTGTGGTTGCGGGCCCGATCGACAGGTCGTGGAAGAGACATTCGATCGTTCGGTTCGATCAGGCCAATACGTTGATGCGCCCCCCGACCGGTCTCTGGGGCGCCTGCTTGACGAGATCGAGGAGTGCCTCGGCCGTGGCCCTCTCGATGTCGTGTGCTTTCTTCATGACGGCGACCTGCAGATCGACGCCGGTTGGTGGCTGAGCCGCGGAGTATCCGGATACGGCGGAAATAGGCATATCCGCCCAATCGGCACCCCGCCCGGAAACGTGAATCCGACGTCGACGGGGGTCGGGCGCGTCAGTGCCGACGCCGGCGCGCCGACCGCGGGGGGATCCTTCGTCAGTCTGCGCGCAGAACGGCAATTGGGTCGACGTTCGCAGCCCGGCGGGCCGATCGTCAGGCCGAGCAACGTGACGAACAGCCCCTGACCGACTACTGCCCGGAGAAGCCTCGAAGAGGACGCACCCAGTGCGGAGCGGATGCCGATTTCACGGCGCCGCAGCGCCACCGAATAAGACTTGAGCCGCTCCAGAGTACGGACGTTCAAGACCGACTGGCTCTGGTTGAGATCGAACACCGCGCGTCGAATCGCCTGTTCCAGCTCGCTGGGTTCGAGAGTGGCGCGAACGACCAGGTTGGCGAAGTACACGGGACTTTGCTCGTACGAGGCATAGAGCACCGCGCTGGTGTCACTGTTCAGAATCGGCCGTCCCGTCGTTTATGGACTGAAAGCGACGGGTCAACATGCCGACACAAGCGAGAAAGACGCGACGAGGGTCACTCCGACGAGCGCCCGCGGAATTCGCCCTGTCCGAGTTTCCACCCGACGGCAGCCTCGGTGAGTTGTACGCAGAGCTGCTCGCCTACCCGAATGTGCACGGGTGTTACATCGGACGAAAGACGAAAGGGCGTCGACTGACGCGCGAACTGTCTCTGATCTGCTGCGTCCACGAAAAGCCCCATCCATCCACCATGGCGCGCGAGCAGCGGATTCCGCGCGAGGTGCGCTGGCCACGGACGCGCTCGAAGCATTTCCACCTGACAACGGACGTTCAAGTTGCCGCACGCGGCGAAACGCGTGACCTCGCGCCCGTGGTCGGTCCGGGCGATGAGCTTCGTCCATCGCAGGCGGCACACAGCGGACTCGCGACGCTCGGCATCGCACTCAAGCATCCGACGCTGGGTCGCGTCATCACAACGGCCGGCCACACGTTCATTCCGAACGGAGGGGGAACCCAGGTCTTCGGGCCGAACGCTCCGGTCTTGACCGTGGCGAATGCCGGTGACGGGACGTCCCCGACGACGTTTCAGGCGATTCCACTGAAGGCGTCGCGAGTGCCAGAGGCCGACTACGCGCTGCTGCAACCACAGGCGGAATCCCGAAATCTCTTTCGCGATTCGCTGAGCATCTCTGGCATCCACTTCGCGCGGCCGGAAGATGTCGGCACCAGGCTCTTTGCCCTGACTCGCGGCGACATCAAGCCGACGGTCCTCCGTGGTGTGACAGGGACACTCGCGTTCGCGGGTGTGCAGATGACGGGACTTCTCATTGTCGACGACGTCACCGCGCCTGGCGATTCCGGTTGCTGTCTTGTCGATGCCGGGTTTCGCGTGTGGGGCCTTCTCGTCGTCGGCGCCCTGATCGATGGAGTCATCCGGTCGGTGTTTGCGTCGGCCAACTTCGTGCTGGCGTTGGAAAACGCGCAGCTCGCGTGAATCAGGAGGCGCGTTCATGACCCGAGTGGCGTTCGCTGCGGTGACCATCCTCATCGCGTCTGCGGCGGTGGCTGAAGCGCAGAACCGTTGCGGGGGGCAGGATGCGTCATGATTCGTCTCCCCCAATGGAATGGTGCAGAGGCCATCGGACTTCGGCAATTCGGCCACCGTCGTGCTGCGAAAGGTGGACCATGAGCTCGTCGCGAATGGTCCGATGCTGCCGCCGCCGATGAACCGATGGGATGTGACCACGCTGCGTGAAATCGTGCGAGCGGCGGGCGGCATTTCCGCTGAACTGTTGTGGACCGACGGCAACAAGTCGTGCTGGCAGCTCATCGCCGTCATCGACCTGCCGTCGAGCGGGCCGGCACCGGCGCTTGCGGCCCCGGCTGCGGCGGTCGCCGCCGCACCGGGGGCCGCTGCGGCTGCGGCCGAACCCGCGTGTCCCGGCAACGCGAGCGCCATCTTGGCGCCTGACGGCATGATCCTCAGACCCACGAACTTCACCGCCGCCGCAGCCGCGAGGGCGCGCAGGAGCGATCACTCGGCCGCCCCTGGGGTTGACGCGCCGCTGGTGCTGCCGGGGAATGAGCGATGGCCGGAAGCGATGCTGGGATTGATGCGCACGGCCTTGGCCACGGAACTTGTGTGGTCGCAGACGGGACAGACGACGTGCGTGCAGTCGATCTCATACAGTGGCCTGCAATCGACCGACTCCAGCTCGCGGCCGCGGCGGACATCGGCACAGACCGCGTACGAAGAGGGTGAGTGTGATGTCGCAGGGCGAGCGTGGGCGAGGACCATCCGGCCGCCAGCCGACCGTGGCTTCACGATGCTCGTATTCGACAGGGACGGAGGCGTCTGCTTTCAAACAGTCCTCGTCCGCGTCAAGGCGATCCCATTTACGTCGGCATTTTCACCGACGAGAGGCTGGCATGGAATCGAGCGCGGATCACCTTCGAACCGTGCTCGCTCGAGTCGGCGGTGCCCAACATCCTGGTCAACGATCGGCTGCCGACGATCACGACTGAAGCCAGGGCGGCCGAGTGGGACATCTACCACAAGTTTCCGGCGCGCCAGTGCTTCGATCCATCGGTCCTGATCAACGTGCAGGGCCCCGAAAGCCAGACGTTCTCGTACGCAGTCCGGCAGGCCACGAGATACCGTGCGACGCTTCATCTGGGAACGGTGTTCACCGAAAGCCATGAAACCACGTTTGGACTACGGCCCGTGGGTGAGGAGAAGCGGATTTTTGCGCAGGGACCCATCGACCGCGGGCCTGAGTACGTCGCGGCGCTGGTCTTCTACTCCCTTCCACGCTACTTCCAGCGAGGCGGGTTCCATGGACGTGATCCCGTCGAGGACAACGGTTGGAAGGATCGATTCGGCGGCGTCATCGGCGTTGGTCTTCAACATCCGACCAAGCGGTTTGTGACGGGTTTCTCGTTTGAAGTCGCGGCCGGCGTCAACGTCCTCGGCGTGTGGGACTGGGCACAAGACAACACGCTGAGGGGCGTCAAGGAAGGCGACCTGTTCACCGGAGAGGTGGAGGAGATCCCGGTTCAGAAGGAATGGCGCCAGAAGTTTGTGCTCGGTGTGTCGATGGATCTCGTCTACGCAGCCACGGCGCTGAAACGATAACGGGGAAGACCACGGACTCTCTCCACGAATCTCACGTCTGAACTCTGTCCGATGGAGGCCAACACATGCGACGCTATGCCGCGACGGCCGTGGCGATGACCTTCCTGACGCCTCTCTTCGCGTCTGCGCAGTCGGTTGAGCCGAGACGCGTGAACGCCGGCGCCGACGTCACGATTACACAGGAATGCAAGGCGGCAGCACCGCCGACCATGCTTCTCGATACGACGGAGGTCACTGGCAGCGGAACGAGCCCGAAGTGGCTGTTCAAAGTCCCGGCGACCATGGCGGCGAAGGTATATGCCGTGAAGTTCCGATGCCCGACCCTCCCCATCAACGAAGCCGCTGCTGGCTCGCTCGAAGTCACGGCCACGACGGTGAAGTCACCAGAACCCGCAACATCTCCGGCCTCGAGTGACCCTCATGTGACGAGCGTCGTCAATGCCTCGACGGGTAAGACCGAAAGGATCTCGACAGCGGCGGGCATCACAGAAGTCCCGACAGCAGTCCTACGAAACGTTCTTCGGATTCGCGTCAGACACTTCAAGGCGTGGCGTGACAAGAATCCGCAGGCCGAGCTTCATCTGTTCCTCGCCGGGGCGGAGCTGAAAAATGTGGTGGCCGTTCCAACCTCGATTGACTCCAAGGATCCGCCGGAGATCTTTGCGCTTCGGCTGACACCCGAAGTTGATGACAGAGACGACGCCACGCGAAAGACATGGGTGCAGGTGCTGCAGGCAGCGAAGAGCGGTGAGCCGCTGGACGTCAGCATCGGGCCGTCGGGTCAGGCCCCGTTCACGTCCGACGCCAAGATCCGGTTGGATGTCTATCCGACGGTCATGACCTACGCTGTTCTCACGTTCTATGTGTTTGTCGCGTACTGGATCTTCCGGCTTGGTAAGACGTCGTTCATGCTCCGCGACGCGAACGGCGCTCCGAATCCGCCCTACAGCCTGGCGAAACACCAGATGGCGATCTGGTTCATCGTCGTCGTGGGTGCGTACCTCTATATCTGGCTGACCACCGGCCTCTTTTCCTGGGTGTCCACCACCGCATTGACGCTGATCGGCATCAGCGGCGCCACCGGCCTCGTCGCCGTGACGATGGACGCGAGCAAACGCACTGACGCGGCCAAAGCACGGACAACTCTCGAGGCTGAACGCGACGCGCTTGCCCGAGCGCTGGATGATCCGGCGACTGGATTGCAGGTGCAGGTGCACGCCGCGGCCGCCGGGTCTTCCCAAGCCGCCGAATTGATCGCCGCGGTGACGCCAAAGCGCACGAGACTGAATGAGTTGAACGCGCTTCTAGCCGTGCCGATACCTCCGGCCCAGGGCAGCGTCGGCTGGATCAAGGATCTGGTCTCGGATGACACGGGCGTCAGCTTTCACCGCGTCCAGATGGCGGTGTGGACGCTGGTGCTGGTGATCATTTTTGTATTTGCGGTGCGCGACAACGTGCTGATGCCCTCTTTTGACAACACGCTGCTCAGCCTGATGGGTATCAGCTCCGGCACCTATCTTGGGTTCAAGTTCCCTGAGACGCCGTCATGATCGCCGTTTGACTCCCTCCAGGCATCTGTATGCCGCTTTATCGACCGGCCGGTGCTCGACCTGACAGGACTGGAAGGGCGCTTCGACATCGCGTTCGACGTCCCGACGGAGGACTACTTCTCGATGCTGATTCGGTCCGCTGTCAACGCCGGCATTCCGCTGCCGCCGCGGCGCTGGCCCGCCTCGACGGCGCGTCAATCATCTCAGTGCAGGATGGGCTGAAATCGATGGGGCTCTCGCTGAGCGCGCGCCGCGCGCCACTGGAGATGCTCGTGGTGGACGGCATGCGCCGGACACCGACCGAGAATTGACCGCTCAGATCGCCAGCGGGCCGGTACTGTCCCCGATCGAATCGACGCGCGCGCCCATCTTGTGGAGCATGGTGAGCAGCAGGTTCGACATCGGCGTGTGGGGTGCGTGGCGGACGTGCCGGCCGCCCTTCAGTTGCCCTGACGCGCCGCCCGCCAGGACCACCGGCAACGGATCGAAGTTGTGCTCGTTGCCGTCGCTCAGGCTGCTGCCGTAGAGAATCATCGAGTGATCGAGGAGTGTGCCGTCCCCATCCGGCGTCGCCTGCAGCCGCTCCAGGAAGTAGCCGAGCATCTTCACGTGGTAGCGATTGATGACCGCGAACTGGTCCATGTTCTTGCGCTCGTTCGAATGGTGCGAGGCGTTGTGGAACCCCTCGCGCACGCCAGTCGCGGCGTAGACGGTGTTGCTGTTCTCGCGCGCGAACATCAGCGTCGAGATGCGCGTGATCTCCGATTTGTAGGCGAGCACTTGCAGGTCGAACATCAGCTTCAGGTGCGCCTCGAAGTCGGCGGGGATGCCGGACGGCGCGTCCGACAGGTCCAGATTGCGTGAGAGCGTCGCATCCACCTGTTTGACACGCCGCTCGATCTCGCGCACTTCATCCAGGTAATCGCGCAGCCGTTGGCGATCTCCCGCGGGCAGATCTTTCTCGAGCGACGGCACCTGATCCCGGATCGAATCGAGGAGGCTGCGTGCCTGATTGCGCCGCTCCTGCCGCTGCGCATCGGTGCTCCCGTCGCCGAACAGCCGCTGGAAGACGATCTGCGGGTTATTCTCCATCGGCAATGGCAGCGTCGCCGACTTCCACGACAGCGTGTTGCGATAGGCGCAGGTGAATCCGGCATCGCCGCAGTTCAGATTCAGCGGCTCCATCGAGAGCTCGATCGACGGGAGCGGGGTATCCTGCCCGACGTGCTGGGCCGCGATCTGATCGACGGTCATGCCAACGAAGGCTTCGTTCTTCTTGACCGGATGCGCGCCGCTCAGGAACACGGCCGCCGCGCGGACGTGATTCTCGGCCCCGCCGGTATCTTCTCCGGTCGCTGGCGCGACCGGCGCGTGCGCCAGGTCGCTGACCACGCACAGACGATCGCGGAACGGTTCGAGCGGCTGGAGGATCTCGGAGAACTGGAAGCCCGTGCCTTCACCCACCGGCGTCCACTTGTCCATCGTGGCGCCGTGCGGGATATAGATGCACCCCAGACGGGTCTTTGGCGTCGCCGCCGTCTGCGCCAGCATCGTCCCTGCCGGCACCATCGATTCGAGCAGCGGCAGCGCCAGCGTCACGCCGGTGCCGCGCAGGAACGTCCGGCGTGAGAGATGCTTCCTGGTGATGAACGTCACGGCTCCGTGCCTCCGTCGTATCGTTTCATCTGAAACGGCGCGCTCTTCACGATGCCGATGACGAGCGACGAAAACCGATCGCCGTTGCGAGCCGCGTCAGAAACGATGGCTCGCACGGCGGGCATGTCGAAATACTCCACGCGCCTGCCCACCGCGTAGGTTAGCAGCTTCTCGGCCGTGGTCGTGACAAACGTCTGGCGGCGATCGAGCAGCGCCTGCCGCAGGCTGGCGGGGCCGTCGAGCGTGGTTCCATCGACGAGCCGGCCGGCGGCGTTGACCGGGACGCCGCCATCGGCATCGCGCCATTTACCGATCAGGTCGAAGTTCTCGAGCGAGAAGCCGATCGGATCCATGACCGCATGGCACGACGCGCAGCTCGGGCTGGCGCGGTGCTGTTCGAGCCGCTGGCGGAGCGACGTCGGCTGCGCGCCGTGCGCGGCTGACGCCGCCAGGTTGGTCTCAACCCCGGGCGGCGGCGACGGTACCGGCGCGCCAAGGAGGTTCTCCAGAATCCATTTGCCGCGCTTCACCGGCGACGTCCGGTTGCCGGCCGACGTTACGGTCAAGAGACTCCCGTGACCGAGCAGTCCGCGTCGGGCCTCGTCACCGAGCGTCACGCGCCTGAAGCGGCTGCCTCGGACGTTCGGAATCCCGTAGTGCCGTGCGAGCCGTTCGTCGACGAAGGTGTAGTCGGCGTCGACGAGATCCAGGACGCTGCGATCCTCGCGGACGATGGTCTCGAAGAGCAGCTCCGTCTCGCGCCGGAACGCATATCGAAGGTTGCCGTCGAACTCCTTCGTGCCCGGCGCGACATCATCCAGCTGCCGCAGCTGGAGCCATTGTCCGGCAAGATTATCGATGAGCGCGTCGGCCCGAGCATCCGCCAGCATGCGCCGCGTCTGCTGCTCGAGCACGGCGGGTGTGCCGAGTTGACCCTTGGCCGCCAGTCCCAGCAACTCCTCGTCCGGGATGCTGCTCCACAGGAAGAACGACAGCCTCGACGCCAGCTCGAGATCGCTGATCCGGTAGACCGCACCAGCGCGCAGGCGCGTCGGCACCCGCTCGAACCGGTAGATGAACTGCGGATCGACGAGCACGCGCGCGAGGGCGTACTGGATCCCGGTATCGAAACCGCGAAGCTGGCGACCCGACTGGAAGAATCCGAGGAGCGTCTCGATCATCGGATCCTTCTCGCTGACCGGCCGTCGAATCGCGCGCGTCGAGAGCGCCGCCAGGATCTTCCGAGCGCAGTCGGCCTCCTCAGCGGACGCCGACTCGTCACGCCGAAGCGCGGAGCGCGAAGGTCCGCCTTCGCCAGGCTTCGGCGGCACAGACGGACGACAGGTGAAGATTCTGCGGCGGCTCGGCGTATCGCCAGGACCACTCGGGTTCAGCGGTCCGTTGATCGCCAGACTCGTCACGCCAGCAGTGTTGGCGAGCTCGAAGAACAGATCGTCGACACCGCGCGCGTTGGCGCGGCGGACGACTGCGACGCCGATCGTCTGCGGGCCCGCGGGAATCTTGAGCCGGATCCCACCGCGGGGCGCAGTCCGTCCGATGAGTTGTACGCGCTCGCCATTCAGGGTGATCTCGACCTCGTCGTCTCCGCCGACGGGGGCGAGCCCGAACAACCCGCCGCCGGCGCGGCCGACCCTGAACTCGTACTCGGCGTCGAGCGGAAATACGTGCTGCACGAGGATTCCGCCGCGTGTGCCCAGCGGCAGGCCTTCGCGATGCGTGGCCTGTGATAACCCACGGGGCGGCAGATAGGTCGTGAGGTCGGCGCTCATCGTTGGATCGCCAACCGCGAGCCGGCTGATCTTCGCCGCCGCGGAGACGTAGGCCTGCATCAGCGCTGGTGAGACGCTGAGTACGCTGGCCATGTTGTCGAACCCTTCGCTCGAGTCGTCTCCTGGAAGCAGTGCCGCGGCATCGATCGGCAGATCGAGGAGATCGCGAACGGCGTTGGCGTATTCCGTTCGGTTCAGTCGATGCAGCACCGGCGCACCAGGGTTGGGAGCCGCGGCCGCGGCGCGATCGATTGTCGCTTCCACTGACGCCGCCAGTCCGTCGAGCGTGGTCCGGTCCGGCCGCGGCGCATTGGCCGGTGGCATCATGCCGGTCCGCACCTTCCGCACGACCTTCTCCCAGGTTTGCGGCTGGCGCCCGGCCTGCGTGATCTCGAGCCCGTCGAGCGCGAGGCCGCCGGTCTTCAACCGCGCGTTGTGACAAGTGACGCAGTACTGATCGACGACCTGCTTGCCCTGAGCCACGTCGAGGGGCTTGCCGCGAGCGACGTCGAGGAGCGCGCCTGGTGCGTCGGCGCGTGCGGGCGTGGTTCGCGGAGTCTGCGTCTCGACGTTGACGATCGCGAGCACCCACAGCATGACGAGCAGGGCGGGGCCTGCCCTTCCGCCTGCGCATAAAGCTTCGGCGGACCGCCGTAGCCTTGGCGAAGGCGGTCGGATCCGCCGTACCACACGCACGTTCATGGCTTGGCGCCCAGCTTCTCGAGCAGCGCGATCGTCGCCGGCTTCCGTTCCGCGCCCACGGCAGCGAGGAAGACGCCCTCCGCCCACCGGAGCGGCGTCCGTCCTTCCTTGTCCGTGATATCGAGCCGCGCGCCGCGCCTGACGAGCAGCTCGATGATGTCGTTCGAGCCACGGTTCGCCGCACCGAGGAGCGCCGTCAACCCCATCGAGTTGGTGGCGTTCACGTCGGCGCCCAGTTCCAGGCACAGCGCCACGGCGTCGATCCGCGCCTGCAGTGATTCCGTGTACGTCTGAGCAACCACCCAGCCCACACCCGCCGCCGCCATGAGCGGCGTCGTCCCTGCCAGTGTCGGCAGATTCGGATCGGCGCCCCGCTGCACCAGCAGCCGCATCGTCGTCGTGTCGCCCGAGAACGCCGCTCTCACGAACGGTGTCTGTCCGGTGAAATCCACCCACGACACGTCGTTGAGTGAATAGAGCCAGCGCCGGGGCGGTGGCACTTCCCGTGTGCGCGCGTTGATGTTGGCGCCCTTGTCGATCAGGAGGCGGATCAGATCGAGAAACGGCGCACGATCGACGCCGTTATCCGTCGGGGCATCCTGGTCGTTGTTGTTCATGTCCAGGTTGCGGTATTCGACCGTGGCCCAGACCGGGGATCGGCCCCAGAAGTCGTCGGCATTCACGTTCGCGCCCTTCTCGACGAGAAGGCGGGCGACGTCGACCTGGCCGTTGAGCGCGGCCATCAGCAGCGGGCGGATGTTGTTGCCGTCGCCGAGCTCGAGATCCGCGCCGGCGTCGACGAGCATCCGCGCCGCCTCCACCCGCCCGTCGCGCGCGGCATACAGAAGCGGCGTCATGCCGCCCTTCACCTCGGCGCGTCGCCCGCGATCCGGCAGGCCGCCGCGATTGATGCCCACGCCTTCCGATCCGCAGCCGGTGCCCTTGCACGGAGGTACGAACGCCGGCGTTGGCCCCTTGCGCGTCTGGACGTTGACCGAGGCGCCAGCCTTGATGAGGAGGTCGACGGCTGACACCTGATTCTCGCGGACGGCGATCATCAACGCCGTCTGTTGGAATTCCGGCTCGCGCGCATCCACGGTCGCGCCACGCTCGAGGAGCAGGCGCAAGGCGGCGACCCCACCAGTACGCGCGGCGGTCATCAGCGCGGTTTCGCCGCCCGGATCCACCGTGTTGGGATCAACGCCCGAGTCGAGCAGACGCCGAATCATCTCCGCATTGCCGTTGACGCTGGCGAGGTAGAGCGGCGTCACCCCGTAGCGATCGCGGACGGCCGCGTTGGCTCCAGCCTTCAGCAGCAGCTCGGCAACCTCCAGGCGATCCGCGTGCACGGCGGCGTGCAGAGCAGTCGTGCCGTCGACACGCGTGGCGTTGACGTCGATCCCTTGCCCGATGAGCGACCGGACGGCGGCGAGGTTGCCCCGCTCCGCGGCATCGGCCAACGGAACGCCATCTGCCGCAAGTGTGCCAGCCGGCACACACGCGATCAGAGCGGCGACGACAACGAGGAGTCGCGCGGACATCGGGCGTATTTTATCCTGCTCTGTCGATGCTGGTGGTGGGACAGCATGACTCGGCCGCCGACCGAGAATTGATTGCGACCTGGCAGGACCGGAGACTTTCTGAGGCGGCGGGCAGGCGGCTGCGGGTGTCCCGACGGTCATTCGTAACGCAACGTTGCAGTCGGATCGGCGCGGGTTGCGGGCCGAGCGGCCATCAGGCCCGCCGCGAACGCCACGCAGAGCACGAGCAGCGCGGCGCCGCCGAGACCCATCAGTCTCTGAGGGGTCTGTATACGTCGGGATGTTCACATGCAAGCCCTATCAGCCGATGATGGGGCAATGAATGTGTTCGGAAATTGGCGCATCGACGTTTTCTGAGTGTCGAACCGCCCGAGACACCGGGCGGGTGGGTTGCCGGGCTTTCGCTCGCGACCCGGAGATCGAAGATGACTCAGACCACGAAGCACGTCTACCGCGGAACCTGCGATGCCTCCGCAGCGGTGCGCCTGGGCGCCACAAATCTATTTGCCACGGCGAGTGACGAGGACTTCGTGCTGCGGGTATACGACCGGGCGCTTCCCGGTGACCCCATCGCGACCCGGGACCTGAAAGCTTTTCTGAAGCCCGTGAATCCCAAGAAGGAGCCCGACATCGAGGGCGCGGCCCAACTTGGGGATGTCGTCTATTGGGTCGGATCACACAGTCGCGATAAGGACGGTGTCGTCCAGGAAAGCCGGCACCGCCTGTTTGCGACGACTGTCACGACGACAGGTGGAGTGGCGGACATCGAGCCACGCGGCGAGCCCTACACACAACTGCTTGCCGATCTTGTGAGCAGTCCAGACCTTGCGGGACTCGGACTGCGGGAAGCGTCTGAACGACCGCCAGAAGCCGTGGGTGGACTCAACATCGAGGGGCTCGCACCCACGCCGGCCGGGCAGTTGTTGATCGGTTTCAGGAATCCGATTCCGAACCGCCAGACCCTCATTGTCCGTCTCGAGAACCCGTCAGAGCTCGTAGCGCAGCCATCGCGGCCCGCGCGCCTGGCGCCGCCGCTGCTTCTGGACCTCGGCGGTCGAGGGATTCGCGCGCTGGAGTTCGTCCCGGACGTGCGGGCATACGTCATTGTGGCCGGCGCCTTCGACGACCGGAGCGATTTCGCCGTCTATCGCTGGTCCGGTGCGGCCGCCGACAAACCCGTCCTTCTCGATATTCCGGGGGTGCATGAGATGCGCCCCGAAGAGCTGATCGTGATCCCTCGAACCGACGGGACGTTCGAGATTGAGCTTTTCAGTGACGACGGCGACGTCCTCGTGGGCGAGGTCCGATGCAAGAAACTCAAAGACCCTCAGAGTCAGACATTTGGATCTATCAGAGTGCGGACTCCCTTCATCTGAACGCGCGAGCCTGGAGTCCGTGCTCCCCGTAAGGCGCCTTGGTGAAATAGCCGATGAAGCAACCTCACCGGACGACGACAGCGCGCCAGGCCACCAGGTTCTTGAGTACCCTCTCGGAGATTCGTACCCCATGATTGAGATCCATATGCAGTCCAGTGCCGTGCCCGCGGCTCTGTCCGTGGATGGCCACCGCACAGAGGGCGCAACTGGCTGGAACGATCACGGGGGCGCCGGATTCTCCCTTGTCGGTGTCGGCGTCGTAGAACAGCAGGCCGTCGCTCTCCACTGACTTGGCGCCCGGGCCGGAACACAGGTTCAGAAATCTACCGAAGTCCTTGCACTGACTCTGATGGGTGACGTCATAGCCAACGACCTTGTGGGCTTTGCCTCCAGGTGAAGGCTCGTTGCCGGCACCAAGCCAGCCGACCGTGGTGCCAAGATCACAATTCAGCTTGATGGCTGCGTAGTCATGCGCTTCGTCGTTTTTCGACACCCAGCCGGTCGTCGAGTACATGCGCCTCGCCGTGCAGATCGGATACGGGGTTGTTCGGCTGCCCCTCTCACCAGAGACGGACGAGGCCACCCGCACCTGACTTGGGTCGGCCCAGGACGTGCTGAAGACACAGTGCCCTGCCGTGATGACCGTGTCTTTCCCGACCAGCCAGCCGGTGCACCTGGCCGCCTTGGGCGTCAGCACATAGACGATCGCTCGATCGGGATGGGTCTGAGGCGTCGGCACTGGAACGCGTTCGTCGTGATCACCGATCACCAGGCGAAATGTGGGCCGCGTGTCGAGGGTGTCGGCTTGACCCTCGGGCAAGGGTCGCGGCGCCCCCGGGCCCGCCGCAGTCCCGGCAAACGGATCGATGCGACCGGGAGACGATGGGAGTTGTGGTGGCGGCGAGCCGTCGCTGGCCACCGACACGTGGAGATCTTGTGCCGCACCCTGAAGACCTGGGTCACCGGCGACCCATATTCCGGTTGCCGCACCGGCCACGACGAAGATCGACAGGCCTTTCCGGAGCATCGCGTTTCCCTCCTGGATGACAAACGTGCAGATCCTGCAATCCGTACTCGCTCGCTTGCTCGGACGATTTGCTTCGTGGATGATACTGGCCTCCATCAAAAAGCATCATGTCGGGAACAGGGCGGAAACCTGACGGCCAGTACGCGCCTTTCGCCAACCGCGCCACCCCGGGCGCCGCGCGCGTGGATGTTCGACGAGCGATGCTGAAGCTGGCGGAAAAGATGTCGAGTGTCTGATCGGGCAGTCACCGATATCGCGTCCGCCGTCGCCGATGGTGACGCGATTGACTGGGACGCGGCACGATCGCGCCTCTCGACGCCCGGCGATCACAGCGTCGCCGACGAGCTCTATTCGCTCTCGCAATTGACACACGGCTCGCGTGAGGCCGGGATTCGTTCCGTGGCGACCCTCTCGCCATGGCTGCGCACGGCGAGGTTGCTCGCCATCGCGTCTGTGGCGGTGGGCACCGTCGGTTTTCTCGCCGGCCTGGTTGGCCCGCAGGCATCGCCTTATCCTGTGCTGTTCGGCGTGTCGATGGTGTTCGTGGCCGCCGCCCTGATGCTGGACGTCGGCGGCGAGGATCGTCGGGCCCGCGCTCTTGCCGCAGGCTATTGGACCGTCGCTTCGTCCTTCAGCGCCTGGGGCTGCCTCGAGCTCTCGCGGCTCTGGCCGGAGTCGGACATGCTGCGGCTCGTTGCCGCCGTGCGTCCGGAAGCGTTCTTCGCCGTCTGCCTGTGGGACTTTGCCCGTGAATTCCCGCGGATCACACGATTCAGCACGCGGGACGCCTGGTGCAGATTCGGTCTCCACGCATCCTTGGCTGTGGCCGTGGGACTCTTCGTGGCCAACCTCGTGCCCGCCGTGGCGCCTGAGTCCGATCTCGCCCTCCTGGCCGCACCGGCGCAGCGTCTGACGAAGTTCGCGCCACTGTTCTGGAATCTGGTGTTCGCGAGCGCACTTCCTGCACTGCTCACCATCGCCGTTCGTGCGCGCGAAAGCACGGGCGATGAAGGCAGACGCGCGCGCCGTTTCCTCTACGTCATTGTCTGGACGATCGGGCCGGTGGCGATCGAGATCGTCGCCGAAGGACTGGTGCCACGCTTTCGAGAATGGGTTGAGATGTACCGCTGGTGGATCGGCTGGGTCGTGTATCCCTTGCTGCTCGCGCTGCCGCTTGGAACCGCGTACGCCGTTGCGGCCCGCGACGTTTTAGAGGTGCGAGTGGTCATTCACCGGGGCCTGCGCTACCTGCTGACTCGTTGGCTGATCCTCTGGGGGGCAATCGTGCCGCTGAGCGCGCTCATGGGTTATCTCTATTTCCACCGCGAACAGCCGCTGGGCGTCACGCTCGGGACGCCGGCGGCGCAGGGTTTGTTCTGGGTCAGCGCCGTTGCCACGGGGGTGCTCGCTGTACGTGAACGGCTGATTCGACTGCTCGATCGTGTCGTCGTGCCGGGAGCCGTTGAACCGGCAGCGATGCTCGCGCGCCTGGCCGATCGTCTCAAGCACAGTCGCACGCCCATCGAAGTCGCACAGGCGTTGGCCGAGGCCGCCGAGCGAACGCTGCAGGCGAGCGCCGAGCCCTATTTCCGGCGCGGCGGGCGGTTGGTTCCGGTGGAAGGCGCTCCCGCGCTGCCGCCCGAATCGGTCATCGATGTGCTCCTCGCTGGGGCCCGTGAGCCGTGCATCATCGCGGAACAGAGTCACTCGTACTTTCGATTGTTGTCGAGCCCCGATCGCGAGTGGATCAAGGCGCACGGGGTGCAGGTCATCGTCCCGATCACATCTTCCCGAGGCGAGCGTGCGGTGGTGGGGATGATTGCGCTCAAACAGCGGCGCAACGCGCTCGACTACTCAGAAGATGACATCCGCTTTCTGCGCGCCGCGTCAGCATCCGCGTCACTTGCGTTTGAAGCGCTTGGCGCAGCCGACGCGGTTCCGGCCACGGATTCGGACGAAGTCGCCGTGGAATGCACACGGTGCCGCCGCGTTGCCGCCTGGCAGTCCGAGCCGTGCACGTGCGGCGGGACGTGGCGCCCTGCCGCGCTTCCCGCGAGACTCGCCAGTCGCTTCGATGTCGTCGAGTTGCTCGGCGCCGGCGGCATGGGAATCGTCTATCGCGTGACGGACGCGACGCTGAGACGCGACGTGGCGGCCAAGACGATCACGCGACTGTCGGAGACCGCCGTCACCCGGCTGTTGGCCGAGGCGCAGGCGATGGCGGGCTTCTCCCATCAGCACATCGCGGTCCTGTATGGCACCGAACAGTGGCGGGGGACGCCGATTCTGCTGATGGAGTACATGGCCGGCGGCACGCTCGCCGCCCGCTTGCGACGGGGAGCTCTCAGTGAGGCCGACGCGATCGCCCTGGTCAAGCGTTTGGCGAGCGGCCTCAACGAGATGCACGCTGCCGGGCTGTTTCACGGCGATATCAAGCCGAGCAACATTGGTTTCATCAAGGATGGAACGCCGAAGCTGCTCGACTTCGGTCTGGCGCGTGCCGTCGGCAGTCTGTCGGGCGGCGCGGATGGGACTCCGCCCGGCAGCGACGCGGGCGCGGCGGCCGTTGCCGGGACGCCCGCCTACATGTCGCCGGAAGTCAGAGATGGAGCCGAGCCGAGCCCGGCCCTCGATGTCTGGGCGCTGTGCATCCTGCTGCTCGAGAGCGTGCTTGGCACGCCGCCGCTGCGCTCCCCGAAGCGAGGGTCGGAGATCGACGACGGTGTCCGTCGAGCCCTGACGCAGATCAAGGCGCACATATCACCGGCGCTGTTCAATCTTCTTCACCGAAGCCTGGCGACCACGCCGCGGTACCCGACCAGTACCGCCGACTTGCTGGAGCTGTTGGCGCTTCTGCCGCCGCCGAACGTTTCACCGTAACCGAAGGAGCTGCAACCATGCCGGACCCAAGAGACGCCCATGACATTTTGAGGATCGTCCTCGACGAGATCGAGGGTGGAGCGGACATGCCGCTGACCGATAACGCCAGGACGGATTTCATCTCGGAGTACTTCCCGGCCTTTGACAGGCGGTTCAAGGAAGTCGGAGCCGAGGGCTGGAACAAGGAAGAGAAGACGGTGAAGCGGGTCGCCGACATCCACGGCAAGATCGCGGGAATGCTGGCGAAGCTCGGGAACGAGGGCGTCGTCACCGCCAGGATTCTGATGGGCGTCGCACCGATCGTCGAGCAGCAGTGTGGCGTGCGCACCAAGGGAGAGGGGGCCTGGTGTAGCGGCGGCTAGCTCAATCGACCCGCGGCCCGGCGGGCTGTGCTCGATGCGCGTCCATTGGCCCGCGCTGTTGCCAGCGGCGGCGCCAATGACGCATCATACCGGTTCACAGGCTCACGGCCGTGCCAGAGGAACCATCGCGTCCCAATTCCACAGCACCGGCGCACTCGTCGGGCGAATTGCTCGGCCGTGCGCGCGGTGGCGACTCACGCGCGCTGAGCGCTCTGCTCACGCGTCACGGACGCCGGTTGCGCCTGTGGGCGCGGGGCAGGCTCCCGCAGTGGGCTCGTTCCGTCTACGACACCGCCGACATCGTTCAAGACGCGCTGCTCCACACGTTTCGCCGGATGGACAAATTCGAGGATCGTGGCCGGGGTGCCCTGGGTGCCTACCTGCGGCAGGCGGTCACGAACCGGATTTGCGACGAAGTCCGCAAGGTCAGTCGGCGGCCGATCGCCGAGTCCGAAGAGGCGGCGCTCAACCTGGCGGGGGGTGGAGCGTCCCCCTTCGATAGTGCGCTCAGCGCCGAGCAGGAGCGCTCCTACAAGCAAGGGCTGGCCGCATTGAGCGAAGACGAGCGCGTGCTGATTGTCGGGCGCATCGAGCTGGGCTACAACTACGAACAGCTTGCGCTGATCGCGAAGCGCTCCACGCCTGAAGCCGCGCGAGTCGCCGTGCGCCGGGCCCTCCTCAAGCTTGCCGAGGTGATGTCCCTGATCGAGAACATCTAGCGAAACCGCTGTCGCTCGCCGCCACCGGCTCGCGCGCCCTGCTCCAGTCTGCGGTCACGTATTGCCGCTATGATCACGGAGAACATCCGTCCTCAGAGGTTCAGCATGCCCAGTTGTCTGGCGCGTCATACCCGCATCCTCGCGGCCGCAGGGCTGTGTCTCGTGGTTGCTGTCGACGCTCGCGCGCAGCCGCCGCGTTCGCTCTACGACCGCTACACGGAGCCGATCCAGATCTTCAAGGTCGGGCTGGGCACGTTTACCAAGCCGATGTCGTCGACGAACAAGGAGGTACAGGCATTCTTCGACCAGGGCTTCCAGATGATGTATGCGTTTGCCAAGCCGGAGGCCGTGCGGTCGTTCCGCGAGGCGTGGAAGCGCGAGCCCGAGTGCGCGATCTGTTATTGGGGCGAGGCGTGGGCGTGGGGCTCGTACCTGAACGCCCCGATGACCGCCGAGGAATCACCGTACGCGTATGCCGCGGCGCAGAAGGCGCTGTCGTTGAAGAGCCGGGCCACGCCCAAGGAGCGCGCGCTCATCGACGCCCTCGCGGTGCGCTACGTCGAGAGGTTCGACGGGGCGACGCGCGTGGCGCAGGACCGCGCCTATGCCGACGCGATGCAGACCGTCTCAGCGCGGTATCCCGACGATCTCGAGATCGCGACGCTCCATGCCGATGCGCTCTTCCTGCTCGAGCCGCGCCGTGGCACGCGCGACGTGAACGACCCCAACGTTCACCGGCTCCATCAGCTGCTCGAAGCCATCCTTTCGCGCGACGTGCACCATCCGGGAGCCTGTCATCTCTACGTGCACGCCACCGAGTCGACGATCGTTCCGGGTCGCGCGGAGGCGTGCGCCGAGTTCCTCGGTCGATCGATTCCCGGCGCCAGCCACATCAACCACATGCCGTCGCATACGTGGAATGAGGTTGGCCGCTGGGGCGACTCGGTACGCGCGAATCTCGAGGCGTGGCATTCCGATCAGAAGGCGGCGATTGGCCAGGGCTTCGCGATCTATCCCGAGCACAACCTGCACATGCTGCTCTATGCGGCCTCGTATGACGGCCAGGGTGCGATCGCGATGCGGGCAGGCAAGGACTACACGAAGCTGACGGGCGAGTCGTTCTACGAGGTGCTGACGCTGATTCGCTTCGGCCGCTTCGACGAGGTGCTGCTGGTCACGAGTCGCCCCACCCCGGAGATCCAGGGCGGGCTCTGGGACTTCGCGCAAGGCTACGCCCACCTCAAACAAGGTCACGCTGACTTCGCCACCCTCTATCTTGGGCGCGTCAAGACGGCGGCGGACTCATCGAAGGCGATGTTTCGCGTCCACACGGCGAAGAACCTGCTCTCCATCGCGGCTGGCATCCTGGAGGGCGAGATTCAGCGGACCGCGGGGAATCTTGATGCGGCGATCGCGTCCTTCCAGCAGGCGGCGAGCACTCAGGAAGCGCTCGTCTACGACGAGCCGGAGCCGCTGCCGTTCTCGGCGTTCCACTGGCTCGGCGCCGCGCTCGTGGAAGCGAAGCGGTTCGCCGAAGCGGAGAAGGCGTATCGCACCGAGCTCAAGGATCACCCGCACAACGGCTGGTCGCTGCTCGGCCTCACGCTGGCGATCGAGGGCACGGGAAAGGAGTCGTCCGAGGTCTCCGCCGACTTGGCGTCGAGCTGGTCGCGCTCGGACACCTGGATCCAGTCGTCGCGCTTTTGAACTGTCCGTCCGGAGTGTCGATGAAGTACGTCGTCGCGATTGCACTGTTGTGTGTCGGCGCTGCGGTTCCCGCCGAGGCGCAACCAAGGGCCGGGTGAGCGCCGGCGGTACGGTGTCGTTCGTGCAGCCCACCGACAGCGAGGTGGGATCGCTCGTCGGGTTCGGCCCGCTCGTGCGTCTGAATCCCCGAAAGGGTTGGGGCGTTGCCGGTGGATTGAGCTGGTTTCGCGCCGATCTCGATAACCCGTCTGGCGCCGGGGGTAACTTCGCGCGGCTGCGCGTCCGGCCGCTGATGGGCGGCGTCGCGTATACCGTGGGCGAACAGCCGGTGCTCGTGAGCTTCAATCGGGACAGCAGTGGTCTGGAATTTCGCGACCGCTGGAAAGCGGACGCGATCCTCGTCAGCGCCGGCCTCGTGTATTCGCTGTTCTGAGACTCAATGACGGGACGTGAGCGCTTGCGGGCCGTCTAGCGTGCTCCTCATGATGAGGGTCGTAACGCACGCGTAACATTTCCAGCCCACTCGTACGACCATGCCTTCGCCTTGGTGCAGGTGAGCTGACGCTGAAGCTCTAGGCTGAGCGCCGCAGGGTCCGCCGTGTCGCCGAGTGCAAGGCGCAGTCGGCTGTCCTTGTATTTGACCTCTTGAAGCAGGCTGCGACGGACGTCGAACCCCAGGCAGATTCCTTTGTGCTTGTCGGCGTAGTGGCTCCACATGACGGAGTTTGACCAGTCGGCGCCGAAGCACAGCAGTCCCTGTGAGGCGTTGACGGCCGCGCGGAACTGCCTTGAGGCCTTTCGTGCAGCCTGCGTGTGGCGGTTCATCGCCCGGAGCTCGAATGGGTCGTTGAGGTCTTCAAACCGGGAGACCTTGAGGCGTTGATCGTCGATCGCCACGAGCGCCCACTTGCCTTGCATCATGAGGTAGACGCGCCGGAACGCCTTCGTCGGAGGCGGAGTGATCGTCGCGCTGGCCATACCCTTGCGATAGCCGAAGGCGATCCATTGAGCGGCCAGTTCCTTTTGCGTAGCCATCGCTGGAAGAGTCTAGCAAGCCACGACCACACAGGCTCATTCCGTCAAGGGAGACTACTGAAGCCATGGCATGCGGCCGGACCTTCCCGGTCCTGGTCTGGCAGGCAACGCCGATGGGCAGGCAGAGCGTATACTTGAGTGAGGCCGTCTGTGCCCACCAAGAGCATCGTCGTTCCGGACGCCGTTTACGAGCGCGTGCAACAGGTTGCCGCCGCCGAAGGCACGACCGTCGATCAGTTTGCGACCAAGGCGATCGAGCGTGATCTCGCCCGTCGGTGGCTTGACCGCATCGGGCGCGAGGGCGATCAGCGTCGCGGCGACATGAGCGACGCTGAAGTCGAGGCTGTCGTCGAGCAGGCCGTCCAGGAGTCCCGCACACGTTCGTGAAGCGCGTCGTCGCTGACACCAACGTCCTGGTCAGCGCACTGCAGTTCGGAGGCAAGCCGAGACAGCTCCTCGACCTCGCCACCGATGGTCAGGTCGACCTTGCCATCTCCGAAGCCATCATCGCGGAGACCCTTCGCGTCCTCAGGGACAAGTTCCACAACGCGCCTGAGTGGGTTGCTGAGGCCGACCGGCAGCTGCGTGTCATCACCCGGTTCGTCCAGCCGACCGAGAGCATCCAGGCGATCGAAGCTGACCCTACGGACGACCGGATTCTTGAGTGCGCGGTTGCTGCAGAAGCAGAGGTGATCGTCAGTGGCGACAGCCACCTTCTCAACCTCGGTAGCTTTCGAGGAATTCCGATCCAACGGGTCGCCGAGTTCCTTGGCAGCCTGGAAGATCCGAGCCGAGAATAGGGTCTACCGCTCGTGCACGTCGTGGCGGGATCGAGCTGGTGTCCAGCGAAGGTCGATGCCGCTGCGGAGACGCGCGACAGCACGTTTGCGAGCCTGCGCAAACCCACTCCGCTCACGCACGATTGCCGTTAGTTGATCGGTCAGGAGCGCGCTGAGTGGACAGCCCTTCTCGGCCGCAACGGCTCTTGCGGCCTGCAGCAGTTCCGTATCAATCGTGAGGGTGATCTTCGTTTTCACGGAACTCCTCGCTGACTGCCGGGACAGAGCGGGCCATAGACACTGAAACCGGCCTTGCGGCCGGTTTCGCACCCGCTTCCCGAAGGAAGAGGGGGGATTGATTGGAATGAGTTTACGACGCAAAGAGGCCGATCCACAAGCCGACCTCTTGGTATTGTCGGTTGCGACGAAGGGGACCAACATGAAGCGCCACAAGTGGTCAGACATGAAAGCACGCACGTCGCCGGGGACCCGCGTGCGGATCGAGGCCGAGGGGCAACGCCTTTCTGAAAACGTCCGGCCAGTCTCCGATGGAAAGAGCGTCGAGCGTGATCCTGCAGACGACGCTCCTGGCGCTCGGGAGAGGGCCAACAGGGACTCTGAGCAAGACTGACTGACTCTGGCCTCCCCAAGCGGCATCGAGAGCCGGCGCGTGACGGCACTTTGCCCCGTCTCGGTCGAGCCTCAATGCGGAACTGCTGACGCCGCGAGGGGAGCCGCGACAAAACGCGGTGGTTGTCCTTCTTGAGGAAGTTGAACGTGACGGATGAGGAACTACGTCGCGCGATGACCGAAAAGCTTTGGCGTCCGCGCGCTGCTGGAAAGTAGACCCGGCGAATACGATCACTTGCATCATTAACAGGATCACCAACGTCGTTGGCGATCCTGTTGATGTAAGTGGCTGTATAGCAATGCTTTACCGGAACTGGATCACGGACGCGTTAATTGGATCATGAACGAGTGATATGATCTAGTTCGTGCCGAAGTCCTTTGAAAACGGGGCTCTAGCGCGCCAACCGCTCAACCAAGGCCTGCTGCAAAGCGTCCGGCTCATCGGCGAATACCGCGGCAAAGAAGCTCTGTTCAAGCAGCAGTCGCCGCAGGTTCTACAGGCGTTGCGCGAGAGCGCGCTGATTCAAAGCACGGAGTCCTCGAACCGAATCGAGGGCGTCGTGGCCCCTCCGCAGCGAATTCGCGATCTCGTCGCCAAACGCACCCAGCCCGCGAATCGATCCGAACAGGAGATCGCCGGCTATCGCGATGTCTTGAACACCATTCACACGAATTTCGCGGACATGCGGCTTACGTCAAACCTGGTGCTGCAGCTTCATCGGGATCTCTTTCGGTTCGTTCCGGGCGGTGGTGGACGCTGGAAGGCCACAGACAACGACATCACCGAGACACGCGCGGATGGAACGACGGCTGTTCGCTTCAAGCCGCTTGCCGCCCACCTGACGCCTGATGCAATGGCGAGGTTGGACGATGAGTATCGCAAGGGGCTCGATGCAGGCAGCATCGAACCCCTCCTCGCCGCCTCTGCGTACGTGCTGGATTTTCTCTGCATTCATCCTTTCGCAGAGGGAAACGGGCGCATGGCTCGGCTTCTGTCGCTGCTGCTCCTCTATCAGGCGGGGTACGAAGTCGGCCGGTACATTTCACTGGAAAGCGTGATCGAGGGGACGAAGGAGGGCTACTACGATTCCCTGTACGCCTCGTCGCAGCGGTGGCACGAAGCGCAGCATTCGCTGGTACCGTGGTGGGAGTATTTCGTCGGCGTGATGCTGGTGAAGGCGTACCGCGACTTCGAGGACCGGGTCGGTGTAACAAGCGCCAGACGCGGAGCGAAGCGCGACATGATCCGAGATGCGGTGGAGCGTCTACCGATTCGGTTTCGCTATGCCGACCTGGAGCGTGCGCTGCCAGCGGTCAGCAGGCCCACGATCGCGCGAGCTCTTCGTGAGCTCCGCGCTGAAGGCGCGATCCGCTGTCTGAACCCAGGCCGCGACGCCACATGGGAAAAGATCCGCTCTACCGTTTGAGTGTTTTCACATCGAGCCAATGATGGAAGCCGCCGACAGCAAGAAAGGGGCGAAGGACGCGCAGGACGGCGCGACCGCGAACACGACAAGTCCGTACGCATCGGGCGGCGGTGGCGTAACCTTCGAGCGGAAGGTCGCAGTGACCTACCTCGCCCACCTCCTCGTCGGCGACGGTGCCGCCGAACTCGGCGACGAGCGCCGCGTTGTAGGGGTCGCGTTCCAGCAGGCTCCGGACCATCCGGTCGACGACCTCCTCATCACGGCAGCCCGCGCCCACGAGAGAGAGCCATCCCTGGTACTCGCGATGGGAGTGCGTCGCGCGCCGAACCTCGTGAACAGCGACGAGCCTACGCAGAAACTGGTCCGAGACTTCGTGCGAGGTGTCATCAACGCGCCAGTCAAGGGGCCGGAGCACCGGTTTGCGTTGGTCGTGGCGGGACCACAGGAGCAGGCCAAGCAGCTCGCGACACTCGCCGATCTCGCCGCCGTTCAGAACAACGCGCCGGCGTTCTTCCGTCTGGTCCGCACGCCGAACAAGTTTGCTGCTGATGTTCGTGGGCGCCTTGATCAGATCGAGGCATTGGTCAAGCGGGCGATAGCCGACATCGAGAAGAACGACCCCGACACCACGCTCGTGCAGCAGCGCACGTGGGAGCTGCTCTCGCGTCTAACGGTCCTAATGCCACGGATCGAGTCCCCGGATGAGACCGATTGGGCGACCGTAGTGAATTCGCTGATCTCCACTGCTCGTGGCGGCGATCTGACCGGCGCTGCTCGCCTGCGGGATCGGCTCGTCGCGCTTGCCAACGAATATCCGCAGAGGGCGGCAACCGTAGACCTGACCGTCCTGCGTCGTGGCGTACACACGGCACTCGATTGGTCGGTCAGGCGCAATCAGCACGGGTGGCAGGCGCTTGGTCACCTCAACGATCGAGCACTGTCGTCGATTCACGATCACATCATCGCAAGCGACGGCGTACGCCGCCTGCACCTCGATCGCGGCGACATCGCAACCCGAGCGATCGAAAGTGCGACCACCGCGAAAGCAGTGGTTGTCTATGGTGAATCAGGCACCGGCAAGAGCGCGCTTGTACTTGGCGCTGACCCACACCCTGATGTGACGCACGTCGTTCGCATTAACCTGCGGCACCTGCCCCGCACGACGCTTGAGTTCGAGTCCCTCCTGGGCTGCCCGCTGCGAACATTGTTCGCCGAAATGAGTGCTCCTAGGCTCGCTGTCGCGCGATGATCAGGCTCGATTCGGACTGCCATGGGTGAGTGCACTTGTCCTGCCCGAACCAGAGGCCGTTGCCCGAAGTTCCTTCCTGCTGTCTACGTGGCTCATCGAGACGCGGGCTGCCGTCACCGACCAGGGACTGCTGATCGTTTGGCAGCGGGTTGTGGATGCCCTCGTCGTGGCGGGCGTGACGCGGTTGGCGCCATATTCGGAGTAGACACGGCAGCGGCAGGATCCGAGAGCACCGCATGGGAATTGCCGAACAGGACGATCACTGCCACACGTGATCGAACTCGCGAGATGTACACCAAAAGAGGCGCCGAAGCGCCCCGTGAGGTTCTACCGATTGTCAGCCGTTTGTCAGCCGAAACTAGAAAATATGGTTGCGGGGGGGGGATTTGAACCCCCGACCTTTGGGTTATGAGCCCAACGAGCTACCGGACTGCTCCACCCCGCGTCATGTTGTCTCGGGAACGTTGCGAACGGCCGAACGATCCTCTGGCCTGTGTCAGGGACGACCTGAGCGCTTCAGGGCGATCCGAACGTTCAACTGTAGCACGCGCCGCTCAAGGGGTTCAAGCCTGGAGGGCCAAGAACCAGGAACCACGAACCAGCTATTTGGGGCGATGGCTGTCGGCGGGGGCGACGTCCTTGACGATGAACAGCTTCTCGCCGGGCTTGATGAGGCCGAGATCGCGACGTGCCAGATCCTCGATGGCCGCGGGATCTTCGCGCAGACGCCGCGCCTCTTCCCGCAGCTGGGCGTTCTCGGTGCGGGCGTTGGCAATCGACTGCTCGAGCGTCCGGTATTCCTGACGCTTCTTCAGCATCTCGAGCAGTCCCTTTTCGCCCACCAGCGCGTCGAGCACGAGCACGCACCCCACGAACACCAGCAGATACTGGAGCGCACGGCGTCCGCGGCGGCGCAGCGTCGGGCTGTTCGAGTCGGAGGTGAGTGGGGTCTTCCTCAGCCGCGTTCCCTCAATGAGTCGTGGCAGAATAGCGCGTTTCGATCGCGAGTACAACTCCTAAGTACCAAACGCAACCAAAAAGTACAAGAAAAAAGTGAGCCCATCCGCCGCCCCGGTTTCGATCGTCCTGACCACGCTCGGCGCGGACGCCGACGCGGCCGCGCTGGCCCGTATCCTCGTCGAGGAGAGGCTCGCCGCGTGCGTGAACATCCTGCCCCCGATGACCTCGGTGTATCGATGGCAGGGAAAGGTCGAGCAAGAGCGCGAGCAGCAGATCGTGATCAAGACCGCCTCCGATCGCGTGCCCGCCCTCGAGGCCCGGCTGCGCCAGCTCCATCCTTACGAGCTGCCTGAGTTCCTCGTCCTGCAGGGCGGCGGCTCCGACGCCTACCTGGCGTGGGTCGGTGAATCGGCCCGATAGCGTCAGGCGGGTCTAAAGACCCGCCTCTACGATCCTAAAGACCCGCCTCTACGATCGCTGAGTCTACGACCGCTGAGCCGACCTCATCTCCTTCTGCACCTTACCGGGTGGAGGTCGTCAGATGTTCACCCCGTATCACGCAGGTCTTGTCCTCGCGGTTGCTGTCATCACCGTCGCGCCCACGGCCGCGCAATCCTCATCACGCCCGCCGGCAGCGGTGGAGTTCCTCGCCGGCCATGCGGGCTTTGCCGACGATGCCACGATCGAGCACTCGGTCTTTGGCGGGGCAGGGCGCGTGTATCTGACCCCGCGGCTCGCCGTCGGCCCTGAAGTCGTCTACATGCGAGGGCCAGGCGATGACCGCGATCTGTTCGTCACCGGGAACGTGACCTTCGACCTGCTCTCGCCAGGAACCGCGGGGGCTGGAGACTCCGCTCTACGCAGCCGTCCACGTCGTGTCAGCCCGTTCCTCGTCGCAGGTGCCGGTGCCTCCCGTCACACCGATCGCTTCGGACCACTCGCGTTCGCGTCGGGCGAAGGGGCGTTCACCGCCGGCGGCGGGTCACGCTTCTGGCTCGGCGATCGGGTCTACGCGCTCGTTGACTTCAGAATCGGCTGGGAACTGCACTACAGATTGAATGGGGGAGTGGGGATAGCGCTCACGCGCTAGGCGAAATGCAAAATTCGAAATGCAAAATGCAAAACCCAAAACCGTGTTTGAGTCTTGAGTTTCGAGTTACAGCGTCACTGTCTTCTTGCCGTACCGGCTGCGCAGGAGCGCGATGGCCGGCGGGAGCAGCGAGAGGGCGATGACCACCGCCACCACGATGTGGATGCGGCTTTCGAGGTTGGGAATCAGGTTGCCAAGACCGTAGCCAGCCAGGGTCATGCCACCCACCCACAGGAACGCGCCCACGATGTTATAGGTCGCAAAGTGCCGGTAGCTCATCTCCCCGACGCCGGCCACGACCGGCGCGAACGTACGCAGGATCGGAATGAACTGCGCCAGCACGATCGTCTTGCCCCCGTGCCGCTCGTAGTACTCATGCGTGATCTTCAGATGCTCGCGGCGGAACAGGAATGAATTCGGCCGGCTGTAGAGCGCCTTGCCGGTCCGGCGTCCGATGAAATAGCCGGTGGAGTTGCCGATGATGGCGGCGGGGATGAGCGCCACGAGCAGCATCGTGATGTCGAGGTCGCCGCGCGCCGCAAACAGCCCGGCCGTGATGAGCAGCGAATCGCCAGGCAGAAAGAAGCCCACGAGGAGGCCGGTTTCGGCGAACACGATCACGATCAGCCCGTACAAGCCGACCATTCGGATCAGCTCGGGGACGTTGTAGACGGTCGAAAAGAAGCTCTGTACGAAATCCATTAGAGGAGTTCGAGCGCCTGATCGAGGTCTTCCCGCAGATCCGCGACGTCTTCGATGCCCACCGAGACGCGGACCATGTCATCCGGGATGCCGATCTGCTTTCGGCGCTCGGGCGGCACGGACGCATGCGTCATCGTCGCGGGGTGACTGATCAGCGTCTCGACGCCGCCGAGGCTTTCCGCGAGCGCCATCAGGCGCACGTGATTGAGCAGCGTGCGTGCGTGCTCGAAGGAACCGAGCTCGAACGAGATGAGGCCTCCGAAGCCGCGCATCTGCCGCCTGGCCAGCGCGTGCTGGGGATGCGCCGGCAGCCCTGGATAGTGCACGCGAGTCACCTTCGGGTGTTCTGCCAGGAACTCCGCCAGCACTTGCGCGTTGGCGTTGTGCCGCTCCATTCTGATCGGGAGCGTCTTCGTGCCTCGCAGCACGAGCCACGCGTCCATCGGGCCGAGGATGGCGCCCTCGGCGTTCTGGATGAACCGCAGCCACTCGACGTGCTCATCCTTCACCGCCACGACCACGCCGCCCACGCTGTCACTGTGCCCGTTCAGAAACTTGGTCGTGCTGTGCACCACGAGATCGGCGCCGAAATCGATCGGGCGCTGCACATACGGGCTGGCAAACGTGTTGTCCACCACGACGAACACGCCGCGCGCATGCGCCAGCTCACACGCGGCCGGGAGGTCGGTCAGCCGCAGCGTCGGATTGGTCGGCGTCTCCAGGAACAGCATCTTCGTGTTCGGCCGGATCGCGTGCTGGATCTGGGACAGGTCGGAGGTGTCGACGTAGGAGAAGTCCAGTTGGTACTTGCGCAGCACCCGCTCGAACAATCGATACGTGCCGCCGTATGTATTGTCCGTGACCACGACGTGGTCGCCGGATTGGAGGAGCGTCATCACCGCTCCCTCCGCCGCCATGCCCGAGGCGAACGCGAACGCCGCCTTGCCGTTCTCGATGGCGGCGATGTTGCCCTCGAGCGCTGAGCGCGTCGGGTTTTGCGTCCGCGCGTACTCGTAGCCCTTGTGCTGGCCGAGCGCGTCCTGGACGTAGGTTGACGTCTGGTAGATCGGGGTGATGATGGCGCCGGTGGACGGGTCCGGCTCCTGGCCGGCGTGGATACAGATGGTGCTGAACCGGGCGTTGTCGCGCAGCTTCAAGATGATTGAAGGGTACTCTAGACTAGCGAGTCGCTGGTAGCGTGGCTGGCCGGTAGCTGGTAGCCGGTAGGAAGAGCTCGGAACCGCGAACTCGCAACTGGCCACAAGCTACCGACGATCGACTACCAGCTAACCACGTGCCTAGCGATCCTCACTTATTGCCCTCCGGCGCTCCCTCGTCACGTGCGCGCGAACTGCGCGCCTGGTTGACGCGCACGTTCACCGGCCGCGCATTGCTGCTCGGCGCGGCGATCAAGTTCGTCGCGTTCGTGCTCAGCCGCATCGCCGGGACATCGAGGGGCATCGACGCCTTCGATGCCGTCGGCGACGTGACGCTCGTCGTCGGCACCGTCGCGCTCGGCTATCGGCTCTACGTGGACGCGAGGCGACGGCTTCTCTGGCGCGTCCGGCGCAAGCTGATCGTCTCCTACATCTTCATCGGCTTCGTGCCGGCGCTGCTCATCATCGCGTTCTTCCTGCTGTCCGGGACGCTGCTGTTCTTGAACGTCAGCGCGTACATGCTGCGCAGCCGGGTGGCGGGCCTCGTCGATCAGACACGCTTTCTGGCGCAGACGGCCGCCCTCGAGCTGCAGCGCGCGCAAACCCCGTCGGACGTGGCCGACACGCTCGCCCGCCGCCAGACAGCCGCGGTCGGGCGCTATCCGATGGCGTCCTACGCCCTTGTGCCGGCGTCGCGGACCTGCGGACGCGCCGCCACCGTGCGGCCGTCGTTTTCACTGGAGGCCGCCGGGCCCTGGACTCATACGGCGCCACCGAGCTCGGTGCCCGCCTGGGTCGAGTGCGCCGATCGAGCGAGCCTGATTGTCTATGCCGACGGCGATCGGGAGCGACTCGCGGCGCGTGCGGTGGCCTGGCCCGAGGGCGCGCAAAACGCCGTGATCGTCGATATCCCTTTTAGCGACGCGCTCACGCGCGAGCTCCACGACGAGATGGGCATCACACTCGGGGACCTGACGACGCTCGAGATCTTCGACGACAGCGGCACGGTGGCGGAGCCTCCGGCGCGAAAGCCCAGACCCCAGACGCAGATCATCATCGGGCCCGTGAACGTGCCGATCAACCGCGACCAGCAAGAGCCGATCGGATGGGTCGCGTTCCTCGACTACACGGACTGGACCACGGGCGAGATGAACAAAGTCACGGTGGGCTTCCGCATCGGACCCTCCGCGGTCTACCGGTACCTGTCCGGCCCATCGCTCGAAAGCATCAACAACTTCAACCTGGGGCAGATCCTCCTGGTCCTGCTGGCGGTGGTCGGCGGGCTGTTCCTGATCATTCAGGCGGTGGCGTTCGTCATGGGCCTGACGCTCGCGCGATCGATCACCGGATCGGTGCACGAGCTGTTTGCCGGCACCGAGCGCGTGCGTCGCGGCGACTTCACCCACAAGATCGCCATCCGCTCTCGCGATCAGCTCGGTGAGCTGGCCGGATCGTTCAACTCGATGACCGCGAGCATCGAGGAGCTGCTGCACCAGAAGGCGGAAAAGGAACGGCTCGAGCAGGAGCTGCGCATTGCCCGCAGCATCCAGATGTCGCTGTTCCCGCTGGCGTCGCTCTCGTTCCCGGGCATCGTGTTGACCGGGCACTGCGAGCCGGCGCGGGAAGTCGGCGGGGACTACTACGATTTTCTGCCGCTCGACGAGTGGCGGATCGGGATTCTGATCGCCGACGTGGCCGGCAAGGGGACCTCCGCCGCGCTCTACATGGCCGAGCTCAAGGGGCTGATGCTCTCGCTCAGCGAGCTGCACGCGTCTCCACGCGCCCTGCTCATCGTCGCCAACCGCATCATCTCGAAGCACCTCGACGCGCGGAGCTTCATCACCATGACCTATGCGGTCGTCGATCTGCGCGCACGCACGCTCACCATGGCGCGCGCCGGCCATTGTCCACTCGTCTACGTACCGGGTCCGCATGCCGCTTCACGGACCGCACAAGCGCTGACACCCGACGGGATGGTGCTCGGCCTGCAGTTCGACACCGGCGACCTCTTCGGCAAGACGCTCGAGGAAGTGACGCTGCCGATCGACAACGGCGATCTGTTCCTGCTCTATACGGACGGGATCAGCGAAGCCATGAACCTCGCCGGCGACTGCTTCGGGGACACGCGGCTGGCGGACCTGGCCCGCGAGCACGCCGACCTCGAGTCGGGACACCTTCGCGACTGTATTCTTGGCGAGGTGCGGACGTTTGCGGGGACCGCCGCCCAGCACGACGACATGACCATGGTCCTGCTGAAAATCGAGGATCGATGACGTGGTGATCGTGTTCGTGACCTCGTCAGACATCGAAGCCAGCGTCGTGATGGCGCTGCTCGACAGCCACGGGATCGAAGCCATCCGGGCCACCGGCAACACCCAGGGGATCTGGCCGATGGCGGTCAGCTCGCTTGGCGAGGTTCGCGTCGCGGTCGCGGATTCGGCCGCCGACGAAGCGCGCCGGATCATCGACAGCCATCGGCAGGATGTCGGCTCACGGGTGGTCCGGCTGCGCGACGAGTTCGACGAGCTGCAGACGCGGATTGACTACCGGTTCCGCGATCGCGGCCTGCTCGAGCACGCGCTCACTCACAAGTCGCGCGCGGCGGAGGATGCCTCCGGCGGCGTCGCCGACAACGAGTCGCTCGAGTTCCTGGGCGACGCCGTGCTCGGCCTGGTCGTGGCCGATGCGCTGTTCCATCAGTTCCCGACCTATGACGAGGGCGGGAAATCGAAGATCAAAGCCGCCGTCGTCTCGACCCAGTCGCTCGCCAGGCACGCCGAGCGGCTGCGCCTCGGTGAACATCTGATCCTCGGGCGCGGCGAGGAGAAGACCGGCGGGCGCTTCAAGCAGGCGCTGCTGGCGGACGCCTACGAGGCGCTCATCGCCGCGATCTATCTCGATGGCGGCCTCGAAGCCGCCGAAGTGTTTCTGAAACGCGAGCTGAAGGACGCCATTGACGAGGGCGACGCGCCGACCTTTGCGCGCGATTACAAGTCTTCACTCCAGGAACGGCTGCAGGCGCTGGGGCGTCCGCTGCCGGAGTATCGCGTCGCCGGCGAGACCGGCCCCGATCACCGGAAGACCTTCAACGTCGAAGTGGTTGTGGACGGCGAGGTGCTTGGCTCCGCGAGTGGCCGGGCGAAGAAGGAAGCGGAGCAGGAGGCGGCGCGAGAAGCACTCGACAGACTGTCGGCTTCCAACTCCCAAACGGCCAACTCCCAACCCCACGACTCCCAAACGTCCACGTCCCAGGCCCCGAACTCTCAGACGCCTGACACCGAATGAGCGGTCTTTCGGAAGAAGAGGTGTATGCGGCGGTGGGCGAGGACGGGTTCGCGCGGCTGGTGCGGGCGTTCTACGCGCAGGTTCCGGCCGATCCGATCCTCGGCCCGATGTATCCCGCACACGATGTCGCGGCTGCGGAGCAGCGGCTGCGCGATTTTCTCATCGGCCGCTTTGGCGGCCCGCCTCGCTACATCGAGGCGCGCGGGCATCCGCGGCTGCGGATGCGTCACCTGCCATTTGTGATTGATGCCGCCGCCCGCGATCGATGGGTGGCGCTGATGAACAACGCGCTCGACGAGGCCGCGCTGCCGGATGACGTGACGTCGCTGCTGAGGGAGTTCTTTGGCTCGACGGCGACGTTTCTGAGAAATCAGTAATTCAAAATGCAAAATTCAAAATTCAAAAACGCAGTCTGCCATTTTGCATTTTGCATTTCGCATTTTGAATTAGTCGATCTCGATTATCCCCCAGCTCTTCCTCTCATCCGGGGTCGCTTCGACGCCGGCGTAGGCGAGGGCGGGCGTGGCGTCGCGTGTCGGAACGCGGCTGACCGCATACCGTTGCACCTCACGCGCGACGTCATCGTCTGACGGCGCGGCCGTCCGGCAGTGCAGCCGCACCCACAGGCGAAGCAGTGGGTCGGTGAAGCTGTAGCGCTTCTGTCGCGAGACGACGAGGTCGACGTCTTCGAGCCAGGAGAGGTAATCCTTCGTGGATCCCGGCGTGCGATGGAGGCGCTGCGAAATCTCGGTGAGCGTGATGCCTTCTTCGTCGGCGAGGATGTCGAGGATTGCCTTGAGTGCGCCGTAGCCGCGCGCGCGGTGCAGCCGCAGCTCGTAGCAGAAGCGGCACCAGCGGGCGAGCACGCCCTCGTTGGTGACGAGCGCGGTCAGCGCGCTGATTGGGTCGGGCACGCCTCCAGCCATCGCCATGGTCTCGCCGATGGCTTTCACGTAGACGGCGCGGCCGTCGGTGAGCGCCGTCACGGTGCGCGCGAGATAGTCCCTGTCGTCAGTGGCCATGCGCTCGTATCCGCCGAACGCGGGCGCCAGCACGTCGGTCACGTCGTGTGGCGTGAGCGCGGGCTGATGCACGACTTCGAATCGCGCCGTGGCATCGCGAAGCAGCCGATGCGCGCGGGCGACGTACCGCGTGGTGAGCACGAACCGGTTGGGGCTGCCCGCGAGCGCTTCGAGGAGCTCGCGCAGCACGCGGCGCAAGCCGGGGAAGCTCTCGAACGTGCGGAGCTCGAGCACTTCATCGAAGAGGAATGTGCAGGGTTCGCCGCCCGGCGCTCGTGCCGTGTCGAAGAATGCGAGCAGGGCGTCGAAGGCGTCGCGTGTCGTGGCCGGGGCCGGCTCGGCGCCGTGCCACCGGAACGGCGACGAGGAGGTGACGGACTGGAGAAAGCGTTCGGGCGTGGTGGCGCATCGCTCCACGTCGATGTACTGGGCCGACTGGCGGCCCAATCGGTCGCGGAGGCGCTGGAGCAGCCATGTCCGGCCGGTCCCGCATCCACCGAGCACGACCGGGATTCGAGAAGGGGAGGCCTCGAGTGCGGTCTGCACCCGACGTTCGAACCCAGCTGCTGGACTCGTCATTCCCACACTCCGCGTTTCATTCAATGTGTCCGCTCTTTCATCGGGATTCTCACACCGCGTGTTGCCGCCGTGGCGATGGCTTCGGGGTACCCGGCGTCCGCGTGCCTCGCCACACCAATTCCGGGGTCGCAGGTGAGCACGCGCTGCAGGCGATCGTCCGCGTCCGCCGATCCGTCGGCCACAATCACCATGCCGGCGTGCAGCGAGTACCCGATGCCCACGCCGCCGCCATGATGGACCGACACCCAGGTGGCGCCCGCCGAGGCGTTGAGCAAGGCGTTGAGGACCGGCCAGTCCGCAATCGCGTCGCTGCCGTCGCGCATGCCCTCGGTCTCGCGATTGGGCGAGGCCACCGAACCCGTGTCCAGATGATCGCGGCCGATCACGATCGGCGCGCGCAGTTGTCCCGAGCGCACGAGCTCGTTGATCTTCAAGCCGAACCGCGCGCGCTCGCCGTAGCCGAGCCAGCAGATCCGCGCCGGCAGTCCCTGGAACGCGACGCGCTCGCGGGCCATGCGGATCCAGCGACAGAGTGCGTCATTGTCCGCAAACATCTCGAGCGCCGCGTCATCAGTTGTGCGAATGTCGTCCGGATCACCGGAGAGCGCCGCCCAGCGGAACGGTCCCCGGCCTTCACAGAACAGAGGTCGCACATATTCCGGCACGAAGCCCGGAATGTCAAACGCGTTGATCACGCCGGCCTGCTTCGCCTGCGCGCGAATGTTGTTGCCGTAGTCGAAGGTGACGGCGCCAGCAGCCTTGAGCGCGAGCATCGCGTCCACGTGTCGTGCCATCGACTGCATCGCGCGTTCGATGTACACGCGTGGCTCCCGTTCTCGCAAGCGCGTCGCTTCAGCAAGCGTCATGCCGCCGGGTACGTAGCCGTTGAGGCTGTCGTGCGCCGACGTCTGATCGGTCAACACGTCGGGAATCACTCCGCGACGCACGAGCTCCGGCAGCACGTCAGCGGCGTTGCCCTCGAGGCCGATCGATCGTGCGACGCGTTCGCGTCGCCAGCGCGCGAGTGTCTGCAGCGCCTCGTCGAGGCTCGCGGTCGCCTGATCGAGATAGCGCGTCGCGAGTCGTCTCTCGATACGCGCGCGATCGACTTCGATGACCAGCGCGGCGGCGCCGTTCATGGTCGCGGCGAGCGGCTGGGCGCCACCCATCCCGCCCAGACCGGCGGTGACGACCGTCCGGCCGCTCAGGCTGCCGCCGAAATGCCGGCGCGCAGCGGCGGCGAAAGTCTCGTACGTTCCCTGCAGAATCCCCTGTGTTCCGATGTAAATCCAGCTGCCGGCGGTCATCTGGCCGTACATCGTCAGGCCCCGGTGCTCGAGGTCGCGGAAGGTCTCCCAGGTGGCCCAGGCAGGCACGAGCAGGGCATTGGCGATGAGCACGCGCGGCGCGCCGGCATGGGTGCGGAACACGCCCACGGGCTTGCCCGATTGCACGAGCAGCGTCTCATCGTGTTCGAGCCGGCGCAGCTCGGCGACGATCGCCTCGTAGGCGTCCCAGTTGCGCGCCGCCTTCCCCGATCCGCCGTAGACGATCAGGTCGTCGGGGCGTTCAGCGACGTCCGGGTCGAGGTTGTTCATCAACATGCGAAGCGCCGCTTCCTGCGCCCACCCCTTGCACGAGATCGCCGTTCCTCGCGGCGCCCGAATGATGCGCGTGCCGATCGTCATGACAAGTATGTCTGTGTCTGAACTGCGCGACGCGAGGAAAGATCAGACACTAAGAATCGCGCGCGAGCTTGTCAATCGATTTCAAAAAAAAGTTTCAGTTGACTTTCAGCGCGCATGCGCGTTCGACCTCGCCCGCGTCGATCATCGCGGTGATCGACGCGATGTCGGGTGACGGTGGACGATCGCGCGCGAGCGTCGGCACGCGCGCGCGAATGCTTTCATGCACGCGCATGAGCGGCGCCGACGAGGTGAGCGGCGCCAGGAGATCGATCGCTTGACAGGCGCACAGCAGCTCGATGGCCACGACCTGCCGTGCCAGCTCCACCGCGCGCGCGGCCTTGAGCGCCGCCGCCATGCTCATGCTGACATGATCTTCGGTGTTGCCTGATGTCGGGATGGTGTCCACGCTGGCCGGGTGCGCGATCGTCTTCAGCTCCGACGTGAGCGCGGCCGCGGTGACCTGGGCCATCATCAGACCCGACTGCAGTCCGCCGTGTCGCGTGAGAAACGCGGGGAGGCCGCTGCTCGATGGGTTGACGAGCCGGTCGGCGCGGCGCTCGCTGATCGTCGCGAGCTGAGCCAGGCCCAGACACAACACATCGGACGCGACGCTCACCGGCGCACCGTGAAAATTTCCGCCCGAGACGATCTCGCGCGCGTCGGCGAAGACCATCGGATTGTCCGTCGCCGCGTTGGCCTCGGCGTCGAAGGCCCGGCGCGCAAACCCGAACGCCTCGCGTGCCGCCCCGTGGACCTGGGGGGCACACCGCATGGAATAGGCGTCCTGCACCCGGCCGCAGTTGGCGTGCGCGGCGTTGATCCCGCTGTCGGCGAGCAATGCCCTGAGGTTTTCCGCCGACATCGACTGCCCGGGCACGCCCCTGGCCTCGTGAATCCTGGCGTCGAACGGCGTGGTCGAGCCCTGCAGCCCGTCGATGCTGAGCGCGGCCGCGATATCCGCCGCGCGTGCCAGGCGCAAGGCGCCGGACAGGGCGAGGCCGAGCAGCGCCGCGGACGGCTGCGTGCCGTTGATGAGCGCCAGCCCCTCCTTCGGGGCCAGGGTCGCCGGCAACAGCCCCGCGCGCGCCAGGGCGCTGGCGCCAGGCTCACGGCCGCCGTCGCGCCACGCTTCGCCTTCACCGATCAACACCAGCGCGAGGTGCGCGAGCGGCGCGAGGTCGCCGCTGGCGCCCACCGATCCCCGGGACGGCACGACGGGATGAATATGTCGATTGAGCAGCGCCAGCAGCAGATCGAGCGTCTCGACACGGATGCCCGAGAACCCTTTCGCCAGCACGTTCGCGCGCAGCGCCATCGTCGCGCGCACGACTGGCACCGGCAGCGGATCGCCGACGCCGGCCGCGTGGCTGCGCAGCAGATTGAGCTGAAGCTCGGGCAGCGACTCGTGCGGGATGCGGACGTTGGCGAAGTTGCCGAAGCCCGTGTTGATGCCGTACGACGGCTCGTCGCGCGCGGCGAACTCGTCAACCACCTCACGCGCCGCGCGTACGCGCGCTCGCGCCGTGTCGCTCAACGACACCGGCGCATCGTCGTATGCAATGGCCACGAGCTCGTCGAGGGTCAGCGAATTGCCGTCAAGCTCGATCATGTCTGAACCACGAAGGTCACGAAGATCGCGAAGGCCACGAAATTACGAACTGCCTATCTCTTTAGTCTACGTTGTTCGTGCGCTTCGTGATCTTCGTGTTCTTCGTGGTTGAATATACGGCGAATGTCGAAGACCAACATAGCGGTGCTCGGGGCGCAGTGGGGCGACGAAGGGAAGGGCAAGATCGTCGACATGCTGACGCCGCATTTTTCGGCGGTGGCGCGGTATCAGGGTGGTCACAACGCCGGACATACGGTGTACGTGCAGGGCAAGAAGTTCGTGCTCCACCTGATTCCGTCCGGCATCCTGCATCCCGACGTGATGTGTCTGATCGGCAACGGCGTGGTTATCGATCCCCAGGCGCTCTTTGCCGAAGTCGACGAGCTCGGGCGCGCCGGCATCACGGTTGACGGCCGTTTGCTGGTCAGCGAAAAGGCGCACGTGATCCTGCCGTATCACCGCGAGCTGGATGTGTTGTCCGAGGCGCGGCGCGGTGAGCGCAAGATCGGCACGACCTCGCGTGGGATCGGCCCGGCCTACGAGGACAAGATCGGCCGCCGGGGCATCCGTGTGTGCGATCTGCTGGGCGATCGGGCGGCGCTGGCCGACGAGGTGCGCGAGAACGTCAGCGCGCGGAATCGCCTCATCAAGGACTCCACGCTCGACTGGAAGCCGGTGTTCGATCAGGTCGTCGCCTTCGGCGAGCGGATGCGGCCCTGGGTGACCGACGTGTCCCTCTGGCTGCACACGATGATGAGGCAGGGGAAGTCGGTGATGTTCGAGGGCGCGCAGGCGACGCTCCTGGACATCGACCACGGCACCTACCCGTTCGTGACCTCGTCGAACGCATCGGTGGGCGGCGTATGTACTGGCCTTGGCGTGCCGGCGCGTGCGATTGGTGGGGTGCTCGGCGTGGCGAAGGCCTACACCACCCGCGTTGGTGAAGGGCCCCTCCCGACGGAGCTGTCAGGCGCCCTCGCCGACCGTCTGCGTGAAAGCGGTCAGGAGTACGGCGCCTCGACCGGCCGGCCGCGCCGCTGCGGCTGGTACGACGGCGTCGTCGTGCGCTATTCCGCGCGGGTGAACGGTCTCGACGCGGTCGCGCTCACCAAGCTGGACGTGCTGGACGGATTGCCCGAGGTCCTCATCTGCACCGGCTACAAGACGAGCGCGGGAACGATCACCGAGTTCCCGGCCGATCTCCATGTGCTCGACGGCGCCGAGCCGGTCTACGAACGGATGCCGGGGTGGTCGGCGCCCACCAAGGGCGCCACGCGCTTCGAACAGCTGCCGCCGGAAGCGCAGCGCTACGTGCGCAGGCTGGAAGAAGTGAGCGAAGTGGATTGCGCGATCATCTCGACCGGCTCGGATCGCACGGAAACGATTGTCAAGAAGGGGTCGGTCGTCGAAGCCTGGCTCGCGTAACCAATCTACGTTGCTTTATTCGCAACGATGAACTTGTCGACGTTGTCCGCTTCGGCATCGTAGAACTCGATGCCGGCTCGGTACTGCGGGCCGGCCTTGGGCATCTCGAACGCCGCCCACGCCACGCCGGCGACAAAACGGATCGGGCGATCAGAGGTCGGCAGGATCATGCGGACGCGCTGATTGGGTTTGAGAATCGTGGGCGAGATGACCTGCGCGCCGACGACGGACAGGTTGACGAGCATGGCCGGCTTGCCGTCGATCATGACCTCGATGCCGCCGACGACGGTGAAGCGCGGCGCGCGGCGGGTGCCGCGCTGGTCGAGGGGCGCGACCGGTGCCGCGACGGCTGGTGCCGGTGCCGGCGGCGCGACCACTGCGCCAGCAGCCTGAGCCGCGGGAGCCGCCCCATTCTTCTTCTTTCTTCCCGTGGCCGGCTTGCCGTCGTGCGAGACGACCTTGATCTCGCAGCCGGTGAGCGACGGATCGGCCTTGACGCGTTTGATGAGTGCCGCTCCTCGCGAGGTGGCCGCGAACAGCTGCTCCAGCACCACGACCGCCGGCTTGTCGCGCGTGATCACCTCGAGCGCTTTGAGTGCGTCCGCATCGGAAAACGCCTGCGCGTCGCCGAAGCCGCCGTGCTCTTTGAGCGCCTGGAGATGTTCGGGGGCCGCGATGAGGACCGTGTCCGCCACTGAGATCGAGTGTAACCCAAAACTCAAGACTCAAAACTCAAACACCGTCTCACTCCAACTCACACTATGCTGCCCTTGAGATCCACGCACTGCGCGACTCTGCACGGCTCAGACGTGCATCGACGCGCACAGGAGCGCCACGCGACTTCACGCCCATTCACAAACCGTTGCGCTTGGTGTTGATGACAATCGCGGCGATCGAGGGTTGTCATGCTGCATGCTCTCCGTTGATGCGGAGTTCATGCCGGACACAGTTCTCGGCACTGTCCGCCGTTGTGCGACGATCTCATGAAACGTACGCAGGATGTGAGACCGCCGGCCGAGTGTGTTGTCGCAGTTTCAGCGACGCCGCTCGTGCGGAGGGGTGTCCGAGCGTCGGAGCGAGACAGTGTTTGAGTGTGAGAGAGAAGACAGTGTTTGAGTTGTGAATGTTGAGTTTTGAGTCACCGGGTACAGAGACGTGAGCCTTCCAGCGGTCCAGTGCCAGGATCTCCACAAGCGGTACGGTGACGTTGTCGCCGTTGACGGTCTCTCGCTCGACGTGTATCGCGGCGAGTGCTTCGGTCTGCTCGGCCCCAACGGGGCAGGGAAGACGACGACCATCGAGATCCTCGAGGGCCTGCTCGCACCCGACGCCGGCGACGTGGAAGTGCTCGGCCTCCGCTGGCGGCGCGACGAACCTGAACTGCGGCAGCGGCTTGGCATCCAGCTTCAGGAGGCCCAGTTCACCGACAAGCTGACGGTGGAAGAGACGCTGCGTCTGTTCCGGTCGTTCTACGATCGCGGACGATCGATTGACGATCTGCTGGCGCTCGTCGAGCTCGACAGCAAGCGTACGAGCTGGGTGGTCAAGCTCTCGGGCGGGCAGAAGCAGCGGCTCTCGATCGCGTGCGCGCTCGTCGGCGATCCCGACCTGCTGTTTCTCGACGAGCCCAGCACCGGCCTCGATCCGCAATCGCGCCGCCAGCTGTGGGATGTGCTGAAGCGCTTCCGCGGCGAAGGGGGCACCATCGTCCTGACCACGCATTATATGGATGAAGCGGAAGTGCTGTGCGACCGCGTGGCCATCGTCGACCACGGCAAGATCATCGCGCTCGACACCCCGAAGTCGCTGGTCACCGCGCTCGGCGCGCCACGGGTCGTGGTGCACCAGGGCACGCTCGAGGACGTCTTCATGTCGCTGACGGGACGGCGTCTCCGTGACGAATGATGCCCGCACCCCTGGCCCCGCCGACGCCGTGCGGCGAAGGCGGGGCGGCGCGCATCATCCGCTCATCGAGCTGACCCTGGCGCGGCTCCGCGAGTTCATTCGCGAGCCCGAGGCGCTGTTCTGGTCGTTCCTGTTTCCCATCGTGATGTCGGTCGCGATGGCGATCGCGTTTCCATCGAGGGCGTCACAGCCCGTGCGCGTCGGCGTCCCGCCGGGCGTTGAATCCGACAGCCTGCGCCGGGCGCTCGGCACCGATCCTGCGGTGACCGTCCGCGACGTGTCGCCGGCTGATGAACCGCGCAAGCTTCGTGAGGGCGGTGTGCACGTGATCGTCACCCCCGGCAACCCGCCGACCTACCGCTTCGATCCGAGCCGTGACGAAAGCCGCATGGCGCGCCTGGTTGTGGACAACGTGCTGAAGCGCGCGGCGGGACGCACGGAGCCGTGGACCGCGCACGAGGAGCCGGTCGAGATCGCCGGATCCCGCTACGTTGACTGGCTCATCCCCGGCATCGTCGCCCTCGGCATCATGAACAACGGGATGTGGAGCATCGGCTTCATGACCGTGCAGGCGCGGCTGCGGAAGCTGCTGAAGCGTCTGGTGGCGAGTCCGATGAAGAAGCGCGAGTTCCTGCTCGCGCAGGTGCTGGCGCGGCTGCTGTTCCTTGGTCCGGAGGTGGCCGTGCCGCTGGTGTTTGGCTGGCTTGTGTTCGGGATGCCGATCCGAGGATCGATCCTGAGCATCGCCGTGGTGGCGCTGCTCGGTGCCCTCGCCTTCGGCGCGATTGGATTGCTGGTGGGCAGCCGCGTCCGGACGATGGAGGCGATCTCGGGGCTGATGAACCTGACGAGCGTGCCGATGTGGCTGCTGAGCGGCGTGTTCTTTTCGGCGTCGAACTTTCCCGCGGTCTTGCAGCCTGTGATCCAGGCGCTCCCGATGACCTCGCTCGTGGACGCGCTGCGAGCGGTCGTGCTCGAGGGCGCGACGCTCTCCGCCATCCGGGGAGAGCTGATGCTGCTGAGCGTGTGGGTGATCGTGCCCTTCGCGATCGCGCTGCGGATCTTCAAGTGGCGTTGAGGCGACGGCGGAGAGCCGCGCACGCTCTACGATATGAGTGGACCGGGGGCTATCATGGGCCACAGACGTGACGCTCATGGGTCGAGGATTCGCCAGGTTCGGGCTCATCGTCTGCCTTCAGGCGATGACGTGGGCGTGCAGTGCGCGTATCACCCCGGCGGGAGTGCCCGTTCAGCCACAGCCGGATCGACCGCCAGAACCCCCGAGTGCGGTGGCGCCCACACCAGAGCCCGCCACGTCCCTGCCGCCGGCGACCGCGCCGCGCCGCGAGCCCGAGTCCGCCGACTGTGGGCTGATCGCTGAACCGGGCGAACCGATCGCGACCGTTGGTCTGAGCGACCGGATCGATCCATCGAACGCGCCCCACCCGTCGAACGAGAGCGAGCGATTGCTGTTCCGTCAGCTCTACGAGACGTTGGTCCACGCCGACTGCGCTGGACGTCTGGGTCCCGGCCTGGCCGCGTCCTGGCGGCTCGACGCCGACGGCCGTGCCTGGATCGTCAACCTGCGCGAGAACGCCCGCTTCTCCGACGGCACGCCGGTCACGGCGGCTGACGTGCAGGCGAGCTGGAGCCGCGACGGCATCGGCAACGAGCTGCGGCCGCACGTCAGTCGTCTCCTCCAGTCGATCGCCACGGTCGGCGACCGGACCCTTGCGATCACGCTGCGCAGTCCACGCGTAGACGAGCCGATGGCGCTTGCGCATCCCGATCTTGCCATCGCAAAGTCGGTCGCCGATTCGCCGTGGCCGCTCGGAACACGATCCGGCCGGATCGCACCAGACGGTGACACGCCGGCAGCCAGAGCCGCGACGGTCATGACTGTCGTTCGAGACAACCAGCCGGCGATTCGGTTTCTGGTCGCTCCCGGCGACCCGCGGGATCTCCTGGACCAGGGTGTGGACTTGCTGCTCACACGGGATCCCGCGGCCCTCAACTACGCCGCCACGCTGCCGCAGTTTCGTTCGGTGCCGTTGCCATGGCAGCGAACCCACGTTCTTCTCACACCGGGGCGCTCGCGCTCAGCGCCGTCCCTGTCGGAGGAGGCGCGGCAGGTCCTCGCCGGCGATGCGGTTCGAGGCGAGGCGCGGGGGGCGCGGGCTCCGTTCTGGTGGCAGATGTTGCCGGACTGCGAGGTGGCTCCTTCTTCGCCGCGAGCCCCATCCGCGCCCACTCCGCGGATCGTGTACGACGCGAGCGACGGCGCGGCACGCGATCTGGCCGAGCGCTTGGTCGGCCTGGTCCGTGCGTCGGGCCCTGGCGCCACGATGTTCCTCGACGCGCTTCTACCGGATCGTCCGCGACGAACCTATCAGCGTGCCACCGGGCTGACCGGTGAAGCGCTGGCCCTGGCCCGGCGCTTGGGAACCGACGCTGGTTACGTGTTGTCCGTGGATAGCCGGCCGCTCGACGCGTGCCGTGACCTGCAGGCCCTGATGGATGGCGCCCGGTGGCTCGATCCCGAGACCATCGTCCCGCTGGTGGAGACGCGGCTGCAAGCCGTTGTGCGGCGCGGGCGGTCTGGTGTGACGGCGGAATGGGACGGGAGACTGGTGATCGCCGGCGCCAACGATCCGAGATAAGCCATGAGCCTGCGTACTCGCCTGCTCATCGCTTTTGCCGTCGTGCTGATCCCGATTGCGCTGCTGGCATTCGGACTTCGGCAGGAGATGACGAGACGTCTCACGGCCGAGTACCAGCTTCGTGTGGACAGGGTGGTCGAGGTCATTCGCGAAGATCTCGCTCGCGAGAGCGCCGGGATTGCCGAGCGGCTGGCGTCGCTCGAGAGCGCGCTGCTGAACGACAATCGGTTTCGTCTGGCGGCGGTGGCCGGCGTCGAGTCGGAGCGGGACTATCTGCTGGACTACGCGGGCACGGCGATGCGTCTCACGGGGCTCTCGATGCTCCAGATTCAGGACGGCGACGATCGGATCGTCAGCTCCGGTCACTTCCGCAACGAGCACGGCCGCGTCGAGTCGGGACTGGCGTCGGCTCTGCGCAGCGCGCGCGGCGTCGCGTTCGTGACGACTCGCGGCGCCGAGCGTGAGTTTCTCGCCCTGGCGCGGGCCGAGTCGTTCCTCATCAGCGGGCGGACGTTCACCCTGGTCGGTGGTATCGCCGTCGATGACGCCTTTCTCGCACGGCTGGCCCGCGATCGAGCCATCGTCGTGTCGCTGCGTTACCCGGGGGGAGAGATTTCGACGGTCCGCAGGAAAGCGGACCCTACAGATGACGCCGCGGTCGGGAAGCTCGAGGTTCCCTTCATCCGCGGCGGAGCAGGGACGCCGCTCGATGTGGCGCAGGCACGGCTCGAGGTCACTCAGTCTTTGACGCCGCTCAGGACGCTGCTGCGCAGCGCCGATTCATGGTTTCTCGTGACGGCCGCCGGCGCCGGCGTCACCGCCTTGCTCCTGGCGCTCTGGGTGTCGTCGCGAATCAGCGGGCCGCTCGCCGCGCTGGCTGAAAAGACGGCCGTGCTCGATCTCGATCGCCTCGACGTGGACTTCGATCCCGGCACCGACGAAGTCGGCAGGTTGTCCCGCCTGCTTGGTGATCTTGCCGTCCGGCTGCGCACCAGCACTGCCCGCGTGCGGGAGGCCGAACGGCGCGCCACTGTCGGCGAGCTGGCCCGCCAGATCAACCACGACATCAAGAACGGCCTCATTCCGCTTCGAAACGTGATGCGCCATCTGGCGCAGGTCGAACGGGACGAGCCGGGCACGCTTCCGACGGTGTTCGCCGAGCGGCGGAACACGGTTGATTCCAGCATCGCGTATCTCGAGACGCTCGCCACGAGCTATCAGCGGCTGTCGCCGCCGCTGGACCGGCGCGATTGCGATCTGAATGCGCTGATCACCGACGTCGTCCGCGCCGCCCAGGGCCATGAGCACGTCGAGCTCGAGACCGACTTGACGACTCTCCCCCGGGTTGTGGGAGACCGGATCGCGTTCCGGCGTATCCTCGAGAATCTGATCGCCAATGCGGTGGACGCCCTGGAATCGAAGCCGGGCCGCATCACGGTTTCGACGCGTGTGGTCGATCGAGACGGCGATCTGCCGGCAATCCGGATGACCGTTGCCGACACCGGTCGCGGAATGCCCGCTGACGAGGCTGGACGGATGTTCGACGACTTCTACACGACAAAGGCAGGCGGGACCGGTCTGGGACTGTCAATCGTCCGGCGGCTCTCGATGGACCTTCACGGCACGATCGGTGTCGACAGTGCGCCTGGAAGAGGAACGCGCATCACCATCGATATTCCAGCTGGTGGCGGGTCGTAGATGGCTTATGTCCTCGTAGTCGATGACGTGCCGGCGATGGCCGAGCAATATGCCTACGACCTGAAACGGGTCGGCGGGTATCACACGATCGTCGCCGCCGGCGGTGACGAGGCGCTCGACGTCCTTGCCCGGGAGCCGATCGATTGCGTCGTCCTCGATCTCGAGATGCCCGGAACCGATGGCTTCGAGGTCCTGCGCCGGCTGCAGCAGCGCGGCGTCGACACGCCGGTCATCGTCTACACCGGCACCGGCAGCTACGACCGCTGCGTGCAGGCTGTGCGGCTCGGCGCCTACGGGTTCGTGGACAAGGCGGAGCCGATTGAGCGCGTCGTTCAGGAGATCGAGAACGCGGTCTCACGCGGGCGGCTGGTGAAGGAGCTGCGGACGCTGCGTTCGCGGTTCGACGGTGACACGCCGCTGATCGGCGACAGCGCACCGATGCGATCGCTCCGTGACGCGATCGCGCGCGTCGCGTCGATTCCGAGCGGCGTACTGATCGTCGGGGAGAGCGGGACCGGCAAGGAACTGGTCGCGCGTGAGCTGCATCGACGAGGACCTGGGGCAAAAACGCCGCTGCTCGCCGTGAACAGCGCGGCACTGCCCGAGCAGCTTGTCGAGAGCGAGCTGTTCGGCCACGAGCGCGGCGCGTTTACCGGCGCCGACCGCCTGCGCAGGGGCGCGTTCGAGAACGCGGGCAATGGAACATTGTTCCTCGACGAGGTCGGCGAGCTGCCGCTGCCGGCGCAGGCCAAGCTGCTGCGGGTTCTCGAAGAACGAAAGGTGATGCGGGTTGGCGGCGATCGGGCGATTCAGGTCACGGCGCGCGTCGTGGCGGCCACCAACCGGGATCTCGAGCGCGAGGTCGAGGCCGGCCGCTTTCGTCAGGATCTCTTCTATCGCCTGAACGTCCACACGCTGCGGGTCCCGCCGCTGCGCGAGCGGTTGTCCGACGTGCCCGCGCTGGTCGAACATCTCCTTCGCTCGATCGCCTCGCATCTGGACATGCGGCCGAAGACGATTGCGCCGGACGCGGTCGCCATGCTCGCCGCCTACGACTGGCAGAGGAACAACGTCCGCGAGCTGCGAAACTGCCTGGAGCGGATGATCATCGCGTCAGATGCCCTCGTCATCGGCGCGGCCGATGTTCCACCGGAGATTCGCGGCGAGGAAAGGGACGAGGCCGCTGACGCGACCGCCGCGCCTGGGACCCTCAAAGCGCTGAAGGCGCAGGCCGAACGGCAGATCGTGCTGGGCGCGCTCGAGAAACACGATTGGCACGTCACTCGAACCGCCGAGGCGCTCGGCCTCGCGGATCACTCCAGCCTGTTGAAAGTCATGCGCCGCCACGGACTGAGCAAAGGAATGCGGGACTAACAAGCACCGGCGTGAGCGCCCGGACACCTCCCGCTCCGGGCTGTCGTGTCCGCGCAGACACGACGGCCGCGAAATCCTCACCAGGCCCCCGTTCCGATAATTCGACAACCCACTCTCACTCAGTCGGTTAGAGGCATCCGTCTGCTCACGCCGACGTTGGCCGCTGGCTTGCCCTGAAGGGCAACGACACGCTCGACCGCGTGAAGCGGTCGGCCAACCACAGGGAGAGGACCGATGAAACCCACACGATACGTCACCGCAGTGCTGCTTCTCGCGGCGTTCGCGGCCGTCGGCTGTTCGAAGCGCGGCGAGACGCCACAGGCGAAGACTGCGTCGCCAGACTCGGCGCAGGAGCCCGTCCCCGCACCAGGCGCTTCCACGCCGACTGACGGCGAAGGATTCGTGGCGAACGCGACGCCGAAGATCACCGGCCCGGTGTCGTTCGCCGACGGCGAGGCGGCATACCAGGCCAGGAAGTACGGCGACGCGACCGCGATCTTCGACAGCTACACCGAGCGACGCCCCGGAAACGCGTGGGGACACTACATGCTCGCGCTGTCAGCGTGGAAAAGCGGCGATCTGGCGAAGTCCGAGGGTGCATTCGAGAAGGCGCTGAGCATCGACCCGAACCACTTCAAGAGTCTTGTGAATCTGAGCCGCGTCCTGATCGAACAGAAGCGATTCGACGACGCCATCGTCACGCTGACCCACGCGGAAGGCGTCGATTCCGATTCGATCGACGTGCAGCGTCTTCTGGCCCGTGTGTTCCACGCGCAGGGCAAGACGGACGAAGCGGTGGAGGCCTATCGTCGCGCGCTCGAGCTGAACGAGCGGGATGCCTGGTCGATGAACAACCTCGGGCTCGTGCTCCTCGAGACCAAGCGCGCGGACGAAGCGTTGCCGCTGCTGGTGAAGGCCGTGGAGTTGCGCAAGGACGTGCCGGAATTCCACAACAACCTGGGCATGGCGCTCGAGCACACCGGGCGCTTCAAGGCCGCGGCCACGGCGTATAGAGACGCAGTGAGCGCGAATCCCAGCTACGACAAGGCGAAGCAGAACCTGGCGCGCGTCGAAGCGGTGAAGGGTGGCACTGAAGAACCGTTCAAGGTCGAGGGCGCACCGAAAGGCTCCATCGCTGAAGTAGAGATCGCAGTCGATGAGAAGACGGCGAGCAAGTAGGCGAGCTCAGGTCTCGACGTCCTGGCGCTGTGCCGGCACATGAACGGGTGCCGGCCGCGCCAGGCTCGAGACCGCGGCCCCCAACCTGTCCCGCCGAAGCTTTAGCGGAGGCGGATCCTTCCTGACATCTGAGGCCACGGACAATGAGACTCTCAACCCGCTGCACGTCGTTCGTTCTTGCCGTTTTTGTCTTGCTCTTGCCGCTCGATGCCGAGGCGCAAAGCGATCGAGCTCCTGCTGATAAGACCCTCTCTCCGTTCTTCTTCGTCGAGGGCGGCGATCCCGCGATCGATCGTCTGCCGCTGAAGGACACACGAGTGGACGTCGCGATTGCCGGCGTGATCGCCGACGTGACCGTCCGGCAGGTCTATGAGAATCGTGGAACGCGGCCCATTCATGCCCGCTACGTCTTTCCGGCGTCCACGCGAGCGGCTGTATACGGCATGACGATGACCGTCGGCGATGTGCGCACCGTGGCCAGAATCAGGGAGCGCAAGCAGGCCGCACAGGAATTCGAAGCCGCGAAGCGCGACGGGAAGAGCGCCTCGCTGTTGGAACAGAGCCGGCCCAACGTGTTCACGATGAAGGTCGCCAACGTGCTTCCAGGCGACACGATCTCGGTGGAGCTCAAATACACGGAGCTGCTCGTCCCGACCGACGGTGTGTACGAGTTCGTGTACCCGACGGTTGTCGGACCACGCTACTCCGAGAAGCTTGAAAGCCGGGCGTCGCCGGCTGACGAGTTCGTGAAGACTCCGTATAACCGCCAGGGCGAGGCGCCGCGCAGCGAGTTCCATCTTGGAGGTGTGGTGTCCACCGGCGTGCCGTTCCAGGATCTCGCCTCACCGTCGCATCAGCTGATGGTGCGGACGAGCGGGCCTGGCCGCGCGGAGATGACGCTCGCCGAGTCCGATCGATTCTCGGGCAATCGCGACTTCATCCTTCGCTACCGATTGTCCGGCCAGGAGATTGCCTCGGGGCTGTTGCTGTTCCAGGGCCGGGACGAAAACTTCTTCCTGCTCATGGCGGAGCCGCCGCAGGTGGTCCAGCCGGACGAAGTGCCGTCGCGCGAGTACATCTTCGTCGTGGACGTGTCTGGATCGATGTACGGCTTTCCGCTGGACACCGCGAAGAAGCTGATGGGCGATCTCGTGAACGTGCTGCGACCCTCTGACAGCTTCAACGTCGTCGTCTTTGCCGACGGGTTCCAAACCTTCTCGCCAGTCTCTGTGCCGGCGACGCGTCCCAATCTGACCCGCGCGCTGCAGTTCATCGGCCGGAAGGACGGCGGTGGTGGAACGCGGCTGCTGGCGGGGCTTCAACAGGCGGTCGGTCTCGCCCGCCAACCGTCGGTCTCACGCAGCATCGTCCTGGTGACCGACGGCTACATCGAGGCGGAATCGGACGTGTTCGACTACGTCCGCGCTCACCTCGACGATGTCAATTTCTTCGCCTTTGGTATTGGCAGCAGCGTGAACCGGCTTCTCATCGAGGGTGTTGCGCGGGCGGGACTCGGCGAACCGTTCATCGTGACAGAGCCCGGCGAGGCGACGGAGGCGGCAACGCGGCTCCGGCGGTACATCGACACGCCCGTGCTCACCGGCATCGACGTGACGTTCAAGGGATTCGACGCCTACGAGGTCGAGCCGAGGAAGGTCCCGGATCTGTTCGCCAGCCGCCCGATCGTCGTCTTCGGAAAGTGGCGGGGGAGTGCTGCTGGATCGATCGAGATCTCGGGCAAGACGGGTCGCGGGGTGTACCAGCGATCGATTGCCGTCTCGCCGGCACGCGCCGACGCCAGTCACGCCGCGCTTCGGCATCTCTGGGCACGAACCCGCATCGCGGACCTGTCGGATTTCGGTCCCGCCGCTCCAAACGAGGAACGCGTGGCCGAGATCACGTCGCTGGGGCTGACCTATAGCCTGCTCACTCGCTACACGTCGTTCATTGCCGTGCAGGAGGTTGTGCGGCGCACCACCGAAGGTGCTAATGACGTGGACCAGCCGCTGCCGCTTCCAGCGGGGGTGTCCGATTCTGCCGTCGGCGTCACCAGGGGCCCCGAACCAGAGATCGTGTGGCTGTTCGCGATCGTCGTGTCGTTGCTTGGGTGTGTGAGCCTGCTGCGCGCCCGGCGGCGCAACGTAGAGGCGGGTCTTTAGACCCACCTGGGGTGGACGTGTAGTGGCGGGTCTTTAGACCCGCCTGGGATCCGTGACATGAGAACGAAGCTCCTGGTGTTGGCGGTCGCGGTGCTGATCGCGTGGGGTCTGAAGCGGCACTACGCCGACGCGCGCGCGGACGATCTGGGATGGATACTGAGTCCGACAGCGCGGTTGGTTGGCGTCATGACGGGAACGACCTTCACGCTGCAGCCAGGAGAAGGATACTTCTCGCCCGACCGTCTGTTCCTGATCGAGAAGCCCTGCGCGGGGATCAACTTCATGGTCGCCGCGTTCGGCATGCTGATGCTCGCTCTCCTGCATCGGGTCGGGTCTGGAATGTCGGCGGCGCGAGTGCTGGGCGCGAGCCTGCTGGCGAGCTATTCGGCGGCGGTGCTGGTCAATGCCGTGCGGATTGCGATTGCCATATGGCTCGCCGCTCATCCGGTCGCGCTGTCGACGTTCAGCGCGGCCGATGTGCATCGCTTCGAAGGGATCACGGTGTACTTCGGAGGCCTGGTGCTGCTCTACGAGCTCGCGCGACGGTTCGATCGACGTCCGCTCGCGGTTGGACCACCCTGGCGCGCCGACGCGCGACGCGCGAAGGCGGCGCCATGAACCGTTCCCTATGGACGACGGTCGCGCACGCGTTCCGTCGCACGGCGCTGCCGCTGGTCTCGTACTACGCCATCACGCTCGCGGTTCCCCTCGCCAACGGTGTGGCGCAATCGGGCGCGTTCGTGGGGCACGCATTCGTCGTGCTCGTCGTCCCTCCGGTGGCCATCGTGCTCGTGTGCGCAGTCCACGCGATTGCGCGTGCATTCGCCAGAGGCTGTTCTGATCACGCGACGAGGTGCACGCGGTTTCGACCGCCCTTCTTCGCGGATAGAGCGCCGCGTCCGCACCCTGAAACAGGAGCTCACCCAGCTCGTAGCTGGATTGATGCGCTTTGCCGATCGACTTCGCCCTAGTTCCCAGAGCCGGTATCGAAGGACGATCCCGCGAAGACCTGTCGTCCGTCGGCCAGCTTCACGCTCCTCGCGTTCGCGATGTGCGGCTGTGTCTTCGAGTGGAAGCCGTTGACGGTGACGAGGTGACCCTGCTTGAGCGAGTCCCTTCTCCAGCCCTGACGCATGAGTCCGTTGGGCGGACCGAGCTCGAAGTCCCACGTCACCGGCTTGCCGCTGTCGTCCTTGGCTTCGATGACGAGGCGGGCGTGCGGGTTGGTCCATTCGAGCCTGACCACCGTGCCGGTGACCGTGAGCGGCTTCGTCGAGTCGAACTCCGCGGCGAACGAATGGTGCGCCGCAAGAGGAACCGCCGCGACGATCAACCCGCAGACCAACGACAGCCCGCACATCACCCGAAGGTTCATACCCATCGCTCCTGATTCCCGCCTTCGCGACGCTTCGGCGCGGCAGGCTGATTTGGACTCTGCGTCGAGCATAATAGCGCTGGTTCGCTCGTCCTGGAGGCGTGAATGAAACCGGTGGTGCAGATAGCTGCGATCGTGGTCCTGCTGGCCGCTCTGTCACCGGCCACATCGGCTCAGTGGCCCGAGTACCCGTCGGGCGCCGTGCCGAAGAACGCCAAGGGCGAGCCGAACATGGACGCGCCTGCGCCACGAGCGGCTGATGGCAAGCCGGACTTCAGCGGCCTCTGGCGCGGCGCGCCGACTGGTGGACGCGGGAACCCAGCGCCGGTGGCGCCACCTGGCACGCCACCTCTTGCCCAGTTTGCCAACATCGGGCGCGGGTATCCGGGCGGGTTGCCGATCCAGCCCTGGGCCGCCGAGCTTCTGAAGAAGCGCCTGGCCGACAACAGCAAGGACAACCCCGAGGCGTTCTGTCTGCCGATGGGGCTGATGCAGTTCCACACGCAGGGGTTTCCCCGCAAGTTCATCCAGACGCCGAAGGTGATGGTCATCCTCTACGAGGCCAGCTCCGGCATCCGGCAGATCTTTACTGACGGTCGCAAGCTGCCCGACAACGATCCGCAACCCTGGTTCTACGGCTACTCCGTCGGCCGATGGGAAGGCGACACGCTCGTCGTCGAGACCAGCGGATTCCGCGACGATGGGTGGCTCGACATCAACGGCACGCCGATGACGGACAAAGCCAGGATGACCGAGCGCTTCCGGCGCGTGAGCTACGGACGGATGGAGATCGACATCACCGTGGACGATCCCAAGGCGTATACCAAGCCGTGGACCGTCAGGCACAACCAGGTGCTGATGCCGGACCAGGAGCTGATCGAGTTCATCTGCGAGGAGAACCAGCGATACGGGCCGCAACCCGGACTGGGTCCAGCGCCGGCCGCTCCCAAACCGTAGCCCAAAGCCTAGAGCCCAAAGCCGAGAGCCTCTTCTTTTTTCACGTCCTTCGCCTTCACGTCGGAGCGAAGTCCCTGGAACGATGGATGACGGAGACGCCCGTCGTCGGTCCATTCGACAAACGTCACATCGCACACCAGCTTTGGCTGCACCCAGTGCGCATGGCGGTCCGGTCCTGCAAGCGGGGGATCGAACGGGCAGTCGCGCTGCTCGATTGCATCGAGGCGCGTGCGCAGCTCCACTGCGAACGCATGTGAGAAGCCAGTGCCCGCGCGACCCGCGAAGACGAGCCGCGAGCCGTCGTACACGCCCAGGAGCAGCGCACCAATCCCCGCCCTGGTGCCCTCGGGATCGGTGAAGCCTCCGATCACGAAGAGCCGGCGTTGCATGACCTTCGTCTTCCGCCAGGTGTCGTGCCGGCCCGGTCGATACGACAGGTCGCGCCGCTTGGAGATGATGCCCTCGAGGCCGAGACGGGTGGCGTGGTCGAAGAGCACATCGCCTCGGCCCTCGATGTGCTCGGCGTAGCGAATGCGCCCCGTCTGCCGGCCGCCCACCAGCTTGCGAAGACGCTTCTTGCGCTCCTCGAGCGGCAGCTCGGCGATCCGCTCGCGGCCCAGCCGCATGAGATCGAACACGAAGTAGACGAGCGGCGCGTGCGAGACCGCCCCGGCCGCCGCCTGCTGGAGTGCCTCGAAGCTCGTCTTCCCGTCGGGCATCACCATGGCGACCTCGCCATCGAGCAGTGCCTCGTCCACCTTCAGCTTCTTGGCCGCCTCCGCGATCTCGGGAAACACGCTGGTCCAGTCCTTCCCGTTGCGGCTGATCAGTCGCACGCGGCCTTTGCCGATCACGCAGCCAATCCGGTAGCCGTCGTACTTGATCTCGTGGATCCAGCGGTCGCCGGACGGGGGTTCCTTGACGAGCGTGGCGAGCTGCGGGTCGTAGTCGGCGTGCGCCATCGGGCGATGGCCATCGTCTCACGAGGTCCGCCTAAAGGCGGACCCTACGTACTTCGAGTCCCGAGTCCCGAGTCCCGAACTCTAGTAGTTCCTCTTCAGATCCATCCCCGCATACAGGCCTGCAACCTGGTCGCTGTAGCCGTTGAAGGGAAGGGTCCTCGTTGACTTGAACGCCGACGGGAGGCGGGCCTCCCTGGCTTGACTCCAGTTGGGGTGATCGACGGCGGGATTCACGTTCGCGTAGAACCCATAGGCCTGCGGGTAGTCGCGCTGCCAGGTGTTGATCGGCTGGTTCTCGACAAAGCGGATCTTCACGATCGACTTGATGCTCTTGAAGCCGTACTTCCACGGCACCACGAGACGGATCGGGGCGCCATTCTGATTCGGCAGCACCTCGCCGTAGAGGCCGACGGCCAGGATCGACAGCGGATGCAGCGCCTCGTCCATCCGCAGCCCCTCGAGATACGGCCACTCGAGAACGCTGGTGCGCTGCTGCGGAAACTGCCCGACGTCGTGGAGCGTGTAGAACTCCACGAACCGGGCCTTCGACGTTGGCTCGACGCGCCTGATCACGTCGGCAAGCGGGATCCCCACCCACGGGATCACCAGCGACCAGCCCTCCACGCACCGGAACCGGTAGATGCGCTCTTCGAGCACGTGTGGCTTGATGAAGTCCTCGAGCGCGTATGACGCCGGCTTGGCGACGTGTCCTTCGACGGCGAGCTTCCATGGGCTCGGCCTGAACCGGCCTGCGAGGTTCCTGGGACCGCCGCCGGCTCCGGACGCGAACTCATAGAAATTGTTGAAGCTGGTGATGTGGTCGTACGTGTTCGTCGTCTCCGCCGTGCTGAGCGGGCTCTTCCGCACACCGTCGAGCTTCCGCAGCCCGCCGCCTTGCGCGGCGGCTGTTACCGCTGCGAGCGGGCCGAGCCCGGATATCGCCAGAGCCGCGGCCGAGGCCTTCATGAACGCACGGCGATTGAGGTAGACGGCTTTGTCGGTGATCTCGGAGCTGCGGATCTTATCCATGGAAGTTCACCTCGGCGCTCATGCGCACTTTGACCGGCCGTCCGTTCTTCACCGCCGGGCTGAACCGCCACAGCGCAAAGGCGCGGACGGCGCTCTCGTCCGCCTCTGGTGTCAGCGAGCGGAGGATCCGGACGATTCGCGGCGTGCCGTCTTCGAGCAGGACCACGTCGAGGGCGACAGTGCCGCGCACGCCAGCGGCCCCCGCTTTCAGTTGCACCACCTTCACGGCTTTCGGCGGCGTGACGCCGGGGCCGACGAGCGTGGCCATATCGTTGGCGATGAGCGCATTGATGCTTTCGCTGCGCAAGGTGAATTCGATCTCGATCGCGACGTCCATCGCGACGGGTGCGCCGCCGCGAGTGCCCGGGCGGAAGCGCCACTGGCGGAGCGCGACGAGCGCGTTCTGATCGAGCCCGAAGCCGAGGCCCTGCACCACGCGTACGCCGCCCAGATGTCCGGACGCGTCGACGTGGGCCTGCGCAGTCACGACGCCCTCGATGCCTTGCCGTCGGGCGTCGTCGCTGTACAGCGGCGGCGTGGTGTAGGCCTCGATCTCCGGCGGCGTCCCCTGACCGGCGGCGAGCGGCTCACCCAGGACGCGGACGTGAAGGGGCGCCCTCGTCCCATCCGCCCGCTCGGGAACATTGGCGGCTTCGACCAGCGGCGCGAGATTCGTGGTCCGAAGCTCGATGGTGATGGACGGCGCTCGCGCGGGCATCGCCGCGAGCGGAAGAGCGATCACGATCGCCACGACCGCGATCGCGATGAGATGGCCGCGGGTCACCCTCGATCGGTTGACGAATCCGCTCAGAAGCGCGGCCACACGCCGCTCGAGATCGGAGCGCCGGGCCATCGCCACCGTGGGTGTCAGTCGCGTCGGGCGGCGTCCTGCGGCCCGGACGATCGCGAGAAGATGCGACGCGTAGTCGGCGCCGTTGGCGCCGAGGCCGAGGACGATGTCGTCGGCGGCCTGCTCGCTGTCCCGTCCGAGACAGCTTCGTCCGAGCCAGAACAGCGGGTGGAACCAGTAGATGGCGCAGACGATCTCGGCCAGCAGGTGGGTGGTCCAGTCGCCACGGCGCACGTGGCCCATCTCGTGCGCGAGCACGGCCCACACCCGCTCATCGGACCAGTCGCGGGCCGCGTCGGGCAGGAGGATGTGCGCGCGCTGCGTGCCCCACGTGATCGGGATGGCCACACGGGTGCTCGACAGCAGCCGTGGAGGCCGTGTCAACCCGAGCGAGCGCGCGACGCCGGCGGCGATCGCGAGTGGCCGCGTGTCCGTGACCAATTGTGCGGATGCGATCAGGCGTCGCAGCTTCAACGCCTCTCGGCCCAGAACGAGTAGAGCGACGCTGCTCCCGAGCATCCAGAGCAGTACGATCGCGCCGCTCACGGTCCATCCGCTCGACTCGACGCCGGTGGCGCGAACGATGAAGTCGCCGTAACCCCCGGCGGCGGGTTGTATCGCATCGAATGCGGCGGGCAGCACATCGGCGACGCGGCGTGCCCACTCGGGCTGCCAGGACGGCATGAGCAGAACCAGCAGGGGGAGCACCGCCGCCGTGGCCAGGCTGGCAGCCCGGATCGCATGCCGTTCCGCCGCCGACTGCCGGCGCAGCCGCGGGATGATCAGATGTGCAATCAGGAGAACGATGGTGGCTCTGATCATCGGCGCTTCCCTTCGCGCTTGGCTCGATCGATGAGCTGCGCGATGCGATCGAGCTCGTCGGCCGAGACGGCCAACCCGTCCTTGCCGAGCAGTGCCTCCACGACCTGCTCCGGCGAACCTTCGAAGAACGTGTCGAGGACGTGCTTCAGCGCCGACCGCCGGGCGACACGGCGGGAGAGCGCCGGCAGATAGACGTATCGCAGCTGCTCTTCTTCATGGCGCACGTGGCCTTTCTCCTCGAGCACCCGCAGCTGCGCGCGGACCGTCGAGTAGGCCGGCTCACCCGAGAGCTCCGACATCACGTCGGCCACCGTCGCCCGGCCGCGCCGATGCAGGATGTCCATGATTTGACGCTCGCGCCGGCTGAGATGTGGGGCGGCCGCTGACGACATGCTTAAATTTCTAGCACATTGCTAGAGAACTAAGCAACGAAGATCGGCGAATCCCGAATCCCGGGTCCCGGATCCCGAGTCCCGGCTCAGTACGCGCGTTTGCGCACATTGGCGCGGAGAATCGCCCTCCGGATGTGCAGCACTGTCGACGCAGAACGACCGAGCCGAGATCGCCATCAGGAGATGATCATGTCCCGAAGGGTGTCGTTACTGCTTACCGTGGCACTCGCCACAATCTCGGCTCTGCCGGCATCGGCGCAGACTACCGCGGCGGCGGGCGGAAGAATCGCCACGTTCGATGGCGCTGGTGCCAATGCCTGGGCCGGCAACATTCGAGTCTCGGATGAAGAACTGGTCGCGCTGCTCGAGGAGGGCGTCAGGCGATCGCCCACCTTCAAAGCGCTGACCGAACGGTTGTCGAAGTCGGACGTCATCGTCTACGTGCGGCCTGACGTGACCGCGAAGAGCAACACGCCGACCCGCCTGACGTTCCTGTCGGCGCGCGGCGGCTTCCGATACCTCGTGGTCCGCGTGCAGGCGGGTAGCTCGAAGCAGCAGCAGATCGCGGCGCTCGGCCACGAGATGCAGCACGCGGCCTCGATCGCCGATGCCTCGTCGGTCGTCGATTCGCAATCGCTTCGCAAGGAGTTCGAGCGCATCGGCAAGGTGAGCTCGGCGTCGGTCGGCGACGACTTCTCGTTCGAGAGCACCATCGCCGAGGAAATCAAGCGCCGGATTCTGAGCGAGGTCGCGAGCGACTCAGGAAGGTCAGCAGCCAAGGTCGCGACCACCAGATAGATATAGATAGCGTCGCTCGCCGCGACATAGCCTTCAGCGAATTCCGTCCAGTCGGTCGCGCATTCTTACCAGGGCCTTGGGACCACCGGGGTCCTGGTAAAGTGTGCGCATGCAGGCTGCACAGACCGAAGCGTGGCAGAGAGGTCCGGTCCCCGGGTTCGAGCCGCTCCTGATGCCGGTCGTCCATGCACTCCTCCAGGTCCGCGACGATCTCGAACGCCTCGCTGCGGCGGTGCCCGCCGATCGGGTCTGGCAGCGTCCTGGCGGCGCGGCTTCGATCGGCTTCCACATCCGCCATTGTGGGGGTGCCCTCGATCGGCTGTTCACCTACGCACGCGGCGGAATGTTGTCCGACGCGCAACGCGCCGGGCTGCGTGGAGAGGGTGAGCCTGGTGACCCCCCGGTATCGCTTGCCGCGCTGGTCGCAGAGGTGGGGCGCCACATCGACCGGGCGCTCGAGCAGGTCAAGTCCACATCACAGGCATCACTACTCGAGGAGCGGAAGGTCGGCCGTGCGGGTCTGCCGGCGACGGTGATGGGCCTGCTCTTTCACGCCGCCGAACACGCGACGCGGCACGTCGGGCAGGCCATCACGACAGCGCGTATTCTGTCCGCGCCATAGATCCCACCGTTTTCAACTCGAAAAAGCCACCTGTTCGATTAGTATCCGTCTCGCGTTTATCTCGTTGGAGGTAAGAGATGGCTGTGCGTCGCACCAGCGCGGGCGTTCTTGCGGCGGCAGCACTGGCGATGCTGCTCGGCGTCCCACCGGTCACTGCGCAGCGGCCTGACGATCTGGCTCTTCCTCCTCGCGACATCTTTCCGGCCGAACGATGCGGAACAGGCGACGCCCGCCTCCGCCAGTTGGGCCTCCGCCCACGCACGGCAATCGCACCGGGACAGGCCGTCTCCTTTCGTCAGGACCCGCCCGTGCTCACCTCCGACTTCGCCGGAACCGTCGTCCTTCACGATTTCACCGTGGTCGGCGACGTGCCGTCGGTCAGGTTTCGCTTGGCCGACGAGAGCAGCGAGGTGGAAACGTGGGCCAGGGTGTCCACGCGACAAGTCGGCGGGCACCTGGTCAGCGTCTTCGAGCCCTCCTGGTCTGGAACCGCGATCGATCGTGTGCTGATGGGAACGCGGTGGGGCTGGGATCAGCTGGGCGTCTATTGGGGCGAGCTGCTGATGGAAGGCGTCGAGCCAGGCCTCGGCCGCTCGGTCTATCTTCGGATGGCCCTGGCCAACATGCCTCGCGTCCAGGTCCGCCGCCTGGCGGCCGACGTCCAGTACTCCAGCCACGTGGTCAACATCGTCATGCCCGGTTTCGGGGACGGCTACATCGACGACGACTACGGGTTCGATCTGGCGGGCGTGACGTCACGGTTCTATCAGTACTTCGGGGACTCCTACGACAGCATCGCCGTCGTTCCCGAGTCGATCTTCATCGCCAACTACAGCGCGTTCCACCAGAACGTGCAGAATGCGGTGACAGGGATCGGCCTGAGTGTCTTCGACAACTCGGTGTCGTATGGCAGCCAGTCGCATCGGCTCAGAAGCGTGGAGCTGTTCAACGGCTACTCCCTCAGCCGGCATGTGACCTCGGCTCATGAGATCTCGCACCAGTGGGGCGCCTATATCGACTGGACTCGCCTCACCGGGCTGACGCGGGCCGGTCATCAGCCGTCCTCGCACGACCCGCTGTGGGCGGACGGCGAGACGATCACCGGAGCGGTGCTCGCGCCGACACGACGCGTGCGTCGCGGCGCCGCGGGATGGGTGATCGAGCAGACACCCGCTCCGATTCGCTTTCACCCGTATGCGCTCTACGCGATGGGGCTGATCGCGAAAGAGTCCGTTCCGCAGATCACGTTGTTCGACGAGCAAGGCCAGTTCGACCCGCGAACGTCCAGCACGCCCAATGCCGGCGTTGCGGTGACCGGACTGACGAGAACGGCCACCATCTTCAACGTGATCGGCATGATAGGGGAGCGCAGCGGTCCCGTGGACAGCGAGTGGCATCGCGCGACGGTCATCGTCTCGCGCGATCGGCTGCTCACCCAGGCAGAGATGGACTACTGGACGTTCTCGGCCAGGCGGCTCGAGGACCCGAATGGCCTCGGCGTCGTCGGGTTCGACGGTGCGGGATCGTTCGAGGTGGCCAATGGCCGGGGGATCGACCTGCACACCGACATCAGGCCTCTGACCGCGCCAGCTTTCGTCGAATCGTTCGACGTGGACTATCCGCGCTTCGGCCAGCGCGACTGGCGCGACGTCGTGTTCGACAGCGAGGTGCCCAGTCACTATCGCGTTGGCGATCGCATCCAGTTGTCCGGCGTGGTCAACGCGCGCGATCGCTCGGACATCAACACGATCATCATCCGGTTGTGGAAGAGCGGTGGTACCACAGCCGACGCGATACAGGTGCAGGCGCCGGTCAGCTCGAGATCCAGCTTCGTTGCCGACATCCCGATCGAGGGCAGTCGCGCTGGCGTGTACGAAATGGAAGTGTTTCTGTTCTGGCCGGGCTCCGGGACTCAGTTCAGCCGTGCGGCGCTGTCGCCGATCGTGATCGACTGAGGGCTAGGCGAGGACCTGTAGCGCCGCCGGTTCGATTCTGAGCGAAATCATGTCAGCGGCAGTGGAGCGGAGAAGCGTGTCGTCCACGTGGATGTCTTCGCGGCCGTAGATCTCGATCCGAGTGGCGCGGTGCGAATCGAGCACGAGGTCGCATTCGAGCCCCGCGATGACGTGCTCGAGGTAATCGCAGATCTCCTCGCGATGTTCTTCAGCGGCGATGACGACGGAGAAGAAGCCGTCCGACGGGCTCGCGTCGTTCGACAACACCAGGTTGGGCCCGATGCACGGCGTGTTGAGGACTTCCACGAGGAGGAAATCACCCATCGTGCTCGTGCCGTCCAGGCTGACGGTGCAACGGCGCGCCTCCAGATGTGACACCACATCGAGATAGGTTCGCGCGGCTTGCGTGACTTTTGCGGCCGCCTCTTCGTCGTGGTCCACCCCGTGGGCCTGGGCGGCGGCGATGCCCGCCGGGATCAATCCACCGCCCACCGATTCCAGAAAGCGGCGCGTGCCCCATGGTCCACGGGCGACGCCGAGATCGAATGGTTGAAGCTCGGCGCGCCCCCATTTCTCGATGAGATCGTCGACCGCACCATCGATGCCGAAGCTCTTCGCGATGTTGTTGGCCGTGCCTACCGGAAGGATCGTCAATGGCACGCCACGTCCGGCAAGGATGCGGGCGGCCGCCG
>DATDOE010000109.1:0-33497 GCA_035293405.1 Vicinamibacterales bacterium | reverse complement strand
ACCGCAACGAAACCACGCGCGGAAGGGGGAAGAACGAAGACGTCACCTCCGCAGACCTCATAGCTAGGTAGGAGGTCCGCTCCGGTGACGTCTGTCGAGACGGAGGAGTTTGACATCAGTCCGGCTCATAGGAGCCGGACTCCGCTGCGCCGCCGGAAACGCATGCCGAGCCGCGGCCGCGTGCGCAAGGCCGACTTCGAGGCGTAGCCGGAAAGCGGCCGCAGCGATTCCTCTGCGCGTCTTCGGTCAACGTGTTTTCGTTGTCGCGAGGTACGCCGGCGCTTTGAGCCACGTGACGGATGTCGTAGCGAGTCAGCGCCTAGCGACACAGGTCTTACTTGCCGTCCACGGAGAACGCGAGCAGGACGTTGCCCGGCATGCCGTTCTGTACGTATCCGGAATTGACGATCAGCGTTCCACCACTGATGGCGGGGCCGGCGACGTTCAACGATCCGCCTCGCGCCGGTACGCCGTTGGTGGTCGTGTAGGTCTGGACCGTATCGACGTCCCACACGATGGCGCCGTTGGCGGCCGAGTAGGCGCGCAGGTGTCCATCAACCGATCCTGAGAACGCCACTCCTGGAATAGCGCTCACCGCGGCGGATTGGGCCGGACTGCAGCGCGCCTTCCGGCCGCACGGTGGAGGCGGCGTGTACCAGACGCGCTGACCGGTCTCGAGACTGAGGGCGAACATGCCACCGCCCGCTTCCGGGTCCGGATCGGTCGCCTGACTATTGGGGACCGGGATCCGCCCGATGTCGGAGAGCGCCACGTAGACATTGGACCGATCGGCGGCAGAGCCCCACTGTACGCCGCCGTTGATGCCACCCTTGCCGACGCGCTGCTGCCACAGGATCTCACCGGATCGATCGGGGTCCAGCGCGTGCACGACGCCAGATTTCTGCCCGGCCACGATCGCGCGACGCCCGTTGGGGAGCGTGACGAGCATCGGTGGAGATGCGAAATCAAAATCAGGGGCGTCGGCGGTGGTGCAGTTGATCTGGCCGGGCAGGCGGCAGGAGGTATTCCACGCGTCGGATGCGGTCACCTGCCGGGACCAGAGCATCTTGCCGGAGTCGAGATCGAACGCCATGAACGCATCGCTCGTGTTCGTGGCCGGATCGCTGTAGTTGTTGCCGGTCGTGACGTAGACGGCGTTGCGCTGCACGTCGATCGCGGGGGCGCTCCAGATGGGCGCACCGGAGGGGCCATACAACTGGGTGCCAATCTTGTTCTTCGTCGTCGGCTGTGCCGCTTCTGCGATCGTGTACGTCTTCCAGATCTGCGCTCCTGTTGCGGCGTTGAGCGACAGCAGACTGCCGCGGAACTTGCAGCACTCGTAGTCGGCAACGGCCCCGGCAGTCTCTTCACCTGAGGCAACGCCGACGTAGAGCCGTCCGTTGTGCAGCGTCGGAGAACCAGTGACTCTGGCAAAGGGAAACGGGTCCACTCTCGTTTTCCACAACAGCTCGCCCGTCGCGGCGTCGAGCGCGTACACGTTCACCGAGCGATCGCCGACAAACGCCGCCATCCGTGCCCCGCTCTGCGTGTCGATGCGGCCGATGCTGACGGCCGCCCGCACCGCGGCTTCTGCCCGAAAGACCCAGTGCACACAGCCGGTCGCGGCGCTGAGGGCATACACGGTGCCGCTCTGAGTACCAACGAAGACACGGCCGCCGACCATCGTGGGCTGCGCGTCGGCACTGAGCTCTCCAGGGAATCCGAAGGCCCACTTGACCTTCAAACGCGGCACGTCGGCCGCCGTCAGTCCAGCCTGTGATGCTTCCTGATGGCGCGTATTCAATGTGTTCGCACCCCAGCCATTCCAGAGCGGTCCGGCCAGCGGTTCAGTGAAGGCATGCGCCGTGGCAGGACACATCGCCTGGGGTGACGGCGTGGTGCTCAGCGCCTCGGTAAACGACTTGCCGGTGACGAACTCGGCGATGTCGCGGCGCTCGACTCCCGTGCGGCCGCTCGCCATCGAGAGCATCGCTCCGCTCTCCATCGCCGCGAGCACCCGCTCGGGCGACATCGCGCGCAACACATCGCGAGCGGGGGCGCGCCCGAGCCCGGTGTCGTGGCAGGAGGCGCATAGCTGTTTGTAGAGGGTCGGGCCGTCGTCCCCGGACACCAGCGCAGGGAAACAGACCGTCAGCGCGACGAACGCGGCCGCGCAACGGATCGAACGTCGGTGGCTCCTCATTGACAGGTCCTCCTGAGCGTTCCCGATAGTCTGCCGGTGAAACGCGAATACTACATCAGGATAGGATTGCGGGGTTCACATGTTGGATGGCCTCGTTCCACCTCTCCTGATCGCCATAGCGGCGGCGCTGTTGCTGTGGTGCCGGCACGTCTACCTTGCGAGACATCCACGCCATCAGGTCCGGGCCGACCTGGCGCTGGGCATTGCGCTGGTGTGTGTCACTGGAATCCTCGAGATCAGCATGGGACGGCCGCTGACCTACCGGAACGGACCGGTCAGATTCTGGGTGGGCGAGGTCAACAGCGACCAGAACTCACAGCAGGTGGCCGATCCCTACACGTTCACGCACGTCATCCACGGGGCGGCGTTCTACGGTCTGACACACGTCGCGATGGGTCCCGCGTCTGTCGGCTTGCGCGTGGCCGTGGCGCTCACGCTCGAGGCGATGTGGGAGGCCTACGAGAACACCGACACCGTCATCAATCGCTATCGGGAGGCGACGATCGCGCTCGGCTACTACGGCGACAGTGTGCTGAACTCGGTGGCCGATGTCCTCGCGTGTCTGCTCGGCTTCGCGCTCGCCGCGCGGCTGCGCTGGTGGTGGACCGTGTCGTGGGTCGTGGCGACGGAGATCGCGCTGGCGATCATGATTCGCGACAACCTGACTCTGAATATCGTGATGCTGATTTTGCCGATCGAGGCGATCAAGAGGTGGCAGACGGGGGGCTAAGGGCTCGAACGCGTCAACTCCCAACCACTCCAACGCCCAACTCCCAAACGATTGGGAATTGGAGGTTGGGAGTTGGGAGTTGATCCGCGGTTTAGAGAGCCTTATTGACCGCCGCCCAGTTCACGACATTCCACCACGCCGTGATGTAGTCGGGCCGCCGGTTCTGGTACTTCAGATAGTACGCGTGCTCCCACACGTCCAGGCCGAGCACGGCGTTCTTGCCTTCCATGAGCGGGTTGTCCTGATTCGGGGTGCTCGTGATCGAGACCTTGCCGCCGTCGCTGACGAGCCACACCCATCCGCTGCCAAAACGTCCCACCCCGGCCTTGGCCCACTCGGCCTTGAAGTTGTCGAAGCTGGTGAACGCGGCATTGATGGCGTCCGCTGCTTTGCCCGTCGGCGCGCCGCCGGCATTGGGGGCCATCCACGTCCAGAACAGGCTGTGGTTCCAGTGGCCGCCGCCGTTGTTGCGCACCGCGGTGCGAATGGCTTCCGGAACGCTGTTGATCCCCTTGCAGAGATCCTCGATGCTCTTCCCCTGCAGCTCGGGAGCCTTCTCGAGCGCGGCATTCAAATTCGTGACGTAAGCCTGGTGATGCTTCCCGTGATGAATCTGCATCGTCTGCGCATCGACGTGCGGCTCGAGCGCGGCAAAGTCATATGGGAGCTTGGGCAATTCGTGAGCCATTCTTCCTCCTCGGAAGAAGAATCGTACTACGAGATCGAGAGCATTCGCTCGAGGGCCACTCGATTCCAATGCTTCTGGTCATCGGGCACGACGATCTGGTTGTGGACGCGTCCTTCGACCAGCTCATCGAGGATCCAGAGCAGGTGGTTCGGCGATACTCGGAACATCGTCGAACAGAGGCAACCGAACTGATCCAGTGAGATGACGGTCTTTGCCGGCGCCATCTGCTGGGCGAGCCGGTTGACCAGATGGACCTCGGTGCCCACGGCCCAGACGGATCCGTCCGGACTGTTGCTCACCGTCTTGATGATGTACTCGGTGCTGCCGCTGTCGTCGGCGGCCTGCACGACATCCCACGGCACCTCTGGATGGACGATGACGCGTATGCCAGGGTGCTGGCGACGGACGGTTTCGATCTGCTTCGCGGTGAAGCGCTCGTGAACGGAGCAGTGCCCCTTCCACAGAATCATCTTCGCGCGCTGGACCTGCTCGGGCTGAAGGCCGCCGAAGATCTCGTTCGGATCCCACACGACCATCTCGTCGAGCGCGATGCCCATCTTGTAGGCGGTGTTGCGCCCGAGGTGCTGATCGGGGAGGAAGAGAATCTTCTCGCCGTGCGCGAAGCCCCACTTGAGGGTGGCCATCGCATTCGACGAGGTGCAGACGGTGCCGCCGCGCTCGCCGACGAACGCCTTAATCGAGGCGGCCGAGTTGATGTAGGTCACGGGCACCACGCCGGCTTGCCCCGAGCCCTGTCGAGGGGTGATCCCCATCTGCGTGAGCTCTTCCCAACACGTCTCGAGCTGCTCGGGGGTCGCCATGTCGGCCATGGAGCAACCGGCCGCGAGGTCCGGCAGGATGACCTGCTGATTCGGTGCGCACAACACATCGGCGCTCTCGGCCATGAAATGGACGCCGCAGAAGACGATGAAGTCGGCCTCGGGCCGCTGAGCGATCTGGCGCGCGAGACGGAAGGAGTCGCCGGTGTAGTCGGCGAACCTGATCACTTCGTCGCGCTGATAGTGATGACCCAGAATCACGAGACGGTCTCCGAGCACGCGCCTGGCGTCGGCGATGCGGAGCGTCATCTCCTCGTCGGAGAGGCCCAGATACTTCTCGGGAAGGGCCTGTCGTTCCGAGAGATGTTGCGTCTCGTATTCGGTCAGCAGCGGAATGATCGAGCTCATCTCAGGTTCCACCTTTGTGAAATTTTTCGCAAAGTGCGGACGTGAAAAAGGCCCAAACCCCATCTGCGGGCTTTTCGCCCGGTGGCATCTGGACCTGCTTGGGATTATAGCGCCCCTGACCGGGGATCAGAAGCTCAACGGGGCTGAGGCAGGTTCCAGGGCCGGGACATTCACGATGTTATACAGCGTGTCACGCTCGAGAGGCTCGCGCCCCGCCGCCCGCACCAGCCGGCCGAGCTGGGCCGTCGTCATGCCCTCGGGAGTCGGCGACCCGGCCATGTGGTAGATCTTCTCTTCCTGCACCGTCCCGTCGAGATCATCCACACCGAACCATAGTGCCGCCTGCGCCAGCTCGATGCCGGTCGCAATCCAGAAGGCCTTGATGTGAGGAATGTTGTCGCACATCAACCGCGCCACCGCGTGGACGCGTAGCGTGTCGGTGCCGCTCGGCGCCGGGAGCTTCCGCATCTGATTGTTGTCCGGGTGGAACGCGAGCGGAATGAACGCCTGAAACCCGCCGGTCTCATCCTGCAGCGCGCGCGCGCGCATCATGTGATCGACGCGCTCGCCCATCGTCTCGATGTGCCCGTAGAGCATCGTGACGTTGGTCGGCAACCCGAGACCATGCGCGATGCGATGAATCGAGAGGTAGCGATCGGCGTCGCACTTGTCGTGGCAGATCTTGCGCCGCACGCGCTCCGCAAAAATCTCCGCGCCGCCCCCCGGCAGCGAATCGAGGCCCGCGTCCATCAGCTCGCGCAACACCTGCGTGTCCGTCATCCCATAGAGATCGGCGAAGAAAGCAATCTCCACAGCAGTGAAGCACTTCAGGTGAATGCCGGGACGGATGCGCTTGAAGCCTCTCAACAGGTCCGTGTAGTAGCCGAACGGAAGGTCGGGATTCAGTCCGTTGACGACGTGAAGCTCGGTGAGGGGCTGACTGGCCCGCTTGCGAAGCTTGTCCCACGCCTCTTCGAGCGACATCGTGTACGCCTGAGGCATGCCAGGCTCGAGACGCGCGAACGAGCAGAAGAGACAACTCGCCTCGCAGACATTGGTGGGCTCGAGGCGCAGGTTGTAGTTGAAGTAGGTGCGGGCGCCGTGACGCTTCTCGCGCGCGCGATTGGCGAGCCAGCCAACGGCGAGCAGGTCCGGCGTCTCGAACAGGCGCACGCCCTCGTCGAAGGTGAGCCGCTCGCTCCGCTCCAGCTTCTCGTCGATATCGGCCAGGCCGGCCGCGCGCAGTCGTGATTTCACGCCGAAAACCCACTCGAATTCTAGCGTGCTATACTCGCCCTCACAACCGACACGGCCCGGGTGACCAGGGAAAGTGGGTGAGACACCCACACGGTCCCGCCACTGTAAGCGGAGCACGACTCCGCGAGTCAGGTAACCTGCCCCGGCGACTTGTCCCTTTGCGCTCACCACAGTGAGCGCCGGCGCGATGGACGCCGGGAGGACGCCACGACCGCTCACCTTTCGACTCATTCTCTATTCGCCCGACACCGGCCATGAAGCCGCGTGCGGCGATCTCGTGGAGCGGCGGCAAGGACAGCTACCTGGCCCTGCGCCGCACTCGCTCGACATTCGACGTGGGCGCCATGATCACGATGTTCCACGAGGACGGTGCGCGCAGCCGTTCGCATGGACTCAGGCCCGAGCTGGTCGAGGCCCAGGCGCAACGGCTCGACCTCACGCTGTGCCACGGCCGCGGGTCGTGGGCGACTTACGAGGACGGCTACCGACCGGCGCTGCGCGAGGCGCGGACGCTGGGGATCACCCACGTGATCTTCGGCGACATCATGTACGAGTCCAACCGGGAGTTCCCCGAGCGTGTGATCGGCGTGGCTGCCCACGACTACGTCTGCCACGGCGGCTGCTGGGTTGTGGATCTCACCGTTGACGATCGCGCGACGACGCAAGAGACCAATGCTGCGCGCGTCTGATCTCTCCTACGGCTACACGACCCGCAGCCACCAGCCGCGGCAGTTCGTGCTGCGCGATGTCAGCGTCAGTGTTACACGCGGCTCCTTGACCGGCCTGCTCGGCCCGAATGGTTGCGGCAAGACGACGCTGCTGAAGCTGCTCTCAGGTGTGCTGCGGCCGCAGGAGGGAGCGGTTGCGTTGAACGACGCGCCGTTGGCAGGCATGTCGAGACGCGAGGTGGCACGGCACATGGCCGTCGTGCCTCAGGAGACGCATCCCGCGTTCGACTACACCGTCATGGAGATGGTGCTCATGGGACGCCATCCGCATCTCGGGGCTTTCGAGCTCGAAGGCCCCGAGGACCTGTTGCTTGCAGGCGAGGCACTGGCGGCGACGGATACGGCCCACCTCGCCGGCCGCGCGTACATGACGCTGAGCGGCGGTGAAAAGCAGCGCGTCGTCATCGCCAGCGCGCTGACCCAGGCGCCAGACATCCTCCTCCTCGATGAGCCGACCGCATCGCTCGACCTCGGCTATCAACTCGAAGTCGCTGCGCTGCTGTCGCGCCTCAACCGGGACCGTGGGGTGACGATGGTGATCGCCACCCACGACTTGAACCTCGCGGCGTCATTGTGCGACCGGCTGGTGTTGATGCGCGATGGGCGCGTGGTGGCGCAGGGTCCGACACGCGAAGTGTTGACGGCGCCGATGATCCAGCGGATCTACGGCGTGGACGCCGATGTCCAGTTTCACCGGGGCGCAGGGCATCTGACGGTGACGCCGATGCGCAGACTCCAATGAGCACCGCGGTGATTCACGCCACGACGCGGCCGATTCGGGCGCGGCTGACGCTGACGCTGGCCGGCTTCGGCCTGGTGACACTCGTGACGTGCCTGCTGGCGCCGCTCGTCGGAAGCTCACACATCAGCCTGGCGCGTGTGTTCGACCGATCCATTCCTTTCGGCGACAACGTCGACGCGCAGATCTTCTTCGTCGCGCGCATGCCTCGCGTGTTCGCCGGAGCGCTGACCGGTGCCTCGCTGGCGGCGGCCGGTGTCGTGTTCCAGGCGCTGCTGAGGAATGCGCTGGCCACGCCATTCACGTTGGGCGTGTCTGCGGGCGCGTCGCTTGGCGCGATGCTCGCCATCGTCTTTGGCGCGGTCGTCGCGGTGGGCCCGTTCTCGGCCGTTCCGCTGGCCAGCCTCGCCGGCGCCGCCATTGCCGCGGCGATCGTCTACCGGCTGGCCACGATGCAGGACCGTGCGATGTCGACGACGGTCCTGCTGCTCGCCGGCGTGACGCTGAATTCGTTCTTCTCGGCGCTGATCCTCTTCGTGCAGTACATCGCCGACTTTGCGCAGGTCTATCGGGCGACGCGCTGGATCATGGGCGACCTCGACGTCGGCGGTTTCCAGCCAATCGTGGCGGCGGCGCCGATGATTGTCATCGCCTTCGGCTTGTTCGCCCTCCTTCCCTCGTCCCTGAACCTGCTGAGCGTCGGCGCCGATGCGGCGGCGGCGCGTGGCGTGGACGTTGGCCGGGCTCAGCGCCTGGCGTTCGCGAGCGCGTCGCTCGCCACCGCTGCGGCCGTGTCGCTCGCCGGCCCGATCGGCTTCATCGGCATCGTCGTGCCGCACCTGGTGAGGTTGATGGTCGGCGTCGATCACCGGATCGTCCTGCCGGCCTCGGCGCTCTTTGGCGCGGCGTTCCTCGTGGTGTGCGACCTCGCGGCGCGGATGCTGCTCGCGCCCCTCGAGATACCGGTTGGCGTGGTCACGGCCATGCTGGGAGGGCCGTTCTTCTTATGGCTGCTCGTTCGAAAAGGCTGATCCACGTCGGGCTCGTCGTCGCCGCGATTCTGATCGGTGCTGCCGGGTGGGCCACACCACAGACACAACCGACCCGCCTTCGCGACGCTTCGGCGCGGCAGGCCCGCGTTCGCGACGCTTCGGCGCGGCAAGCGACACGCATCATCTCGCTCGTGCCGGCGCTCACTGAGATGCTGTTTGCCGTGGGTGCCGGACCGCAGGTGGTCGCCGTCAGCAGCTACGACGAATTCCCGCCGCAGGTGAAGTCACTGCCTCACGTGGGCGCACTGCTGGATCCGGACATGGAGAGAATCCTGTCGCTCCGGCCCGATCTCGTCGTCATCTACGGCTCGCAAACCGACCTCCAGGCGCAGCTCGGCCGCGCGGGAATCCGCGTCTACAACTACCGGCACGCCGGGCTCGAGGGCGTCCTCAACACGATTCGGGATCTGGGCGCGGCGGTCGGTCACGGGACGGAGGGTCAGCGACTGGCTCGCGAGATTCGCTCGACGCTCGATCGTCTCCGCGCTCGCGTGCAAGGCCGTCCGAAGCCGCGTGTGCTTCTGGTCTTCGAACGTGACCCCGCCTCGCTGCGCGGTGTGTTCGTCAGCGGCGGTGTCGGGTTCCTCGACGACATGCTCGCCGCCGCTGGCGGCGTGAATGTGTTTGCCGACGTGAAGCGCGAGTCGGTCCAACCGTCGGTCGAAACGATCCTCGCGCGTGCGCCGGATGTGATCCTCGAGGTCCGCGCGAAGGGTCTGCTCGCGGCGACTGATGTGGCGGATGCGCGCCGTGTGTGGGGAACCCTCGCATCGATCCCGGCGGTTCGCAATGGCCGCATTCACATCCTGAACGGCGACTACCTGGTCGTGCCCGGTCCCAGGGTGGCCCAGGGCGCGGACGGGTTCGCGCGCGCGCTGCATCCGGACGCTTTCAAATGAAGATCCTGCTGTCGTGGAGCAGCGGCAAGGACAGTGCGTGGGCGCTCCACGCGCTGAATCAGCAGTATCCCGGGACGGTCCATTCGCTGCTCACCACCGTGAACGAGGAAGTCAACCGCGTGGCGATGCACGCGGTCAGGCGTGATGTCGTGGAGGCGCAGGCGCGGGCGGCGGGGCTGTCGCTGATCGTCGTGCCCATCCCGCATCCATGCTCGAACGAGGTCTACGAAGCGCAGATGCGGACGGCGGTCACCGCGGCGGTCGAAGCGGGATTCACGCATGTCGCCTTCGGCGATCTGTTTCTGGAGGACGTTCGTCGCTATCGAGAAGAGCGGCTCGCCGGCAGCGGGCTGACGCCGCTCTTCCCGGTGTGGGGTATCCCGACGCGGCGTCTCGCCGAGCAGATGATCGCGACCGGGGTGCGGGCGAGGCTCGCCTGCGTCGATACACGGGTGCTCGACGCCTCCTTCGCCGGCCGCGATTTCGATCGGACACTTCTCGAAGAGCTGCCGTCTGGCATCGATCCCTGCGGCGAGAACGGCGAGTTCCACACCTGCGTGTATGCCGGGCCGATGTTCAAGGCACCTCTCGTGCTCGAGCCTGGCGAAACCGTCACCCGTGAGCCGTTCGTCTGGCGGGATCTCCGATTGGGGTCAGAGTGGGGTCAGAGTGGGATCAGACCCCCGGTATGAACAGCTACCCCTCCCGCATCGTCTGCCTGACCGAGGAGACGACTGAGACGCTGTACCTCCTCGGAGAGGGCGACCGGGTGGTGGGCGTCTCGGGCTATACGGTGCGGCCGCCCGAAGCACGCAAGAAGCCGCGCGTATCCGCCTTCATTCATGCCCGATACGAGCGCATCGAAGCGCTCGATCCCGACCTCATCCTCGGATTCTCGGATCTCCAGGCCAACATTGCGGCTGAACTGATCAAGAAGGGCTACCCGGTGATGGTCTTCAATCAGCGAAGCGTCACCGAGATCCTCCAGATGATTCGCATCCTCGGAGGGCTGGTCGGCTGTCCGGAGAAGGCCCACCAGCTGGTCTCGAACCTGGAGCTGGAGATCGACGCCGTCCGCGCGGCGGCCGCGCGACTGCCGGTTCGGCCGCGGGTATTCTTCGAGGAATGGGACGAGCCGCTGATCTCCGGCATCAGGTGGGTGGAGGAGCTCGTCGAGATCGCCGGCGGCACCCTGATCTTTCCCGAGCTTCGGGACGCCAAGCTCGGGAAGCAGCGCATCGTCTCGTCCGAGGACGTCGTCAGCAGGCGCCCCGACGTCATCATCGCGTCCTGGTGCGGCAAGGCGGTGCGGACGGCCAAGATCGCCACGCGTCCGGGATGGAGCGCGTTGCCGGCTGTGCGCGACGGCCACATCTACGAGATCAAGTCGGCCTTCATTCTGCAGCCAGGACCCGCGGCCCTGACCGAAGGCATCCGCCAGCTTCACCACATCATCTCGCGGGTCGCGCAGGCGATGCTGAACGGGCCTCAGAGGATCCGCTCGGTGTCCATCCTCACACGCTCAGGAACAGATCCCCGTTGACGGCGGGAATCACACCGGCGTCCTTCGCCCGCTCGAACAGCACCTCGACCGCCCGCCTGCCCTCGTCTCCGAGATCGACTGAGAACTCGTTCACGTACAGGTCGATGTGCTGGTACATGACCTCTTCGCTCATCTCCTGTGCGTTGGCGCGCACGAACGGCAGGCTCGCGGCTCGATTCGCGAACGCGTACTCGACGCTGCGGCGCACCACGCGATTCACCTTCCGCCTGACGTCATCCGGCAGGGACCGATTGACGGCGATGCCGCCGAGGGGGATGGCCGCGCCGGTTTCGGACTCCCAGAACTCACCAAGGTCGACGATCTTCTTCAAACCCCTGGCGGCGTAGGTGAAGCGGTTCTCGTGAATGATGAGCCCGGCGTCGAACGACCCGTCCAGCAGCGCCCCTTCAATCGCCGAGAACAGCAGCTCGGTCTTGTTCCTGGCCTCGGGAAACGCCAGGGACAGCAGAAAGTGAGCGGTCGTGTATTTGCCTGGGATGGCGATGCGTAGCGCTCCACGGGACACTTCCTCCGTCGAGATCGCCCGCTTCGAAATCAGCAACGGACCGCAATTCCTCCCGAGCGCGCTGCCGGCATCGAGCAGGACGTAGTTCCCGACGCAGTAGGCGTACGCATGAAAGCTCAATTTCGTGACGTCGGCCGCGCCGGCAAAAGCCGCGGCGTTGAGCGCTTCGATGTCCGCCATCCGAATCGTGAACTCCAGCCCTTCGAGATCGATGCGGTGATGCACGATCGCGTCGAACATGAAACAGTCGTTCGGGCACGGCGAGAATCCCAGCGTGAGGTTCATGCGTCGTTGAGGATCCGCTGTGCGGTGTGGGCGAGCGCTCCAATCGCCTCGGGAAGCTTCCACGCGTCGCGCTTCCGCCGCTCGACGATGTTGGACACCGCACGCACCTGTGCGAAGGGCAGGCCGTGGCTCAGGCATGCATACATGAACGCGGCGCCTTCCATGCTTTCCACCTGCGGGGAAAACCGTCGGGTCACGCAGGCGATGGATGGCTCGTCGCCGTGGACCGTGTTCACCGTGATGCCATCGACCGTGCGAAGGCCATTCAGGGTGGCGTTGACAGGCGGCGACTGATTGACCAGCCTGCCGCCGCTGAACGGATGCTCGTTGTCGTCGAGGAGGCGCAGCTGCTGGACGGTGAGAAAGGCGTCCCCGTCCTCGGCCCCCAGCTCGGGAAGGCAATCGGACACGACGTGAACGACGCTGCCGGGCTCGATGCTTCGGTCGAAGCTGCCACACACGCCGACATTCAGCGCGAGATCGTAACGCTCTCGCGCCAGAACCCGCGAGGCCCACGACGCCGTCGCCACCATGCCAACACCGCTGACCAGCACGTCAACGTCATGATCGGCGCTGCTGTAGTTGGTGACGCGCGGCCCCCGCTCCGCGGTACGACGAAGCCCGGCGACCAACGGACCGACCTCGGCCCCAGTCGCCGTGACAACGAGGATCCGCACGGAGGTAAAGATAGCTCGGAATGGCGCGGCTACTGAGGGCTAGCGCTTGTCGGACTTATCCTTCGACTTGTCGGCAAGCCAGCGGAACAGGCTGCCGAAGTCGGCGGCCGGGGCGCGGAACTCCTGAGGGGTCATGATGTCCAGCATGTCCCGATGCGTGGGCCCGCCGTAGGGGACGGGGCCGTAGAGCAGGTTGTCCTGCTTCGTGAAGAGCTCGAGGCGGGGGCCAGGCCGTACACGTCGATGATGTAGCGCAGGTTGAGACCGTCACGCTCTTCGCGAATCGAGGTCTGCCGCAGTTTCCGCTCGATGCGCCGGATATCGATGGGCAACCGGCTGACGTCGACTGGCGCGGGCGCGGCAGGACTCGCGTCGGCCGGGGCAGACACGTCCGCAGGCGCGCTTTGCGCAGCGGCATCAGCCCAGGTGCCTGAGAACAGGCTGAGCAGAAGCAGCGCCAGTGGGCCGGTCCAGCTGCGAGTCATATCATGTGAGACGCCCGTGGAGTCTCACTGGCCTTCCTTCCATTCTTCGTACCACGCCATCTGGATCGCCTCTAACTTGGGCTCATTCGAGCTCTTTGGGTCGTCATCGAACCCGTCGAGCTGCAACACTTTCTCGCGGAGATCGGTAAATCGCACCGTCAACGGGTCAATGGCGGGAAATCTTTCAAGAAGGGCGATGCCGACGTCCTCAGCGTCGATCCACTTCATCAGCGGACCCCCGCCTCTTTCTTGTCCTCGTCCCGCGTCTCCGACTTGCCCAGCTGGATGGCGCCACCCTCCTGGACGTAGTTGCGCGTGTACATGGGGAACTCGGCCACGACATCACCCTTGATCACCGCCTGACATCCCAGCCGCGAGTCGGTGGTGAGGTCCCACGCCGTATCCAGCCGATCCAGCTCGTTGTCCTCTTCGGGGCTGAGATTCTCTTTGCCCTTCCGGATAATCAGATGGCACGTCGTGCACGCGCAGCTTCCGCCGCAGGCGTGCTCGAGCGGAATCCCGAGATTCATCGCGACATCGAGAAACGACTCCGGCAAGCCATGGTGCTGGTATTCGAGCTTCCCGTGTTCGAACTCGACGGTCGTTTCCTTGCCATCCTTGATGAAAGTCACCTTCGGCATCAGACGTCTTCCACATTCTTTCCGGCGAGTGCCTCTCGCACGCTTCGGTTCATCAACACTTCGGCGAGGTGGCGCGTCGCCTGGTTCAGCGCGTGGGTCTTGTCGTGAATGACCTCGCGATCGGTCGCGCCCATCGTCTGCGTCACGTCGGCCAGCGCGGTCCGGATGCGCTCGACCTCTCCCGGCTGGAGCTCACCGCGAGTCACGTCGGCGAAATCGGGGCGGCGCAGCGACTTCTCCGTGGCATTGATCACCGTTTCCGCCTCGTTGCGTGCCTCGATGAGCAGACGCGCGTCGAAGTCGGCCTGTGCATGCTCGAACGACTCGATGAGCATGCGCTCGACCTCCTGATCGGTGAGGCCGTACGACGGCTTCACTTCGATCGCCTGCTCGATGCCGGTGCGCAGCTCGCGGGCGCTGACGCTCAGGATGCCGTTGGCGTCGATCTGGAAACGGACTTCGACCCGAGGCAGCCCCGCCGGCATGGGCGGAATGCCCCGCAGCTTGAAGCGCGCGAGCGACCGGCAGTCGGCAACCAGCTCGCGCTCGCCTTGGAGCACGTGGATGTCCACGGCCGTCTGATGGTCGACGCTGGTGGTGTACATCTCACGCCCGCTCGCGGGAATCGTCGAGTTGCGGACGATGATCTTCGAGACCACGCCGCCAATCGTCTCAATGCCGAGACCGAGCGGTGTCACGTCGAGCAGCAACATCTCGCGCCGGCCGCTGATGAGGATGTCGGCCTGCATCGCGGCCCCGAGGGCGACGACCTCGTCGGGATTCAGGTCGCTGTGCGGCGGGCGTCCAAACAACGCTTCCACCTCGCGACGCACCAGAGGGACTCGCGTGGAGCCGCCGACGAGCACGACTTCGTCGACCTCTCGCGGCTCGTGCCCGGCGTCGGCCAACGCCTGCCGTACCGGAGCCAGCGTGCGATCGACCAGGGGTTGGATCATGCGCTCGAATTCAGCGCGCGTAATCTTTCGGCGATAGCCGCCAGGCAGGCCGGCCGAGGGGTCAACGCGAATCTCGGCTTCCTCGTGCTCGGACAGATCCCACTTCGCCTGAATCACCGCCTTGCGGATGGCTTGAATCACTTCGGCGGGTTTGGACCCGGCGAGATCCGCCAGCACCATCTCCACGAGCAGCCGGTCGATATCGTCGCCGCCGAGATGCGTGTCGCCGGCGGTGGCGAGGGCCTGGAAGACGCCGTCCTCGACCCTCAGGATCGAAATGTCGAAGGTGCCTCCGCCCAGGTCGTACACCGCAATCGTGCCGCGGTCGCGCTTGTCGAGCCCATAGGCCAGCGATGCCGCGGTCGGCTCGCTGATGATGCGCAGCACTTCGAGTCCGGCCAGGCGGCCCGCATCACGCGTGGCCGAGCGCTGTGCGTCGTCGAAGTATGCCGGCACCGTGATGACTGCGCGGTCGACTTCGAAATCGAACTCGCCCTGATCGCGGAAGTGCTCCTCGGCTCGCTGCTTGAGCTCGCGCAGCACGAAGGCTGAGATCTCCGGTGGGGTGAACTCGCGGTCGCCCAAGCCGATCTTCACGACGCCGCCGGCCTCTCCACCAACCGTGAACGGCAGCAGCGCCGCCTCGTTCTGCACATCCTCGACACCGCGGCCCATGAACCGCTTGACCGAATACACGGTGCGCGACGGAGCCGTCAGCAGGCGGCGCTGCGCCTCGCGGCCGACGAAAATCGTCCCGTCATCGCCGAGAGAGACGACGGACGGCACGAGCGCGTCACCGGACGCGTCGCGAATCACGCGCGGCACGCCGTCGCGAACGTAAGCGACCAGGCTATTGGTCGTCCCCAGGTCGATGCCGACTACCTTCCCCATGGCTCTAGGCTTTGGGCTCTGGGCTCTGGGCGTCGTCAGGCCGAGAGCCTGAAGCCGAAAGCCCAAAGCCAAGGCTGGCCACCTCACGCTCAATGGTGGCCAGCAGATTGTTGATGTAATTCCGCTCCAGCAGCTGCTCGCGGAGCGCCTCGAGCGTCGCACGCCGGTCGGCCGGTGGGGCCTCCCGCTGGCTGTCCCATCGCGCGCGCAGCTCCTCGAGCTGACGCTCGTGCGCCTCGCGCTTCTCGTCAATCGGTGCCTTCGCGGCCTGCAATCGCGTGTTCAGCCGGGCGGGCTCAGCGCCGGATTCGCGCAGCTGACGGATCTCGTCCAGCTCCTCGTTGAGCGCAAACACTTCCTCGAGGAGCGCCGGAGGGACTTTGGCGGTGCCCTCCTCCGATTTTGACGAGGGCATGCCTTCGATCGCCAGCAGGTGCTCGATGCGAGCAGCCGGGTCGCGCAGCGTGCGATAGGCGTCGTTCAGATACGACGACCGTTCGAGGCTCGCGAGGCGCTCAGCCGGCGTGGCGTTGTAGAAGAAGTCCGGGTGAAACTGCCGGCTCAGCTCGCGGAATCGCCGCTCGAGGTCGTGCTGAGAGAGCGTCAACGCCCTCGGCAGACCGAAGAACGTAAAGTAGTCCCCATGACGCCCCAGCGTGAGAATGCGGCTGCATTGAGGACAGAAATGCTCGTCCACAGGAGCCCCCGCGCCGCAGTTGCGACACTCCAGGGTCGAGATGGGGCTGACGTGAATCGGTTCGGGAGTCATGGGTTCGCGTCGCGAACCCTCCGGCGCGTCACGCGCCGAAGGAGCTGCCGCAGCCGCAGGTCTGCTTCGCGTTCGGGTTGTTGAACACGAAGCCCTGCGTCAGGAGGGCGGTGTCGTATTCGAGCGTGGTGCCGTTGAGGAACAGATAACTCTTCCGGTCCACGAAGATCTTCGCGCCATTGCCTTCGAAGACCTCGTCCCCGGTCCGGGGTTCCCGCTCCCACGCAAACGTGTAACTCAATCCCGAGCAGCCGCCGCCCTTCACACCCACACGAAGACCGCCATCGCTGATGCCCTGCTTGGTCATCAGCGACTGAATCTTCTTCGCGGCGCTCTCACTGATCTGAATCATGTCAACTCCCAACCCCCAACTCCCAATTGCCAACCCGGAACTCCCAAGACTTCGTTGGGAGTTGGGCGTTTGGGAGTTGGGAGTTGGCTATGCGTTGGGCTGCGCGTGCCCAGCGGTGGCGCTCACGCCCTTTTCCTTCTCCTGCTTCGTCTTGTAGTCGGCGATCGCGGCCTTGATCGCGTCCTCGGCGAGCACGGAGCAGTGAATCTTCACCGGCGGCAGCGACAGCTCGGCGACGATGTCGGTGTTCTTGATCGCCAGCGCCTGATCGACGGTCTTGCCCTTGAGCCACTCGGTCGCCAGGCTCGAGCTCGCGATGGCCGAGCCGCACCCGAACGTCTTGAACTTCGCGTCGTCGATGACTCCGGTCTCGGGGTTCACCTTGACCTGAAGCTTCATCACGTCGCCGCACTCCGGCGCGCCCACGAGTCCCGTGCCCACGTTGGCATCGTCTTTCGGCAGCGAGCCGACGTTGCGGGGGTTCTCGTAATGATCGACGACCTTGCTTGAGTAAGCCATTTATCTTCTCCTGAAAGGCCCTTGGCTTTGGGCTCTGGGCCTAACAACGCCCATCCCAACGCCTAAAGCCGAGAGCCTGACGCCTAGTGCGTCACCCACTGCATCTTGGAGAGGTCGACCCCCTCCTTCACCATCTCGTAGAGCGGCGACATCTCACGCAGACGCCGCACGACCGTCGTCAGCTTCTCGACGACGTAGTCGACTTCTTCTTCCGATGTCCATCGGCCGAGGCCGAAGCGAATCGATGAGTGGGCCAGGTCGTCGCCCGCGCCCAGCGCCTTCAACACATAGGACGGCTCCAGGCTCGCCGAGGTGCAGGCCGAGCCCGACGACACCGCCACATCGTTGATGCCCATCAGGAGCGATTCGCCCTCGACGTAGGCGAAGCTGATGTTCAGGCTGTGCGGCAGCCGGTGCTCCATCGACCCGTTGATGTACAGCTCGTCGAGATTCTTGTGGAGCCCAGCGCTCAGCCGCTCACGCAGCTTCTTCAGACGCTCACCTTCCGCCGCCATCTCGTTCTTGGCAATTTCGGCAGCCTTGCCGAGGCCAACGATGCCGGTGACGTTCAGCGTGCCGGATCGCATGCCGCGTTCGTGGCCGCCCCCGCTGATCTGCTCGGAGAGCAGCACGCGCGGATTCCGGCGGCGGACATACAACGCACCCACGCCCTTGGGGCCGTACATCTTGTGAGCGCTGAGCGACAGCAGGTCGACTTTCAGTTCGTTGACGTTGACCGGCACTTTGCCCACGGCCTGCACGCCGTCGGTGTGGAACAGGATCCCCTTCTCCTTCGCGATCGCGCCAATCTCGGCGATCGGCTGGAGCACGCCGATCTCGTTGTTGGCGGTCATGATCGTGATGAGGATCGTCTTGTCGGTGATCGCCGCTCGCAGCTCGTCGAGGCTGACGCGGCCGTCCTTCTGGACGGGAAGATACGTGACGCGCGCGCCCTGCTTCTCGAGCTTCTTACAGGTATCGATGACCGCCTTGTGCTCGATCACACACGTGATGATGTGATTGCCCTTTTCGCGGTACATCTCCGCCACGCCCTTGATGGCGAGGTTGTTCGACTCGGTGGCGCCGCTCGTGAAGATGATCTCTTTCGCGGTCGCGCCAATCAGATCGGCGACCTGTTTCCGCGCGGTCTCCACCGCTTCTTCGGCTTCCCAGCCGAACGCATGGTTCCGGCTGGCCGCATTCCCGAAGTGCTGGGTGAAGAACGGCATCATGGCCTCGAGCACCCGTGGATCGACGGGAGTCGTGGCGTGGTAGTCCATGTAAATCGGAAGCTTCATTGTTGTTCTCGCAGGGCCCTACGCGTCCTCATGCGCCCCGGCGCACAACCGCAACAGGGGCCGAAACCGTTTCGTGGTCAACCGCCATGTCCGCAAGGCTGACGGTCACAAGCGCCGCCACGATGCGTTCGCGGATCTGCCACAAGGAATCGCGAACGCTGCATTTGCTGTACTGCTCGCAGTCATGCTTCTCCGTCGAGCAGGCCGTCACGGCGAAGGGGCCGTCGATGGCCTCGATCACGTCGGCGACGCTGATTGACCCGGAGGGCCGGCTGAGGGTGTATCCACCGCGGGTGCCCTGCGTCGAGACGAGGAGGCCGGTGCGCACGAGACGCTGCAGCACTTTGGCCATCAACTCGATCGGGATGTCGTACTGCTCGGCGATCTCACGGGCGCTCGTGGACGAGGCTCTGGTGTCCCGATGGGCCAGGTGCTTCATCGCGATCAGTGCGTAATCGGCCTTTTTTGACAACCTCAGCATAGAAATCTAAATCCGACTGCTCTAGTCGGTATTGTATGCCCCTCGGGAAATCCGGTCAATACGGTCGGATTTCCTCGGTTCGTGGTTCGTGGTCGTCGGTTCTTGGCAAACGCGGTGTCAACCAACGAGGTGAGAACACCGGCAAATCCGCCGCCACGAAACCACCAAGAACCACAAACCAAGAACCGGTTCAGTACTTCGGCTGGCTCGGGTCGACCTTGTCGATCCACTCCAGAATGCCGCCCTTCAGGTTCTTGACGTTGGTGAAGCCCACCGACTTGAGGAAGTCCTGTGCCTTGGCGCTGCGGCCGCCCATCTTGCACTGCGTGACGATCTCGCGATCCTTCGGCAGCTCCTGATATCGCCGCGGGAGCTCCCCAAGCGGAATGAGTGTCGAGCCGGGAATCTTGTTGATCTGGTACTCGTTCGGCTCCCGCACGTCGAGGATGAACGGCGTCTCTCCGGCGTCGAGCTTCTTTTTCAGGTCGACAGGTGTGATCTCCCAGTCGTTCACAGCGGCTCCCGTCGTCTGCGCCTGCTGCGGCTCCGGCCGCACGCCGCAGAACTGATCGTAATCAATGAGTTTGGTGACCGTCGGATTCGTGCCGCACACCGGGCACTCCGGATCCTTGCGGAGCTTGAGCTCCCGGAACTTCATCTTCAGCGCGTCATAAATGAGGAAGCGGCCGATGAGCGGCTCGCCGATGCCGGTGATCACCTTGATCGACTCGGTCGCCTGAATCACACCGATGATGCCCGGCAGGACGCCGAGCACGCCGCCTTCGGCGCAGCTGGGCACCAGCCCGGGCGGCGGCGGCTCGGGATACAGGCACCGGTAGCAGGGGCCGTCCTTGGTCGCGAACACCGAGGCCTGACCCTCGAAGCGGAAGATGCTCCCGTACGCATTCGGCTTCCCGCTGATCACGCACGCATCGTTCACGAGGTAGCGCGTGGGAAAGTTGTCGGTGCCGTCGAGGATCACGTCGTACGGCGCGAACAAGTCGAGTGCGTTCTCCGAGGACAGCAGCGTCTCGTAGGTATCGATCTGGACGTGCGGATTCAGCGCGTTGAGCTTGTCCTTCGCCGACGCCAGCTTCGAACGGCCCACGTCCGGCGTGGTATGCAGCAGCTGCCGCTGCAGGTTGCTGAAGTCAACGACGTCGAAGTCGACGATGCCGATGCGGCCGACGCCGGCGGCCGCGAGATACATGGCGGCGGGAGAGCCAAGGCCGCCTGCGCCAATGCACAGGACGCTGCCCGCCTTCAGACGGCGCTGCCCGTCCATGCCGACCTCCGGCATGATCAGATGCCGGCTGTAGCGCTGGATCTCGTCCTGTGTGAGCTCGGGCAGGCGGGTCTGAAGACCCGCCTCTACCGGCGGTGCTGTGGGGGCGCCACCCGCGACGGACGGGACGATGCTGAGCGTGTCGCCCGCCTTCACTGGCGTCTGCTCTCGTTGGAGATAGCGGATGTCTTCGTCGTTCAGATACACGTTCACGAAGTTCCGCAGCTTGCCGGTATCGGCGTAAAGGTGCTTACGGAGGCCTTCGTAGCGCGTCGTCAGATCGGCGAGCAGCTCGCCAACCGTGGCACCGCTGACCTCGACGGACTCCTTCTTATCCGTGAACGGACGAAGCGGTGTCGGGATGTTGATTGTGTTCGGCATATGTGAGGCGTTCCTCGTCGAAGTCAGAGCGATCATCGCGCAATCGCCAGGACGTCATGTCCTCGGGCGTGCCGGCGCGGACGGCAACGATGATGTACGAAAAGAACGGCCACGCGTGGTCGAGATCGTACTGAGATGGCTTCGCGGGATGATCGGGATGCGAATGATAGAAGCCAAGCAGCTCGGCCCCCGATTCGGTGGCGCGCCGCTCAGCGTCCCGATAGTCCTGCGGGCGCACCAGGAACCGGCGGCGGGGCCCCTCCTCGGTGGTATTTGGTAGCGCGAAAGTGGCCGTCACGGCGCCGTCACGGCCGTACAGGGCGCCGCAGCACTCGTTCGGGTAGGTCTCGGCGCCGTGGGCTCGAATCGCGTCCGCAACACCCGCCTGGAGGGACAGCGCCGTCACTTCGTCTCCTCGGTGCTTTCGTCCCAGAGGCGCTCGGACAGATACTTCTCGCCGCCGTCAGCGAACACCACGACGACAACCGCATCGGATGTCTTCCGCGCCACGCTCAGCGCCCCAGCCAGGCTTGCGCCGCTCGAAATCCCTACGAACACGCCCTGCTTCGCGAGCCGGCGGGTGAGATCGAATGCCTCTTCCGTGCTCACGCCGATGTCCTCGTCAGCCAACGACGCATCGTAGATGCTTGGAACGATTGCCGTGGCCATGTGCTTCAGCCCTTCGAGCGCGTGCAACGGCGAGTCTGGCTGCACCGAGATGAGCCGGATCTCCGGGTTGTACTCCCGAAAGCGGCGGCCGGCGCCGACGAACGTGCCGCTCGTGCCCAGGCCAGCGACGAAGTGCGTCAAGCGGCCCCCGGTCTGCTCGATGATCTCGGGCGCCGTGGTGTCGTAGTGCGCACGCCAGTTCCCCGGATTGCTGTACTGATCCGGGTAGAAGTAGAGGCCGGGGTTCTCTTCGTACATCTGTTTGACGCGGATGATCGCGCCATCGGATCCTTGCATCGGGTCGGTGAAGATGACCTCGGCGCCGAACGCCTTGAGGATGCGCTTGCGCTCCGGCGTCACATTCTCCGGCACGCACAGGCGTACCCGGTATCCCAACGCGGCGCCAATCATGGCGTAAGCGATGCCGGTGTTGCCGGATGTGGCGTCCAGAATGATGGTGTCGCGCGTCAGGGCGCCCGTCCGCTCGCCCTCCGCAATCATGCGCGCCGCCGCCCGGTCCTTGACCGACCCCCCCGGATTCTTCCATTCCGCTTTCGCGTACAGCTCGACGTTACGAAGGCCGGCCTCGAAGCCCGACAGGCGGACCATGGGCGTATTGCCAATCAAATCGATGATCGAGGCGGCCGTACGCAGGAATCCGGGCGAGGCGACGGGCATATCCGACTGCTTCAGTCCGAAATTATACCGGGAAGCTGACCCAGGCCCGAAATCTGGCGTGTTTCGACTCCAGGATCTCGCCAATCGTGACCGCGGCGTGGATCAGCCCGACGTGGGTGTAGGCCTGCGGGAAATTGCCCAGCAATCGGCCGGTGATCGGGTCGATGTCCTCGGAGAAGAGGCCATGGGGGTTGGCGTGCGCGAGCAGGCGATCGAAGAGCCGCACGGCATCCTCGGTGCGGCCGATCATCGCCAGCGCCTCCGCCCACCAGAACGAGCAGATCGAGAACGCGCTCGTGGTGGCGCCGAAGTCATCGCTGTGGCGGTAGCGCAGCATCAGCCCGTTCGGGGCGAGGAGCTGTTCGTAGACGCGGACGGTGGAGACAAAGCGGGGATCGGTCGGCTCGATGATGCCGAACGTCGGCAGCAACAGGTTTGAGGCGTCCGGGTGAACGCCGTCCAGCATCTGCGTGAAGCAGCCAAGCTCCTCGTTGTACGCGTGCTTGAGGATGTGCTCGCGCTCGGCGTCGGCCCACGCGCACCAGGCGCGAGATAGATCGAGCCGACCCTCACGCTTGGCGATATTGGCCCCGCGTGCCGCGGCCACCCAACACAGGACCTTCGAGAACGTGTGATGCCCGCGTCCGGTGCGGTACTCCCACAGCCCCGTGTCCTCGATGCTCGACCGGGCAATTGCTTCGGACACGAGCGATTCGACCAGCGGCATCAGCGATCCATCGTTCGAGACAATCCGCGGGTCGGTGTAGAGGGTTTCGAGGCACAGCACGATCTCGCCGTAGACATCGTGCTGCGATTGACTGTACGCGGCGTTTCCGATCCGCACCGGCCGGGCCCCGCCGAAGCCACTCAGGTGGTCAAGGTGCGTCTCGTGCAGGTCGCGCTCGCCACCAATGCCGTAGATCGGTTGCAGCGGGCCGCTGTCCGCGACATGGCGGAGAAAGCGCACGAACTGCTCCCCCTCGGACAGGTGCGAGAGGCGCCGGAGCGCCTCCACGACGAACGCCGCGTCTCTGAGCCAGCAGTACCGGTAGTCCCAGGTCCGCTCGGTGCCGAGTGCTTCGGGCACACTCGTCGTGGCAGCGGCGATGATCGCGCCGGTCTCGAGATACTGATGCAGCTTCAGGCACAGCGCCGACCGCAAGACCACTTCGGGGCGAAACGCCGGCAGCGCGCAGGTGAGCGCCCAGTGTCGCCACCCGGCGATCGTCAACTCCAGCAGGCGCTCGATCGCCGGCACGGAATCCACATCGGGTTGCCGGCCGACGCTCAGGACGAGATACGCGGGGCGATCCAGACGGAACGACGGGCCGTCTGTCACGTACTCCGTTGGCAGGTTCGTGCGCAGGTACAGGGGCACTGACGCACCCTGAATCTCGACTCCCGCAGCCATCGGCACCAGTCGAGGAGTCGCGCGCGCGTAGTCGGGCTGCGGATCGAAGCGAATGTGCACACGCGGCGCCCCGGCGAGCGGGCGAAGCACTCGATGCAACTCGAGCGGTGCGTCGACCGTCAGCCCCAGCGGGATGCGCGGCGCGAAGTCGAGGAGCTCGAAACGTCCATCCCCAGTCTCGATCTCGGTGCGCAGGACGTTGGTGTTGGCGACGTAGGCCTGCGAGGTTCGGATGGCCTCGTCACTCGTGCAGGCGAAGCTGCCGCCCTTCTCGGTATCGAGCAGCCGCGCGAACACCGACGGGCTGTCGAAGCGCGGCAGACAGAGCCAGTCGATGCTGGTGTCAGGCCCAACCAGTGCCAGCACGTGCCCGTTGCCGATGGCGGCGTAGTTGAGATGAGGCTCATCGCTCATACGCGCGAGTCCGCGACGTCGCATGCATCGCACAAGACGCGCGCGGCCCAATCGAACACGGTGTGCCCGCACACATGCGTGCGCAGCGCCCGCATGCGGCGCTCGGCCTCGCTCGGTCCCATCGAGAGCGCGGTGTGCAGCGATTCGGCAAACTCGTCCGGCGCAAACGGGTTGACGAGGACCGCCTCACACAGCTCTCGCGCCGCCCCGGCGAACTTCGACAGGAGCAGCACGCCGCGGTTGTCGGTTCGCGCGGCGACGAACTCCTTGGCCACGAGGTTCATCCCGTCGTGAAGCGAGGACACCACGCAGACGTCGGACGCGCGATACAGCTCGGCAATTTCCTTTGGTGAGTGATACTCGCGCCGGTAGACGATCGGGGCCCAGCCCATCTGACCGTGCCGTTCGTTGATCTTCGCGACCAGCAGGTCGACCTCGTCGCTCAGGTCCTTATAGCGATCGAGATGGTCCCGCGTTGGTGACCCCACCTGCACGAACACGACCCGTTCACGCCATTCGGGATAGCGCACCAGGAAGCGATCGAACGCACGCAGGCGATCGGGAATCCCCTTCGTGTAGTCGAGACGATCAACGCCCAATACCATGCGACGGTTACCCACTCCCAACCGTCGTCGTGTCGCCGCCACCTCCTTACTCCACGGAGCTCCGGGTGGGACCTTGTTCCACGTCGTGGGATCGATACTGATCGGGTAGGGCCGGATCGCCGTGCGATGCCCCCGGCAGTGCACCGAGAACGTCTCCTGATCGATCCGGGCCTCCATCGACCGGTCCACGGTGTCGAGGAAGTTGTTGCAGTGATACTGCAGGTGGAAGCCGAGCAAATCATTGCCCAGGAGGCCGTCGAGCACCTCGCTCTGCCAGGGCAGAATGCGAAAGGCCTCTGGATTGGGCCATGGGATGTGCCAGAACTGACAGACCACGGCATCGGGCCTGGCGGACTTCACGAACCGCGGCAAGAGCGCGTAGTGATAGTCCTGCACGAAGACAATCGCGCGCCGGCCCGCGATCTCCTCGAGGACGACGTCGGCGAAGCGCCGGTTGACCGCGACATAGTGCCGCCAGTCGTCCTGGTTGAATACCGGCCTGGCGTAGGCAATGTGGCAGAGCGGCCAGAGCGCGTTGTTGGACAGCCCGTAGTAGTAGCCGTCCTCCTCCTGCTGCTTGAGCCACACCCGTCGGAGGGAATACTTCGGGTTGTCCGGAGGGACCGCAAGCCGGCCCGATGGATCCGACATCTCGAGATCGCCAGATCCGTTGCCGTGCGCCACCCATGTGCCGCCGCATGCCTGCATGACCGGATCGAGGGCCGTCACCAGACCGCTTGCCGGCTGCGTCCAGTCGATGCTCACCTTGTCGCTCTGCCGCAGCAGCCACCGCCGCATCCCGTTCCGGACGGTGAGCCGCTTTTCGTGCACATAGGGCTGCCGGTTGGCGACGACGACGAGCTTGGTGTCACGAAGCCGATCGGCCATCGTTCGCACGAGATCAGTCGAGGTCATGGCCAGTCCCCCTTTTCGCAGTTCCGTTGACGCGTCGCAGTACCGTGGCCACGTCGGCCGGAGAGCCGAGACGCAGGCGCGCCGACGATGGCCGGCGGCCCACCACGACGGCCAGGCCGCGACTGATCGCGCGAAACGCATCTTCGTCCGTTACATCGTCGCCAAAGAAGACACACCACGCCGGTTGATTGCCGTGCGCCTCGACGTCCTCGACGATCCAGCGCACCGCGTCGCCCTTGGTCCACGCGATGTTCGGAAGGAACTCGATGGCAGCGCTGGCATCGAGCTGCTTGAACGCACCGGTGTCGAGCCACGGGCGAACGGCCGCCCTCGCGGCATGCAGCACCTCGCTGCGAGACTCGGCCTCGACGCCACGCACATGGACGGTGACCGCCACTTCTTTGTGTTCGAATCGCACGCCAGGCACATTCCCGACCGCGGCTTCAAGCGCCACGGCAACTGCGTCGGCCAAATCCCTGGATTCAACGAGCTCGGGATGATGCCATGAGAGCGCCCCGTGGCGAATCTCGAGACCGTGAAGGCCGGCGAGATACACCTGAGGTGAAAGCCCGGTGCGTCGATCGAGGTCGTCCATCCGGCGGCCGCTGATGAGGCCAACGGTGACATTCCCACGCGAGGCCAGCGCCTGGAGTATGTGCCTGGTGTCAACGCTCAGGTGCGGCGCTGCGGGATCGACGTCGAACGCGGCCAGCGTGCCGTCGAAATCCGACAGCAGCACGAGGCGTTCGCGTCGTGGTCGCGCGTCGAGCGCGGCAAGGACCTCGAGCACCATAGCCGGATCGTCAGTCACGGCAATCGATTAACGCAACCTCGACAGGCGCCAGCTCGGCTGGTGTCGATGCGGGTAACGGGTTGTCCGAACTGTCCCGACTGACTGTGTGAATGCATCTACCGAGGCCGGCCGATTCTGTGTCTCTCTAGAGGCGCCGGCCTGCTCCCGGGTGGGTGGGAGCAGGTCCGGCTGTTTGGCAGGGATGCGTGAGGCCCTTGGAGTCCCAAGTCTGTCGCGTCGAAACGCGGTGTGGTATCAGGGAATCTCCGTATTTCTGGGGAGCGAGAATCCGTAGTGCAAAGCGTCTCCATCTCGACTGACGTCACGAGATCGGCTTGCCCTCTGAATCTCGCACCTCGATCGAGCCGAGGTTGAGCTTCTTCAGTTCGGGCTCGATCTTCGCGCGATCGCCGACCGCGATAACCACCATGTTGCCTGGCACCAGGTATTTCTTCGACACGGCCAGGGTCTGGTCGGTTGTAACCGCGTTCACCTGCTCGGCATAACGCGTGTAGTAGTCGAGTCCGAGGTCGTAGGTGAAGACGTTCGAGAAGTTGTTGACTGCGTTGGCGTTGCTCTCGAACGCGCCCGGCAGCGAGTTGGCGAGCGAATCCTTCGCCTTCTGCAACTCGTCGGCTGACACCGGCTTCTCCACCATGCCGCGGATCTCCTTGAAGATCTCAGCCACGGCTGCCCCTGTAACATCCGTGCGAATGCCAGAGGCGATCTGGAACGGACCAGCCGCCCGCCGGAAGGAGAACTGCGAGTTCGCGCCGTAGGTGTACCCGTGCTCCTCCCGCAGGTTCATGTTGATCCGGCTCGAGAACAGGCCGCCCAGCGCGAGGTTCATGATCTGCATCGGCCGGAAGTCCGGAGACGACCTGGGAGCGCCGATCGAGGCGACGCGCACCTGCGTCTGCGGGCTACCCGGCTTGTCGACAATGACCACGCGAGCCTGCGTTGTGGCGGGATTGCCAAGCGTCGGTCGAGCGGGCGTGCCTCGCTGCCAGGACTCGAACGCCTTGTCGGCCAGGGTGCGCAACTCGCTCATCGAGATGTCACCCGCCACCACGAGCGCGGCGTTGTTGGGCACGAAGTTCTGTTTCCAGAAGGCCTCCATGTCCACCCGTGTGATGCCCTTGACCCCGGCCTCAGTGCCCACTTCGCTGTAGCCGTAGGGATGCTGCGGTCCGTACAACGCCGACGCGGTGACCTGCGCGGCCACTTGTCCCGGGTTATCGCGCTGCTGCACGAGGCCGGCAAGGCGGCTGGCCCGTTGCCGCTCGATCTCCTCGGCGGGAAACGACGGATGCAGCGTCACGTCGGCGAGCAGTTCCAGCGCTGCCCCGAAGTTCTTGGAGAGCGATCGCGCAGACAGCGTGGTCGCGTCCATGGAACTGCCGATCCCGAGCGATGCACCCAGCGTCGCGACTGCGTCGGCGATGTCCAGCGCACTCCGCGTGGACGTGCCTTCGTCGAGCATGGCCGCCGCGAAGTTGGCGAGGCCGGGCTTATCCAGTGGATTGGTGTCACTGCCCGTCCGGAGGACCAGATTGGCGGCGACGATCGGCACGCCGCGCCGCTCGCTGAGAATGAGCGTCAGCCCATTCGCCAGCGTGGCCGACGCCGGCGTCGCCAGTTGCAGCGGGCGCGCCGGGCCCGGCTTCGGCATCTCGTTGCGCCACGGTTCGTCGGCATTGATCGACTCGCCCTGACCGGCCGCGGCTTGCGACGCGGGCGGCGTCGTCACCTGCGGGACGGCAGCAGGCTGGCCCGGCACGACGTGCATCACCACGCGCGCCGTCTGCGCGAGCTGGTCGCGCGCAAAGGTCTGAACGCTGGCTGCTGTGACATCGCGATAGCGCTGGATGTCCTTCTCGAGATAATCCGGCGTGCCGAGGTAGTGGTTGTACAAGTTCAGTCGATCGGCGATTCCGCCGAAGCCGCCCAGGCCTTCGAGGCCACCAATGATGTTGGTCTCGATGGTGTTGCGTGCCCGTTCTATCTCGCGCGCGTTGGCCGGCTGCGAACGGAACAGCGCCAGCTCCTCTTCAATCGCCTTTTCGAGCTCCTCGGCGGTGTGGCCGGGTCGTGCGGTCGCCTCGATCTGAAACACCGATCCCAGCATCAGCGACTGCTGCTGGACTGACACGTTCTGCGCAATCTGCTTTTCGTAGACCAGCTTCTTGTACAGACGGCTCGAGCGGCCCCCGCCAAGAATGGTCGCCACGATGTCCGCGTCAGCATCACCAGGCTTCAGGATGGGCGACGTCAGCCATGCCATGTAGAGGCGAGGCAACTCCACACGAGCCGTGACCACCTTCCGACGCTCGGCGGCAATCTTGGGGGTCTCCGCTTTGATCGCCGGGACGGCCGGACCTCGCTTCAAGGTGCCGAAGTACTTCTGAACGAGAGCTTTGATCTGCGCCGTCTCGAAGTCACCCACGATCGCCAGGCTGGCGTTGTTGGGCGCGTAGTACTGCCGGAAGAACCGCTTGACGTCATCGAGCTTGGCCGCCTGGATGTCCTCGTGCGAGCCGATGACGTTGCCGTAGTAAGGATGCGCCCCTGGGAACAGCGTCTGGACAAGCGCCTCCTCGGCCAGGCCGTAGGGCTGGTTCTCGACGCTCTGACGACGCTCGTTCCGCACGACATCCTGCTGGTTGGACAGCGCCGCCTGATCGAGTTTGTCGAGCAGGTACCCCATCCGGTCGGACTCGAGCCACAGGGCAAGCTCGACCTGGTTCGACGGTACGGTCTCGAAATAGTTGGTGCGGTCGTAGTCGGTCGTGCCGTTCAGATCGCTCGCGCCTGCGGCCTCGAGCAGCCGGATGTGCGAGTCGGGGGGCACGTGCTTCGAGCTCTGAAACATCATGTGCTCGAACAGGTGAGCGAATCCCGTACGGCCACGATCCTCGTTGGCGGGACCCACGTGATACCAGAGGTCCACGGCGACCATCGGCAGCCCGCGCTTCTGGCTGAGGATGACCTCGAGGCCGTTGGGCAGCGTGTACTTTTCGAATTGCAGACGCGGGATGTCAGTGGATGTCGACCCGCCGCGGTTCTGGGCCGACAAGGTGGTCAGGCCGGCGACGGCCAGCAGCAGTGCGACCAGCACAGAAACAAACGCTCGTGTGTACATGACAGTTACTCTTGAAGAAGGCGGACTCGTCGAGGCGGACAATCAGGTCCGCTTTTCATCGCTCGGAACATTGTCGAGACTTGCCCAGAGATACCAGCACGCGACCGACCGATACGGACGCCAGCTTTCACCCAGTCGAGTCAGGCGGGCCGGAGTGGGTGCGAGGCGAAGCTTATATGCACGTTGGACGGCTTTGACGATACCGAGGTCCCCGACGGGCAGCACGTCGGGCCGGTGCAACCGGAACATGAGGAACATCTCCGCGGTCCAGCGGCCGATGCCTTTCACGCTCGTCAGCGAGGTGATCACATCCTCGTCGGCGAGTGTGCCGAAGCGGTCGAGGGCCAGCGATCCGTCGAGTATGCGTGCGCACAGATCGCGGATGTATCGGAGCTTCTGAGGGCTGATCCCGACCGCGCGCAACTGCTCGTCGCTGACCTTCGACACGGCGGCCGGGGTCGCGCGACCGGCAAAGAGTGCGGAGAAGCGTGCCTCGATCGTCGCGGCGGCCTTGGTCGACAACTGCTGCGCGATGATCGCGTGCACCAGCGCGTGAAACGGGTCGGAGCGCTGCGCGCTCGCCAGACCGCACGCACCATGCCGGCGCATCAAGTCGCGAATGACCGGATCGCGGCGAGCCAGCACGCGGCGCGCGTGCGCGTAGTCAGTAGGAGACATAACAAAGTGCAAAGTGCAAAGTGAAACGTGAAAAGTGAAAAGTAAGGGCAAAGGCGAAGGCAAAGGGTTCACGTCACAGAGCAAAGGGGAAGGTTAAAGGTCAACGGTCTGTTGAGTAAAGGGCTTCCGTGAATTGTGACGTCAAAGCCGCCATTCGAGTTGGCTACTAGAATGAGGGCGCATGTCTTCGACGGGGCCGCTCGCCGGTCTGACGGTGCTGGATCTGACGCGGGTGCTCTCGGGGCCCTATTGCACGATGATGCTGGCCGACATGGGTGCGCGCGTCATCAAGGTCGAGCACCCGGGTCGCGGGGACGAAACCCGGGCCTGGGGACCGCCGTTTGTCGCCGGCGAGAGTGCGTATTTCCTGAGCATTAACCGGAACAAGGAAAGCATCACCCTGGATTTCAAGCAGGCGGGGGGCCGCAAGGTCCTCGACCGGCTGCTCGACAAGGCGGACGTGGTCGTCGAGAACTTTCGGCCCGGGACACTGGGCCGGGTGGGGCTGGACTACGCCACGCTTCAGGCGAGCCGGCCACGCCTCGTCTTCGCTTCAATCTCCGGCTTCGGCCAGACCGGCCCGCGACGCAATGAGGCCGGGTATGACGCCGTGATTCAGGCCGAAGGCGGCCTGATGAGCGTGACCGGCGCCGCCGATGGGCCCGCCTTTCGGGTTGGCGTCGCCATTGCCGATCTGGTGGCCGGCCTGCTGGCCGCTCAGGGCATCGTGCTCGCCCTCTATACACGCGACCGGACGGGCCGTGGACAGTATGTGGACGTCGGCATGCTCGACGGCGTGGTCTCGTTGCTGACGTATCACGCGTCGATGCACTTGACGACCGGCACGCTGTCGCAGCGGGTGGGGAATCGTCACGCCACCATCGCCCCGTACGACTCGTTCACCGCTGCCGACGGCGAGCTGTTCCTGGCCGTCGGCAACGACGATCAGTTCCGCCGCTTCTGCGAGGCGACGGGGCTGCAGTCGCTGCTCGCCGAGACGCGATTCGCGACCAATCCGTCACGCGTGGTGAACCATCAGGACCTGCGCGCTCGACTCGCGCCGGTCCTCGCTCAACATCCGCGATCGCATTGGCTCACGCTCCTGACCGAAGCCGGCGTACCGTGCGGAGCCGTGCGTGACGTGGCCGACGCGCTCGCCGATCCGCAGCTTCTCGCGCGGCAGATGATCGAAGCCGTCGAGCACGCGACCGCTGGTCCACTGAACGTGCTCGGCATCCCGATCAAGTTGTCGGACACGCCTGGCGCCGTGCGCACGGCGCCACCAACGCTCGGGCAGCATACGACGCAGGTGTTGAACGAACTGGGTGTGCCGGACGACGAGATCGCCGAGCTCCGGCGCACGGGAGCAATCTAGTCTTACGGAATTACGACAGGACGTAGGCCGGGTCCTGGCTCTTGGACCCGGCTGGCAGGAGCTGGCAGGCGGGTCTGCAGAGCAAGACCCGCCCTACGACGAGGCACCGAGACACCGAGACACCGAGGAATACGACATTGGAAGTATCGCAAGTCAGACGGCGCGTGCAGGCGGCGATGACCGCCGCGCGCGATCGCGCGCAACAACAACGGCAGCGCGCCACCGACGCGGAAACGGCGTACGACAACTTTCTCACCCACGTGGCCACGCCGCTCGCACGCCAGGTGGCCAGCGCGCTCAACGCCGAACGCTACGCGTTCACGGTATCCACTCCGGGTCGAGGACTGCGGCTGGCGCTCGATCGAGGACGAGACGACTTCGTCGAGCTCGCGCTCGACACCGAGGCCGATCAGCCAACCGTGATCGGGCGAATCCGCCGCACCCGCGGCTCACGCACCGTCGAGGAAGAGCGGCCCGTGAAGGCCGGTGCGTCGCCCGACCAGTTGACCGAGGACGATGTGCTGGAATTCTTCGTGCAGGCGCTCGAGCCCTGGCTCGAACGCTAACGCGTAACGCCCAACGCCCAACGCCCAAGAAAGCCGGTGCCTCGCTATCGAGTCTGATTGGGGGTTGGGAATCGGGTGGCTCGCGTCCGATGACGGCGCTCCCACGCTCTATTCCTTCGCAGCCAACGGCCCCACTGCAAAACCGCCATCCCAGGTTCAAATCCGGGCGGCGCCTCCAACCTTTCTCTGACCCTCAGGGCTCGATGTGAACACGGATGTGAACACGGTCGGGACTTGCGTTGCAGGGAGCAGCCGACAGTAGTCTTCAAGATTCCCCAGACGCAGCTTCATCCGGTGCGCCGGAGGATTGAGGGCGAGGCGCGGGTCGAAAATCTCGAGACACGCGCGCATCTGCCTGAGGGCGCGGAGCTGGATCTAGTCCCAGTCGATCCAGGCGACTGTCTTCAAGAGCTCCTCAGGGTCGCGACCGTCAGCACCACCAGGCTGTCCACTAGAACTTTGTGGCCTCGCGGTTCTCTGTCACTTGCGGGCCCACGAGAAGGGCGGAGCCGAGGAGCTCGTCTAGCCGCCGTTGATACCGATGAAGGCACGGCTCGAATATCGTTGTGTCAGCCATCTTGCTGGGGACGGTCTAAGCGGTGAGTGGGACAGCGGGCTATCGGTTGACACGAAGGCCCAGAAGCAGCTCAAGGCCCTGATCGATGCTGGTCAGCTCGTTGGGCGCGACCTGTCCAAAGATTCTACGGATGCGGCGCTTGTCGATCGATCGCAAGTGGTCGACGAGAGCGTACGACGCCTTCATGAGGCCGCTCGAACCTGGCGCCAAGGCAGGATACAGAGCACCATTGCCGGCCGTCCCAGTAACCGGGATTACTGCGATGAGCGGGAATCGTTGATCGGCGTTCACTGTCGGATCGCTCACGGTGATGCACGGGCGAACGCCACGCTGTTCGTGACCGACTGTCGGGTCGAGTTCCACGAGGACCACTGTTCCTCGATCGAGAGTCACGCCGATTCCTTCGTCCACCCTTGGCCCTCGATCCAGCGAACCGGCGTCCCGGCCCTGGCGTCAACGAGCGTTTCGTCTGTGGGTAGATCGGAGATCCAGTCGCTCAGACCGACGTCGACGAGGCCAGTCGTCTCGGGATGAGGATTCTGAACGGATTGCAGCAGCGCATCCCGGCGACGCTGAGCCAATTCGTGCTCCACCGCCTCGGCAATAAAGCGGCTTCGATTTCGTTCGAGTTGATCAATCCTCTCGACAAGATCAGCAGGAAGAGTGACGGTGACCCGCTCCATTGTTGGCATACGTATAGTATGATTTACAATATGATCATACGCAAGTTGGCAACGAATCAGGCCGAGGTGCCCGGGTTTGACGACTTCGTCGAGGGGCTGTGCGCGTCGCTCTACGCCACGACGATGGGCCGGCCCGGGCTGCCGCCGGGGATCCATTTCCGGTTGCTGAGGATCGGATACTTCGAAGGACTCGATTCGGAGCGGGGCATTGCGTGGCGCGCGGCGGACTCGTTCGCGCTGCGAGACTCGCGTGAAATCGGCATTTCCACCACGGTCTGCTAGTCCCCTGGAACCGTGATGACTCACACAATTCCCGGGCGGGGCATCCCGTCTGGCGGCGTTGCTCATCGCTCACATATGCCCAATATGCTCGCTCTTCGCGCCTTGCCAGCCGGGCGCCGCGCTCCGGGACTTGTGCA
>DATDOE010000108.1:0-102950 GCA_035293405.1 Vicinamibacterales bacterium | reverse complement strand
TGCACAAGTCCCGGAGCGCGGCGCCCGGCTGGCAAGGCGCGAAGAGCGAGCATATTGGGCATATGTGAGCGATGAGCAACGCCGCCAGACGGGATGCCCCGCCCGGGAATTGTGTGAGTCATCACGGTTCCAGGGGACTAGGCGTGACGACGAAGGTCGCGAAGCACTCGGTCCGATTTCAACGTTTTCTCCAGATGCATCGCAATCAGCGCGCGGTGCACGCTCTCCAGCTCCCTGAGCGTCTGAGGCGTGGCGGGCACCGTTCCCACCTGATGCGGCGCCACCGCACGCGATCCCGCGAGAAATGCCATCGCTCCGTCCGACAACGTGCCCCGTGCCTCCGGATAGAGCCCCTGCAACCGCAACAGCCAGTATTCGAAGTATCTGGCCAGCGGCTCCACCGGCGCGCCGCTCCCCAACGCATCGAGCATCGAGGCGCCGAGCCGATAGAGCCGATCGTCGGCATCGGCCTCCTGCGCCCACTCATCCAGCAGCTCGGCAAAGTAGCTCACGTATCCGAGCGCATCCTGCGTGTCCAGCGTCAACGGCGATCGCACCGTCTCCGCGTAGTTCACGCCCACCAGATCCCGCCGCTCCTTCTCGAAGTACGCCACACGCACCTCGGTGAGCGGCTCGAGCGCTCCCGTAAAGCGGGATCGCGGCCGGCGGGCCCCCTTGGCGACGCCTCGCTTCTTCCCCCGGTCGCGCGTCAGGAAGACGACGATGCGGTCAGCCTCACCGAGCTTGTAGGTGCGAAGAACCAAGGCGTCGGCGGTGTACAGCGGCACGAACCCAGTTATTTTATGCGTTTCTATCCGGTTCTCGTCATGTACTGCGCAAACAGCGTGGCCAGCCCCAGAAACGAGAAGAATCCGAACACGTCCGTCAAGGTGGTAATGAACACCGACGAGGCCAGCGCCGGATCGACACCGCCCGCCCTCAGGCCCAAGGGGATCAGCACGCCAGCAGTCGCGGCCACGAACATGTTGATGACCATGGCCGCGCCGAGCACCAGGCCGAGTACCGGGTCGCCGCGCGTCGCCCACGCCACCGCGGCCGCCACCAGGCCAAGCGTCAGGCCGTTGCCGAGTCCCACGATGGCCTCTTTGATGAGGGCCTTCCGCGAGTTGCTCCAGCTCAGTTCGCCGAGGGCGATGCCCCGCACGATCACCGTCAGCGTCTGCGTGGCGGCGTTGCCGCCCATGCCGGCCACGATCGGCATGAAGACCGCCAGAATCGGCAACGCATCGATGGTGTTCGTGAACAGTCCGACGACGGCGGCGGCAAGAAACGCGGTGGCCAGATTGATGCCCAGCCATGGCAGGCGCTTCTTCAACGACTCGGACGCTGCCGTGAAGACACGCTCATCACCGCTGACGCCGGCCAGACGATAGATGTCTTCGGTGGCTTCGTCCTTGATGACGTCGATGACGTCATCCACCGTGATGCTGCCGACCAGTTTGTTCTCCTCGTCAACGACCGGAATCGCCAGCAGGTTGTAGTCCGCCACCAGCCGCGCGACCTCTTCCTGATCCATGTCAACGCGGGCGCTGATCAGATCCGTGGTCATGATCCGCTTGAGCGGCGTTTCCGGCGACACGAGGAGCAGACGCCGCAACGACACGACGCCAACCAGGTGCCGGCGCTCGTCCACGACGTAGAGATAGAAGACCATCTCCACCTCGCGGTTGCTCTGCAGCTCGGTGATCGCCTCGCCCACCGTCATGTCCTCGCTGAGCGCGAAGACATTCGGGTTCATGATGCGGCCGGCGGTTCGCTCCTTGTACTCGAGGAGGTTCTCGACGACCTTCGACTCTTTGGGCCGCATCAGATCGAGCACCGCGGCCGAGAGGTCTTCAGGCAGGTGATCGATCAGCGCGGCGGCATCGTCTGAGGGAATCTCCTGCGCGAGCTTGGCAATCTCTTCGGCCGGCAGCGTTCCCAGGAGCGCCGACCCGCCTTCGGGCCCCAGCTCTGAGAGCGCTTCCATGGCCAGACGGCCGTTTCGGTCGGCCAGCAGGCTGAAGGCGGCTTGACGGTCTCTATCGGAAAGCTCGCCGAACACCTGGGCGAGATCGGCGGGGTGCTGCTTCTGCAGCAGGTTCACCAGGTTGGCGGTGGCACCAATGCGCAGCAGTCGCTTGACTGAATCGAGGACGAGGTCGAGTCTGCGCTGCGTCGCCATTGCGGAACTCTAGTTCCCTTTGTTTTGAACGTTGATGTCGTCCAGCAGCCGGTCGTCGTCGCGCCATTCGGACTTCACCTTGACGTGGAGGTCCAGGTAGACGCGCTGCGAGAAATGTTCCTCGAGGGCCAGGCGGGCGGCGGTGCCGATGTTCTTGATCATCGAACCGTTCTTCCCCACCACGATCGGCTTCTGCGACTCGCGCTCCACGAGGATCGTGCAATAGAGCTTCATCAGCCCGCGCTCGGCTTCATCGAACTTGTCGATGACGACGGCGGTCGAGAACGGCAGCTCGTCGTGGGTGAGCCGAAGGACCTGCTCGCGGACGATTTCGGCGACGAAGAAGCGCTCGGTTTGATCGGTCAGGTAGTCCGGCGGATAAAGGGGATCGCCCTCAGGCAGATACTTCAGGAAGAGCTGCTCGAGAATCTCGACATTGGTGCCGTCGACCGCTGACAACGGCACCAGCTCGGCGAATGGATGCGCGCGGTGGTACTGCTCGAGGAGAGGCAGGAGCTTCGGCTTGGCGACGAGGTCAACTTTGTTGAGCACGAGAATGACCGGGGCCTTCACGTCCTTCAGCAACCCGAGAAGGTGACGATCGCCCTGACCCGGCTTGACCGACGCGTCGACGACGAGCGCGACGACGTCAACCTCGCGCATGGCCTCGAGCGCCGTGTCGACCATGCGCACGTTCATCCGATGCGTCGGCTTGTGAACGCCTGGCGTGTCCACGAACACCACCTGTCCGTCGGGATAGTTCTTGACGCCAACCACGCGCGTGCGCGTCGTCTGCGGCTTGTCCGAGACGATCGCCAGCTTCTGGCCGACGATGCGATTCAGGAGGGTGGACTTGCCGGCGTTCGGGCGGCCAAGGAAAGAGACGAAGCCGGACTTCATCTAACCTTAGGCTTCCAATTCCGCGACCGGCTCGCGCCGCCGGGCACGCACCTTGGTGATGCGGCGACGCTCGACTTCCAGGACCTCGAACGAGAGGCCGTCCACGTCGATCGTCTCGCCGACGTACGGCATCCGTCCGAGTTGCGACAAGAGGTAACCGCCAACGGTCTCGAAGCCTTCGCGCTCGATGTCCACGTTGAGGCGATCGCGCACTTCGTCCACGCTCACCTTGCCGCTGAACACGAACGTCCCGTTGCCTTCGTCAGTGACTGTTTCGCTCTCCACGTCGTACTCGTCACGGATCTCGCCGACGATCTCTTCCAGCAGATCCTCGACGGTGACCAGGCCGGCCGTCCCGCCGTACTCGTCGACGACGATGGCCATCTGCGTCTGCCGGCGCTGCATCTCCTTCAGCAGCTCCGACACGCGCTTGCTCTCAGGCACGAAATGCGCGGTCCGCATCAGCGTCGTCATCGGCGGCTCCGCGCCCGGCGGCAGCGCGACGAGATCCTTTACGAAGACGATGCCGGCGATGTTGTCGAGATTGTCGCGATAGACGGGCATGCGCGAGTACTGCTCCTCGCGGAAGACCGCGCGCAGGTCCAGGAGCGTGGTATCGAGGCGGATCGCGACGATGTCGGGCCGCGGCGTCATCACCTCACGCACGACGGTCTCGGTGAAGTCCACGATCGACTGCAGCAGCTCGCGCCCTTCCGCTTCGGAGATGGTGCCTTCGTCCGGCTCTTTCTCCCCCGCCAAGGTCTGCGCCGGGGTATCGGACCCGTTGCCGCCGTTCTGCGGCTCGCGCTCTTTGCGTACGTCGACGAAGTTCAGGATGACCCTCGTCATCGGCGAGAGCAGCGTGGCCACCGCATGGAACGCGGGCAGCAAGACATCGAGCGCCTTCTCCGGATCTCGACGCACGATGAGCAGGGGCAGCAGGTGCTCGCAGACCAGTACGAAGGCGACCAGCGACACGATGAACGTGACAATGGAGAGCGCGTTCTGGATGTCGCTGAGCCTGGCGATGAGCACGCCAGCCAGGACGGTGCACACGCCGATCAGGATACGCACCGGGACGAAGAGCTCGAGGGGATCGTCGAGATACTTGCCGAGGCGATCGTCGCGTCCGCCGCGCTCGGCCATCAGGCGCAGCGACAGTCGCATCAGCGCGCTGAAGGCCACCTGGATCGATCCCAGGAAGACGGTGGCGCAACCGAGGAGGAACAGCGTGAGCGGCGTCATGCGGACGTGCGTTCCCGTTCGATCAGGCCCTCGCGGAGACCGCCCTTCACGCGCAGGCGGCGCTCCACGCGAGCCATACGACCGTCATCGCGCTCGTGATCATAGCCAAGAAGGTGCAACAGGCCGTGCAAGGCCAGCACCCGCAGCTCAACCGCGATCGAATGGCCGGCGGTCCGCGCCTGACGGCCCGCAACTCCAGCCGCAATCACGACATCGCCCAGTTCGCCGGGCTCTTCTGCAGGAAACGAGAGGACGTCGGTCGAAACGTCTTTGCCTCGATATCGACGGTTGAGGGCGCGCACGCGCGCATCCGGGACCACGGCGACGGTGACCACGCCGTGCGCGCGGGCCGGCGCGACTGATTCGAGCCACCGCGCAAGGCCGGGCACGCGAACCGCGCTCGAGGTGACCACGTCCACGAGAAGCGCGGAAGGCGGACGGGAACGGCGGTCGGAAGGCGGGTCTAAAGACCCGCCTCTACGAGAGCCCATTTATCAGTGGCCGCGCGGCCCGGTCGAGAAGGCATCGTAGGCCTTCACGATCTGCTGCACGAGCTTGTGCCGTACGACGTCCTTGTCGTCGAAGTAGATGAAGCCGATGCCCTCGACGTCCTTGACGATCTTGAGGGCTTCGACGAGACCGGACGTGCGCGGATGCGGGAGATCGATCTGCGTGATGTCGCCGGTGACCACCGCCTTCGACCCGAAGCCAAGGCGCGTCAAGAACATCTTCATCTGCTCGGACGTGGTGTTCTGCGCTTCGTCCAGGATGACGAACGCATCGTTCAACGTGCGGCCGCGCATGAAGGCAATCGGCGCGACCTCGATCGTCCCCCGCTCCACGAGACGCAGGGCGCGCTCGGTGTCCATCATGTCGTAGAGCGCATCGTAGAGCGGGCGCAGATACGGATTGACCTTCTCCTGCAAATCTCCGGGCAGGAAACCGAGCTTCTCCCCCGCCTCTACAGCGGGCCGAGCGAGAATGATTCGGCTGACCTTCTTCGCCAGCAGATAGCTCACCGCCTGCGCCATCGCCAGGTAGGTCTTCCCGGTGCCGGCGGGGCCGACGCCGAACACGATGTCGTACTTCTCGATCGCGTCGAGGTATCGGCGTTGATTGGTGCTCTTCGGGTTGACGCGCCGCTTGGTGCCTTCCGGCTGTTTCTGCCCGCCCTTCAGGAAGTAGTCGCGCAGGTTCACAGTACCGTCGTCGGCGACGAGCTTCGCGGCGGTCTTCACGTCGCCGTTGCGCAGCTCGTACCCTTCGGCCATCAGGTTCTTCAGCTGCTCGAAGATGCGCTCGACGCGCTGCTCCGCGCCCTTCTCGCCTTCCACGATGAGCTCATCGCCCTGCGTCCGGATCGCGACGCCAAGGAGCGACTCGATGTGCTTGAGGTTCCCGTCGTGTGCGCCGTACAGCGTCTCGATGCCTTCCTGAGGCAGGGCAATTTTTTTCATTCGGGCTACGTCTTGCGGATCTGCAGATGCAGCTCTCTCAACTGTTTCTGATCGACGGGTGAGGGGGCGTCCGACATCTGGTCGACGGCGGTTGCCGTTTTCGGGAAGGCAATCACCTCTCGAATCGAGTTCTCGTTGGCGAGGATCGCCGCGATCCGATCGAGTCCGAGCGCGATGCCGCCGTGCGGCGGTGTGCCGTACTCGAGGGCCTCGAGGAAGAACCCGAATCGCAGCTTCGCATCCTCCGGACTGATGTTGAGCAGCGAGAAAATCCGGCTCTGCATCGTCGCATCGTGGATACGGATGCTGCCGCCGCCGATCTCGCTGCCGTTCAGTACCAGATCATACGCCTTGGCGCGCACCACGCCGGGCTCCTGCTCGAGCTTGACGTGGTCCTCGTCGTGCGGTGCGGTAAACGGGTGGTGCATCGAGTTGTATCGCTGCTCTTCGGCGTCCCACTCCAGCAGCGGGAAATCGACGACCCACGTGAAAGCGTAGTCGTCCGGCTTCAGGAGGCCGTCCTTCTTCGCCAGGGCCAGTCGAAGCTGTCCGAGCAGCTTGGACGTAGCGTCCGGCTCCCCTGCCGCGATGAGCAGCAAACCGCCTGATGTCACGCCGGTCAGGTCGAGCACCTGCCGGACGGACGCCTCACCGAGCGCCTTCATGATCGAGCTGGTGACGGTGCCGTCTTCGGCGCGTCGAGCCCAGATCAGTCCCGTCGCACCGAGCGCCTTCGCCTGATCGACGATGCCGTCAACTTCGCTTCGTGAGTAACCGCCGGCCTTGGGCACCACGAATCCGCGGACGGTGCCGCCACCGGCCACGATCTCCTTGAACACACGGAAGCTCGACTCGCGGAAGAACTCGCGGAGGTCCTGAATCGGCATGCCGCAGCGCAGGTCCGGCTTGTCAGAGCCGTACTTGGCGATGGCGTCCGCATAGGCCATGCGCGGAAACGGAGTCGTGATGTCCTTGTTGATGACGCGAAAAATCTGCGTCATCAACGGCTCGATCACGCCGAAGATCGTCTCCGGCCGTGCGAACGACATCTCCACGTCCACTTGCGTGAACTCGGGCTGGCGGTCGGCACGCAGGTCTTCATCGCGGAAGCACTTGCAGATCTGCACGTAGCGGTCCATCCCCGCGATCATCAGGATCTGCTTGAAGAGCTGCGGCGATTGCGGCAGCGCGAAGAACTCGCCCGGATGCACGCGGCTGGGCACCAGGTAGTCGCGCGCGCCTTCCGGCGTGGACTTGGTCAGAATCGGCGTCTCGATTTCGAGAAAGCCGTTCTCGTCGAAGTAGCGCCGGATCACGGTCGTGAGGCGATGGCGCAGGACGATGTTGGCCTGCAGCCGGGGACGGCGAAGGTCCAGATACCGGTACTTCAGGCGTACGTCCTCAGACACCGGCGATTCGTCGGCGACCGGGAATGGCGGCGTCTTCGCTTCGTTCAGCACGACGAGGCGGCGCACGACGACCTCGACCTCTCCCGAGGGCAGCTTCTGGTTGACGGTGTCGTTGGAGCGCCGGCGCACGTTGCCCGTCACGCCGATGACGAACTCGGATCGGAGCCGCTTGGCCTTGGCCATCAGCAGCTCGTCGTCCTTGTCGAACACCACCTGCGTGACGCCGGCGCGATCGCGGACGTCGATGAACAGCAGCCCGCCCAGGTCGCGGACGCGATGCACCCACCCAAGGAGTACGACGTCGGCGCCGACGTCCTGTAAGCGGAGCGCTCCGCAGGTGTGCGTGCGCGTCAGGTCACCGAGTTGCTCAGCCACGTTGCTTCAATCCCTCGAGGATCGCCGCGCCCGCCGCGGCCTGATCGCACGTCTGTTGGGTTTGGGCCGTCAGGTTCTTGACCGTGACGGTGCCCGCCGTGATCTCGTCGCCACCGAGAATGGCGACGAAGGGAATTCCCCGTGAATCAGCGTACTTGATCTGCCGGCCGATCTTGTCGGCATCCGGATAGACCAGGACGCGCAGGCCCGCTTCCCGCAGCCGGGTCGCGACGCGGATGGCGTGGGACATATTCGCCGCATCGAAGAGCGCCACCATGACATCGGCCGGGGCCGTGGCGAGGCCCGCCGGAAACATGTTTTTCTCGCCCATCACCACGAGAATGCGCTCGAGGCCCAACGAAAAGCCGCACGCCGGGACGCTCTGGCCGAGGAACATGCCCACCAGGTTGTCGTAGCGCCCGCCGCCACCGAGGCTGCCGGCCAGGTCGGCGACGTTGATCTCCATGATCGCGCCCGTGTAATAGGAAAGACCCCGCGCGAGCGTTCCGTCGAACGTGATCTTCTGCGCCGCCGACGTCCCCTCCGCCAGCGACATCACCGCGCGAAGGTTCTGCACCGCCGCTGTGCCTGCCTCATCACCGGCAACGAAGTCACTCACGGCATCCAGCGACGGCAGGTTGGACACCAGGATTCGAGCCGCCTCGCCGAGCACGACTTCGTCACCCAGCCCTTTGGCAAGCCACTCGCGTACCACGCCCTCCTCGCCGATCTTGTCCAACTTGTCGAGAATCACCAGCGCCGGCCCCTGCTGCTCCTCTGAGAAGCCGGCGCGTGTCAGCACCGAGGTCAGCAGCTGCCGATGGTTCATGCGAATGACAAAGTCGTTGAACCCCAGTTCCTTGAGCGCATCCGATACCGCGGCACAGACCTCGGCTTCGATGACCGGCGAGGTTGACCCGAGCGCATCGACGTCGCATTGATAGAACTCGCGGAAGCGCCCGCGCGCGGGCCGGTCGGCTCGCCACACTGGTTGGATCTGGTAACGCTTGAACAGCTTCGGCAGCTTCGCCTGGTGGTGCGCGATCACGCGCGCCAGCGGCACGGTCAGGTCGTAGCGGAGGGCAAGGTCCGCCTGCCCGCTGGCTTCATGCTCGCCACGCTTGAGGATCTTGAAGATGAGCTGATTGCCCTCTTCGCCGTACTTCCCCATCAGCGTCTCGAGGTTCTCGACCGCGGGGGTTTCGAGCGGCTCGAACCCGTAGCGCTCGTAGACGCGCTTGATGACGCCGATGACGTATTCCCTGCGCCGCACGTCCTCCGGCAGGAAGTCGCGCATGCCGCGCGCCGGCTCTGTGCGCTGCATTACGCTCCCTCTCTGATTACGACACACCGAGGCATCCGCCCACGCCAGAAGGCTTCTGCGGGACAGGGTGAGGCATCCGCCTTCGCCAAAAGGCTTCGGCAGGACAAGCCGAGGTCAATCAAAGCCACGGAGAACACGGAGAACACGGAGGTACGGAGTGCCGTTCGACGGAGCGCTCGCCGCGCACACACACCGCGCTGGATCGGGCTCGCGGTGTGTGTGCGCGTGCGGGCGCTTCGCCTGCCGCCATTGGCGGCCCGTCGAACGGCAGAGGCACCGATCCGCCGACGCTTGGCCAACGTCTTCGTGATCTTCGTGGCCTCCGTGGTCTCCGTGGCCAAATTCTTTGTCAACAACGTGAGCTCTGAGACTACGCGGGCGTGCTGTCGGTCTGGAAGTCCAGCCGATAGCGGACGTAGTTGTCCGCGTACCACTTGATCGACGTGTCTTCGTCGGGGGAGAGCGCCCGGCGAACCTTGGCCGGCGAGCCCATGGCCATCGAGCCCGGTGGCACCACCATGTCCTCGGTCACGAGGGAGCCGGCGGCGACAATCGATCCTTCGCCAATCCGGCAGCCGTTGAGCAGTATGGCTCCCATACCGATCAGGCATCGGTTCTCGATCGTGCACCCGTGAATCACCGCCGAATGCCCGATCGTCACATCGTCGCCGATAACCGTCGGGTTCGTGTTCCGCATCACGTGCACCATCGTCAGGTCCTGAATGTTGGTGCGCGCGCCGATGCGGATGAAGTTCACGTCACCGCGAATGACGACGTTCATCCAGACGCTGCTGTCGGCGCCGATATGGACGTCGCCGATCACCTGGGCGCTCACATCCACGTACGCCGACGAATGGACGGTGGGAAGAAGAGACCGGAACGGCCGAAGCATTCTTGGGTTGATTATAAGGGGACGCGAATCCCTGATCCCGAGTCCCGAATCCCGGATCGCGAATCCCGGATCCGTCAGAGCCTGGGGAGCGTCAAACCCTGCTGCTTCTGGTACTTGCCCTTCTTGTCGGCGTAGGAGACCTCACAGACCTCGTCGCTCTGGAAGAACAGGACCTGCGAGATGCCTTCGTTCGCATACACCTTCGCCGGCAGCGGCGTGGTGTTGGAAATCTCCAGCGTGACGTAGCCCTCCCATTCGGGCTCGAACGGCGTCACGTTCACGATCAGCCCGCAGCGCGCGTACGTGGACTTGCCCACGCACACCGTGAGGACGTCGCGGGGGATCCGGAAGTACTCCACGGTCTTGGCAAGCACGAACGAGTTGGGCGGGATGATGCAGACGTCGGTCTTCATGGTCACGAACGACCGGTCGTCGAAGTTCTTCGGATCGACCACGGTGCTGTTGACGTTCGTGAAGACCTTGAACTCGTCGGCGACGCGGATGTCGTAGCCATAGGACGAGAGCCCGTACGAGATGACCCCGTCGCGAACCTGCCGGTCCTCGAACGGCTCGATCATGCCGTGCTCGAGGGCCATTTTCCGGATCCACTTGTCGGCTTTGATGGAGGGCATATCAGGTTCTGGCTCTGGGCTCTGGGCTCTGGGCTTTAGGCTCTAGGCTTTGGGCAGTCAGCGCCGTCCAAAGAGCATCAGGATCACCGTCAGCACGATGCTGGCGATGATTGAGGTCGCCAGCGGAAAATAGAACGTGAAGTTCCCGCGCCGAATCGTGAAGTCTCCAGGGAGCCGTCCAATCGGCAGTCCAAGGAGCACCAGCACACCCACGCCGGCAATCAAGAGCCCGAGGATGACGAGCGTGCGTCCCATTGCCTAGAGCCTAAAGCCAAGAGCCCAAAGCCCAAAGCCCAAAGCCAAGCACAGCTCAGATCAGCTCCATCCCTCTGAAGAAGTACCCGAGCTCGAAGGCCGCGGTCTCGGGTGCGTCCGAGCCATGGGTCGCGTTCCGCTCGATGGAGGTGCCAAAGTCCTTGCGCAGCGTACCCGCATCGGCTTTCGCTGGATCGGTGGCCCCCATCGTCGCGCGCCACTTCTTGATGGCGTCGGGCGCTTCGAGTGCCAGCAGCACGCACGGACCCGACGACATGAAATCGGTCAAGCCGCCAAAGAACGGACGCTCCCAGTGCACCGCATAGAAGCCCTCGGCTTCCCTCTTCGTGAGGTGGTGCAGCCGCATCGCGCGAACGGTGAAGCCGGCGGCCTCGATGCGCGCCAGAACTTTTCCAGCGAGCTTGCTCTCCACGGCGTCGGGTTTGATGATTGCGAAAGTGCGTTCCATTTGGTTCGTCGGTTCTTGGTTCTTGGGAGTTGGGAGTCGTCAGCGCCCGAGCGCTTCGCGCATCTTGACGCCCATGTCGGCCGGACTCCTGGCGACGTGGACGCCGGCTTTGGCCAGCGCGTCCATTTTTTCAGCGGCGGTGCCCTGGCCTCCGGCGATGATCGCGCCGGCATGCCCCATGCGGCGACCGGGCGGAGCCGTCTGGCCGGCAATGAACCCGACGACGGGCTTTCTGAACTCGCCGGCGATGAAGGCGGCCGCTTCCTGCTCCGCCGTGCCGCCGATCTCGCCGATCATGATCACGGCTTCGGTGTCCGCGTCCGCCGCAAAGAGCCGCAGCGCGTCGATGAAGCTGGTGCCGATGAGCGGATCGCCGCCGATACCGATACAGGTCGTCTGCCCCATCCCCTGCTTGGACAGCTGATGGATGGCCTCATAGGTCAGCGTGCCGCTCTTCGACACGATGCCTACGCGCCCCTCGCGGCAGATGTGACCGGGAATGATGCCGGCCTTCCCCTGACCGGCAGTGATGATGCCCGGGCAGTTCGGTCCGATGAGACGCGTGCGCTTGCCGTCCATGAACGTCAGCGCCTTCAACATGTCCGTCGTGGGAATGCCTTCGGTGATGCAGACCGCCAGCGGAATCTCCGCATCGGCGGCTTCCATGATCGCGTCGGCCGCAAACGGCGGCGGGACGAAGATCACGGTGGCGTCGGCGCCCGTTTCACGGACCGCGTCGTGCACGCTGTTGAAGATCGGCCAACCCTCGTGCGTGCTGCCGCCCTTGCCGGGCGTCACACCACCCACGACCTTCGTGCCGTACGCTGCCGCGGCCTTGGCGTGAAACGTCCCCTCACGGCCGGTGAGCCCCTGCACGATCAGCCGAGTGTGCTTGTCGAGTAAGATCGCCACGCCTACTTCCCCTTGGCCAGGGCGACGACCTTGTCCGCGGCCTCGCCCATCGAGTCGGCCGTCGTGAAGCTCAAGCCGCTTTCCTTCAGCATCCGCTTGCCTTCCTCCACGTTCGTGCCTTCCATGCGGACCACGATCGGAACCGGCACGCCCAGTTCCGTCACCGCGGCGATCACACCCTGCGCCAGCACGTCGCACCGCAGGATGCCGCCGAAGATGTTGATCAACACGGCTTTCACGTTCTTGTCCGCCATCAGGATGCGGAACGCGTTCTTGATCTGCTCGGCGTTGGCGCCGCCGCCAACGTCGAGGAAGTTGGCCGGCTCCCCACCCGCCAGCTTGATGATGTCCATCGTCGCCATGGCCAGGCCGGCGCCGTTGACCATGCAGCCGATGTTGCCGTCGAGCCTGATGTAGTTGAGCGAGAAGGTGGACGCTTCGACTTCGAGCGGATCCTCCTCCGTCGTGTCGCGGAGCTCGCGCAAGTCGGGATGACGGTAGAGGGCGTTGTCGTCGAAGGTCACCTTGGCGTCGAGGGCCAGGAGGTCGCCGCTCTTGGTCAGGATCAACGGATTGATCTCAATCATCGACGCGTCGGTCTCGATGAAGGCCTTGTAGATGGCGTCGAGCAGCTTCACCAGCTTGTTGGCGGGCCCCGATCCCAGACCCATCCCGAACGCCAGCTTTCGGGCCTGGAACGGCACGATCCCCGTACCCGGGTTGATCTGCTCGCGCAGGATCTTCTCCGGCTCCTTGGCCGCCACTTCCTCGATGTCCATGCCGCCGGCGGCGCTGCCGATGATCACCGGGCTCGCCGAGGCTCGATCGATCAGGATGCTGAGATAGAGCTCGCGCTCGATCGCCAGGCCCTCCTCGATCAGCACCCGGCCGACCTTCTTGCCTTCCGGTCCGGTCTGGTGCGTGACCAGCGTCATGCCCAGGATCTGTGTGGCCAGCCGCTCGGCCTCTTCAGGCGACTTGGCGATCTTCACGCCGCCGCCCTTGCCGCGGCCACCGGCATGAATCTGCGCCTTGACGACGCTGATCGTGCCGCCAAGGCGTCGCGCGATGTCGGCCGCTTCGGCCGGCGTGAACGCCACTTCGCCGCGCGGCACGGGAACGCCGAAGCGCGCGAGTACTGATTTCGCTTGATACTCGTGGATTTTCACAGAAGGTTCCGACGGGAATGAGTAGGTGAACCCAAAACAGCCTCTCATCGTAGTCACGCGCTCGATGAGCGTCAAGCGGCCACCGACGGTCTTGCGCTACAATGCGCGCCTGTTCGTCGAGTCCCACGTCGCTTCAGCGAGGAGAGCAGATGACGCGTGTTTCATTCGGAGTAGCGGTGAGCGCCCTCGTCCTGGCGGGGTCGATCGCCGTGTCGGCGCAGGCACCGCAAGCACCAGCCGGACAGGGCCAGGGTCGTGGTGCTGGCCGTGGCGCGCCCCAGCCGCCTCCGACGAATCTTCAGGTGCTGCCGAAAGACATGACGCGGCAGCAGGTCGTCCAGATCATGCAGCAGATCAACGCGGGGCTCGGCAGCACCTGCGCCACGTGCCATGTGTTCATCGCCAACGGCGACCCGATGAACGACTTCGCGAGTGACGTCAAGCCGCAGAAAAATATCGCCCGCGCCATGATGCGGATGGTCACGGAAATCAATGCCGCCGTTCCGACGGCCGTCAGCAAGCCGGGCGACCAGGCCGCGCGAGTCGGCTGCGCGACGTGCCATCGCGGCGCGTTGATTCCGGTTGTGGCGTCCGGCACTCCCGGCGCTCCGCCACCTCCGCCGGCTGCCGCTCCCGCCGGTGCGCCGCCTGCCGGCCGAGGGAACTGACGATTGTCGGCGGGTCTAAAGACCCGCCGCTACAACTACAACACCCAACACACCAACACGCCGAGTAGAGGCGGGTCTTTAGACCCGCCTGGACCCGCCTTCTTACATTCCAATCACGTCCACCAGCTCTTTGACCGCGGCCGCTGACTTCTTCAGCGCCGCGTCCTCTTCCGCCGTCAGCGTGATCTCGATGATCTGCTCCATCCCGCGCGCGCCGAGCTTGACCGGCACGCCGACGAACAGATCGCGAATCCCGTACTCACCCTGCAGGTACACCGAGCACGGCAGAATCTTCTTCTTGTCCTTGAGGATCGCCTCGCACATTTCCGCGGCTGCCTGACCGGGGGCGTACCACGCGCTCGTGCCCACCAGCCTGGTGATCTCCGCGCCGCCATCGGCGGTGCGCTTGGCGATCGCATCGATCCGCTCCTTCGAGAGCAGCTCGGTCAGCGGGATGCCCGCCACCGTGGAGTACCTCGGAAGCGGCACCATCGTATCGCCGTGTCCGCCGAGCACGAACGAGTGGACGTTCTCCACGGACACGCCAAGCTCCATGGCCACAAACGTGCTCATGCGCGCCGAGTCGAGAACACCGGCCATCCCGATCACGCGCTCGCGCGGGAATTTCGTCAGCTTGAAGAGCGCCTGTGACATCGCGTCGAGCGGGTTGGCGACGGGCACGACAATCGCATCCGGACAGTGCTGCACCAGGTTCGGCGCGATGCTCTTCATGATCTCGAAGTTGTCGCGCACCAGATCGTCGCGGCTCATGCCGGGCTTGCGCGGCTTTCCGGACGTGATGACGACGATGTCCGATCCGGCTGCCGCGCCCCAGTCGCTGCCGCCGATCAGCCGTGAGTCGGATCCGATGATCGGACACGTCTCATAAATGTCGAGCGCGACGCCCGCCGCCTTGGTCTCGGCGATGTCGATGATCACGACATCAGCGAGCTCCTTCTCCGCGATCGCGCGAGCGACCGTCATGCCAACATTGCCTGCGCCGCCTACCACCGTCACTTTGCGATTCATTCAATCCTCACTCGCCGAGGCTGAAGCCCTGGCGCTACGTACCGGGCGGACCTTGAGGTCCGCCTTCCATTAGGGCAGAGTCCCGTGCAGATCGTCCGAGCTTTCCGCAGCTTCTGTTGAAAACCCTGTTGAAAACAGTTTCCAACCCGGGGTGTGCGGCGGGTGATCCCGAATGTTTTAGCGGTTTGCACCATCGTAGTGCGGCCGTCACACAATCGTCGTGGGCCCTGGGCCTGCGATCGACGACGCCGCGCCGGCAAACGCAGATTATACTTGCGAAGCATTCAGCGAGCAGCCTCGCGCATTACTCACTGCGTCCGCGAAACGGACCGTCACCCCCGTCACACTCGTGAAAATAATTGTTGCTGATGATCTTCCCGCCTCCGCGCTCGACCTGCTTCGAGCCGAGGGATGGGACATTGACGCCCGGGCCGGCCGCACGCCCGAGGCGCTGGCCGCCGACATCACCACGGCTGACGCGCTCGTCGTCCGGAGCGCCACCAAAGTCACCGCGGCCCTGATCGCGGCCGCGACACAGCTTCGCGTGATTGCGCGGGCGGGAACAGGCGTCGACAACGTCGATGTGCCGGCCGCCAGCGCGCGCGGGATCGTCGTCATGAATGCGCCCGGCGCCAACAGCGTCAGCGTCGCCGAGCTGGCCATGGCGTTCGTGCTCGCGATGGCCCGCCACGTGCCCGCCGCCGACGCCGCGATGAAACAGGGCAAGTGGGAGAAGAAGAAGTTCCTGGGCGAAGAAGTGCGCGACAAGGTCCTGGGGCTCGCCGGCCTCGGCCGCATCGGTCAGGAGGTCGCCCGGCGCGCGGCCGCCTTCGGCATGCGCATCATCGGGCACGATCCGTTCATCTCGGAACAGGTCGCGTCGGATCTCGGCGTCCAGCTCGTCTCGCTCGATGCCCTCTTCGAGCAGGCCGACTACCTGTCACTCCACATGCCATCGAACGCGCAGACACGACGGCTGGTCAATGCCGATCGCCTCGCCCGGGCGAAGAAGGGCCTGCGCATCATCAATACCGCCCGCGGCGATTTGATTGACGAGTCAGCGCTTGCCGACGCGATCGAGGCTGGCCAGGTGGCCGGCGCGGCGCTCGACGTCTTCGACAAGGAGCCAACGGTCGACCATCGGCTGCAGATGCTGCCGCAGGTCGTGGCCACGCCGCACATCGCCGCCTCGACGCGTGAAGGACAGGAGCTGGTCGGCGTGGAAACCGCCGCCGCGCTCAGGGACTTCCTGAAGGACGGCGTGATCCGCAACGCGGTCAATTTCCCGTCGGTCTCGCCCGAGGACTTCAAACGGCTGCAGCCATTCGCCCGGCTCGGTGAGCGGCTGGGCACGTTCATTGCCCAGATGAACGACCACCGTGTGCGCTCGGTGAGCGTCCGGTACTACGGCGAGCTCGCGCAGAGCAAGACGGGGATGATCATCAACGCCGTGCTCGCCGGCGTGTTCAACCCGATTCTGTCCACCGGCATCACGATGGTGAACGCGGCCAGCGTGGCCGCCGAGCGCGGCATCGAGGTCGTGGAATCGCACAGCACACGGCCGAGGAACTACACCAGCCTGATCTCGGTGCGGATCCGCACGAGCGAGGGCGAGCGGTGGGTCGAAGGAGCGGTCTTCGAGCGCACCTCGCCACGGCTCGTCCTGATCGACGGGATCGGCATCGAAGCGCCCCTCGAAGGGACGATGCTCGTCATCTGCAACACGGATCAGCCCGGTGTCATCGGCGACATCGGCACCGTGCTGGGCCAGCACAAGGTCAACATCGCGAACTTCGCGCTCGGGCGTGACGGCGATCGCGCGATGGGCGTGGTGACCATTGATGAGACCGCACCGATACCGGACGGGGTGTTGCAGGAGCTGAAGCGGGTGCAGGCGATTCGCGAAGCGCGAATTGTGAGGATCTAACGTCCGGAGAAGCGAAGCGTGCGACGCGTCCCGTCGGAGGCTTCGAGCTCGACCGCCTCGTCCTCAATCGTCACCACGCGGTAGAGGCCGGCCACCGACTCGCCTTCCCGCACGATCAGAATGCCGGCAGGCGTGCTGAGCACGGCGGTTCGCTGCGAGACGCCGTCAATCTGGTCGGTCGCAATCCCGGAAAGGGCGATAGAAGGCAGCACCGGCGCCGCCACGAACGGAACCGAGGCCTCAATGACGTGGGGCTTCGGGCTGTTGACCTGACGTGCGGGCTGGCGGGCGACGAAGCGGAAGGGATCGCGACCGGGCTCTCGATACTCCGCCTCGGCGCGCACACGCGCCTGCAGGCGCGCCGCGAGCTCCTGAATATCGATCTCGTCCTGTGTCTGACGCACCGCTCGTTGCGGCGCGGCCGCGGCTGGCACGGCGCGACCCGGCACGATCGTCGGCGACGACATCAGATAGGTCGCCAGCAATCCGCCGCCGGAGACGAGCGCGTAGAGCTTCCAGGTCATGTTCGGAACGGCCTCATCTTAGCATTTCGGCTCCTGGAAGCGGGCCGGATACCCCGAGCGGCACCGCCTCAAATAGCGGTTCTCAGGGGGCCTAACGAAGGACACGACGAAAACAGACCGCAGAGAACGCCGAGGGGCAGGGAATCGCGGAGAAGAATGGCCACGGGTGACCGCGCTTGGCGCGGTATGGATCGAGGAGGAAGCTGGATCACAAGCGGGACAGCCCCCTTATCTGCTTGTGATCCAGCCTCCTCCTCGATCCATACGCCGGCCGTTGGCCGGCGTCACCCCTTCCCCCTCCGCGTACCTCCGCTCCTCTGCGATCCCTGCGTTGATCTTTTCTCCGCGTGCTTCGCACGCCCAGCCAGCAAAGCGTTGACTCACGTCAACCGCTTCGAACTGGCCCAAGTGCCCGCTCGACCATTGCGCTCAAATCCGCTGTGCTATGATTCGCCGTGCCCCCTGTAACGTTCCCGAATCCCTTCCTGAGAACGTCACAACAGCACACCGTCGCCGTCATCCCAGCCCGCTACGATTCGACTCGACTCCCGGGAAAGATCCTCGCAGATATCGGCGGCCGGCCCATGGTCGAGCACGTCTATCGCCGCGCCGCTGAGGCCGCGGGCGTCGATGCGGTCGTCGTAGCCACCGATGACGCGCGGATCGCGAGCGCGGTCGAAGAGTTCGGCGGCGTGGCCCGGATGACGCAGCCCGGGCATCTGACCGGCACCGATCGGATTGCCGAAGTCGCGCGCGATCTCCGCTGCGAAATCATCGTCAACGTGCAGGGCGATCTGCCGCTCATCGAGCCGGCGATGATCGCGGAAGCCATCTCCGCCTTGATCGCCGACCCGTCGGTCCAGATGTCGACGCTGCGACAGGTCATCTCGGACGAGACCGACTACGACAACCCGAACGTCGTGAAAGTGGTCGTGGATCGCAACAGCGACGCGTTGTATTTTTCGCGGTCGCGGATTCCCTACCACCGCGAGACTGGCGTGTGCTTCAAGCACATTGGTCTCTACGGGTATCGCCGCGACTTTCTCCTGACGTTCGCCGCCCTGGCGCAGACGCCTCTCGAGCGCACCGAATCGCTCGAGCAGTTGCGCGCGCTCGAGCACGGACACCGCATTCGCGCCGTTGAGACCCGATTCGACTCGATCGAAGTGGATACACCAGAGGACTTGGAGCGCGTCCGGCGCCGGACGGCGGCCGCAGCGCGCGTGTGAGGTGGCATGAGCCAACGACCTGACGGACGGCCTGTGAAGTATGTGTTCGTAACCGGTGGCGTGGTCTCCTCGTTGGGCAAGGGCCTGGCGGCGGCTTCGATCGGCAGGCTGCTCGAGGATCACGGCTACACCGTGGCACTGCAGAAGTTCGACCCCTACATCAACGTCGATCCAGGGACCATGAGCCCGTACCAGCACGGCGAGGTCTACGTGACCGACGACGGCGCGGAGACGGACCTCGACCTGGGCCATTACGAACGCTTCACCAGCATGGTGGCGACGCGCAACAGCAACTGGACGACCGGGAAGATCTACCTGTCGGTGATCCAGAAGGAACGTCGCGGCGACTATCTCGGCCGGACCGTTCAGGTCATTCCCCACATCACCAACGAGATCAAGGAAGCCATCCGCCTGGCCAGTCGAGACGCGGATGTGGTGCTCGTGGAGATCGGCGGCACGGTCGGCGACATCGAGAGCATGCCGTTCCTCGAAGCCATCCGCCAGTTCCGGCTCGACGTCGGCCGCGAGAACACGCTGTATATCCATCTGACGCTGGTGCCGTTCATCGGCACCGCCGGCGAGCTGAAGACCAAGCCCACGCAGCACAGCGTCCGCGACCTCCGGTCGATCGGCATCCAGCCGGACGTCCTGCTCTGCCGCACGGATCGCTTCCTCGACATGGACATCAAACGGAAGATCGCGCTCTTCTGCGATGTCCCGGAGGAAGCCGTGATTACGGCGAAGGACGTCGACACGATCTACGAAGTGCCGCTCGTCCTGAAAGCGGAGGGGTTGGATCAGATCGTGCTCAAGCAGCTCGGGCTGCCGCTCACGCAGGCACGCACGGAGGCGTGGGAGGAGCTGGTCAGCCGGATCAAGCACCCCACCGACGAGCTCACGATTCACGTCGTCGGCAAGTACACCGGGTACGAGGACTCGTACAAGAGCCTCAACGAGGCGCTCTTTCACGGCGGCTTCGCCCACCGGCTCAAGGTCCGACTGAATTGGGTGGAAGCCGAAGCGCTCGAACGCGAAGGCGGCGCCAGCCTGCTCGACGGCGCCGACGGCATCCTGGTGCCGGGCGGCTTCGGGTCGCGCGGAACACGCGGCATGATGAAGGCCTCTGAGTACGCGCGGGAGCACGTCGTCCCCTTCTTCGGGATCTGCTACGGGTTCCAGTGGGCCACCGTTGAATTCGCCAGGAACGTCTGCGGCCTCGAAGGGGCCGATTCAACGGAAGTGGACGAGAACGCGCCGCACAAGGTGATCTACAAGCTGCGCGACCTTCTCGAGGTGGACGAACTGGGCGGCACCATGCGTCTCGGGCGATACGCCTGCCAGCTCGCGCCGGGGTCGATGGCCGAGAAGCTATACGGCGGCGCGTCCCTCGTCTATGAGCGCCATCGCCACCGCTTCGAGTTCAACTGCCTGTATGAGGAGCAGCTGGCGGAAAAGGGCATGCGGGTGTCCGGCCGGTCGCCCGACGGCAAGTTCGTCGAGATCGCGGAGCTGCCAACGCATCCCTGGTTCATCGCGGTGCAGTTCCATCCTGAGTTCCAGTCCAAGCCGCTCAGGCCGCACCCGCTGTTTGCGAGCTTCGTCGAGGCGGCCTACCGGCACAAGACGGGCAAGCTCCAACAGGTCCAGGTTCCGAGCTCCCAGGTCCAGGTTCGGTGAGCTCCCGGTTCAAGGTTCGGGGTTCGCTGAGGTTCCGGGTCCAGGTTCGCTAAGATAGGCGCGTGAAACCGGTTCCGATCGGGGCGTTCGCGATAGGGGGCGGCAGTCCGCTCGCCCTGATCGCCGGGCCCTGCGTCATCGAGAGCACGGGCCACGCCCTTGAACTGGCGGCGGCCATCAAGGAAATCGCCGGCCGCTGCGGCGTGCCCGTGATCTTCAAGGCGTCGTACGACAAGGCGAATCGCACATCTGGAACGTCGTTCCGCGGCCCCGGACTCGAGTCGGGTCTGCGGACCCTGGCCGAGGTGAAGGCCCGCACGGGCCTTCCAGTCCTGACCGACATCCACGAGCCTTCGCATGCAGCGCGTGTGGCTGATGTCGCCGACGTCCTCCAGATTCCCGCATTCCTCTCGCGTCAGACGGACCTCATCGTGGCGGCGGCGCGCACCGGGAAAGCCGTCAACGTAAAGAAGGGACAGTTTCTGGCACCGAAGGACATGCGGCATGTGATCGCGAAGATCACGTCCGAAGGAAACGAGTCCGTGCTGCTCACCGAGCGCGGCGTGAGCTTCGGCTACAACAACCTGGTCGTCGACATGCGCGCGTTTCCGATGCTGCGCGAGCTCGGCTACCCGGTCGTATTCGACGTCACGCACAGCCTGCAACTGCCAGGGGCCGGCGACGGGGTCACGGCCGGCCTGGCCGAGTACATCGAGCCATTGGCCTCGGCCGGAGTGGGCGCAGGCGTGGATGCCGTGTTCATGGAGGTGCACGAAGAGCCCTCGCGCGCGAAGAGCGACGCGGGCAACGCGCTTCGGCTGGACCGGCTCGAAGCCCTTCTGCGCAAGCTGGCCCGTATCGACGCCGCCGCACGCGAACAGGCCGAACCGGCGGCTCGCGTTCCTGATGGAGCCCGTGCGTGAAGAAGATCGATATGTCATTGGCCAGAAAGGTCCTGCAGACAGAAGCCGCAGCCATCCTGGCACTGGTCGAGCGGCTCGACGGGGCCTTCGAGCGCGCGACCCTTCTGCTGCTCGAGTGCCGCGGTCGCGTGATCGTGACCGGTATCGGCAAGTCGGGCATCATCTGCCAGAAGATCGCCGCGACGTTCGCTGGCACGGGCACGCCCGCCTTCTTTCTGCATCCGGCAGAGGCCATTCACGGGGACCTGGGCGTGCTTCAGTCCGACGACGTGATCGTGGCATTGTCGTACAGCGGCGAGACGGAGGAAATACTCCGGCTGCTCGAGACCATCAAGCGACTGGGAGCCAGGCTCATCGCCATTACCGGCGAATGCCGCTCGACGCTAGGCCAAGCGGCCGACGTCACGCTGGACTGCCGCGTGTCCGAGGAGGCCTGTCCGCTGAACCTGGTGCCGACCGCAAGTACCACCGCGGCCCTGGCCCTCGGCGATGCGCTCGCGATGACTCTCCTCGTCGCCAAAGGGTTCCGGCAGGAGGACTTCGCGAACCTGCATCCTGGTGGCACACTTGGCAAGCGATTCATGCGCCTCGAGCAACTGATGCACGGCGGCGACCAGGCACCCGTAGTACGCACCAGCGCACTGATGCCGGACGTCATCTACGAGATGTCCCGCAAGGGTCTCGGCATGACGTGCGTCGTCGACGATGGGAACCAGTTGGTGGGGATCATCACCGACGGTGACCTGCGGCGTCACATGTCGAACGGCACGAGCATCCTGGATCGCCGCGCGGGCGAGATCATGACTCGCCAGCCGGTGACGGTGTCCCGTGAGACGCTGGCGGCCGAAGCGTTGCACATCCTCGAACAGCGCAAGATCACCTCGATCGTCGTCGTCGATCCGGTGAACCTGGTGCAAGGTGTCGTGCACCTGCACGACCTCTGGCGCACCGAGATGATCTAATGCCGTTTGCGTTCGGTGCCTCACCCTGTCGTAGGGGCGTAGGCCCTGCCGATGTCTGAATACGCGCCGCTCCTCGCCGTGCTCGTCGCGCTCCTGGTGGGCCTGACAGTCGGCAAAGCGCACGAGCGGTACAAGCTGCGCGACGGCCGATGGATCGACCGCCGCCGGCTGCGCGAGACCCCGCACTACATGCTCGGCCTCAACTTCCTGGTGGACAACCAGATTGACCAGGCCATCGACGAACTGACGCAGGCCACCAGCACCGACACCGATGCGCTCGAGATTCAGATGATTCTCGGGAACCTGTACCGGCAGAAAGGCCAGGTCGGCCGTGCGATCAACGTTCACCAGGCGCTCTTGCAGCGCACGGACCTGAGAACCCTCGAGCATGCGTACGTGCTGCTCTGCCTGGGATTGGATTTCCGTCACGGCGGCTTCGTCGATCGGGCGCTCGAGGCGTTCCAGGAAGTGGTCCGGCTGGATCAGCTGAATCGGTACGCGTTCATCAACTTGCAGAAACTGTACGAAGATCAGCATCAGTGGGTGGAAGCCGCGCGCGTCCGCGAGCAGATCGCGGCGATCGACGCCCACCGGCGGGATGAAGACCAGCAGATCATCGGCTTTCTTCGGAACGAGATCGGCAGCGCTCAGGCTCGCGCCGGCGACAGCCCGGCTGCCGCGAAAACCTTCCAGGAAGCCATCGACGTGGACGCACGGATTGCGCCGGCGTATTTGAATCTGGGTGACGCGCGAGAGCTGCAAGGCAGTCTTCCCGGCGCGGTCGAAGCCTGGGAAACGCTCGTGAACACGTTGCCAGACCGGGCCTATCTGGCCTTCGAGCGCCTCGAGCGCGCCTACCGCGCGCTCAACGCGCCGCGGCGATTTGTCGATCTCTGCCAGCGGCTCGTCGGACTGAATCCACAGGACTGGCGGGCGCGGCTGGCCTTGTCCCGTCATCTCGGCGCCGCCGGCCAGCATCGTCAGGCCTTCGACCTGCTGCTCGATGCGCTGCCCCACAACCCGCACGGCCTGGTGATTCATCAAGAGGTATGGCAGGCACTGGCCGCGCTCGGCCTGGACCCGTCGCTGGTCCGGAGCTACGTGGAGTTGACCCGCAACGCGGTCTTCTATCTCGACCCTCACGTCTGCGTGCGATGCCGCTATCGCAGCACCGAGCTGCTCTGGCAGTGCCCCCAATGCCATGAGTGGAATACGTTTGTCGAGGAACGGATCGCGCCGGCGAAGAACCCGGCGGTGGCTGAGCTCACGGAATCCTGAACTGGTTCGTGGTTCTTGGTGGTTCTTGGTTCGTGGTTCGTCTCTGTTTTGCGAGTCGGTGCGATAGGTGCGATCGTAACGCGGGTCGTGCGATTCGATACCTGGCTGGTGCGATCGTGCTAGCGCAGATGGTGCGCGTTACTGGAGGCGAGCGGCCGACTGAAAGGGATCGACGCCTTCCAGCCGCCAGCCCGCTGACGGCACACCGAGCCGAGCACACTCGCACCGATGAGCGACCCGATTGCACCGACCGGCGCTAGAATCGCACCGACAATCGTCAGTCGGGTCGCACCGACCCGCTAAAATAGAGACGAACCAATACCACTAGCCCAGCGCCCGGTGCACCGCTCTCACTTGGGCGTTCGTCTCCTCGATCGTGCCGTCGGTTCGGATCACGTAGTTCGCGCGGGTGACTTTCTCGTCCATCGGAAGCTGCGCCCGAATGCGGGCACGCGCGTCGGCTGCTGTGACGCCATCACGAGCCATGACGCGTCTGAGCTGCGTGTCCGGGTCGCACGCGGTGACGATCACCGCCTCGAAGTCCCGATCGCGCCCCGTTTCGTAGAGAAGGGGGATGTCGGCAATTGCGAAGCGCACGTCCTGCCCCAGCGACGCGAACCAGGCATCGATGGCGGTCTTCACGGCCGGGTGGATGATGTGTTCGAGATCGCGCCGGGCATCAGCGTTGGCGAAGACAATCGAGGCCAGCTTGCGCCGGTCCAGCGCGCCGTCTCGATCCAGGACGGCGCGGCCGAAACGCGTGACCACGGCCTCGAGCCCCGGCGTGCCGACAGCGACAACCTCATGGGCCAGTGTGTCGGCATCGATGGTGCGCACACCCAGCGACTCGAACTGCGACCGTACGTGACTCTTCCCGGTTGCGATGCCCCCAGTTAGCGCCACTCGTCGCATCGGCGAACCACCAGACAGATGTCCGCGCAGGCTGAAGCCTGCGCTCTACGGTGATCTAAAACTCACCAAGAACCAAGAACCAAGAACCAAGGCCCATCAACCAGCTAACCCACGCGCGCACGGGCAGCGCGCAAGGTATTGGCCATCAGCATCGTGATCGTGAGGGGACCGATGCCGCCGGGCACCGGGGTCAGAGCCCCCGCAATCTCATCGACCTCCGGGTGAACGTCACCGACCAGGACAGACCCTTTCGACTGGAAGAGGGCCAGGCGGCGATGACCGGGCGGAAACAGCCGCGACGCCATCGCGGCGTCGGTCACGCGGTTGATGCCGACATCAATCACCGTGGCGCCGGGTTTGACGAACTCGCGCGTCACGAGTCCTGGCCTCCCCACAGCCGCAACCAGGATGTCGGCCTGCCGGCACACTTCCGCAAGGTTCGGCGTCTTCGAGTGGCAGATCGTCACGGTGGCATCACGATGGAGCAGCAGCATGGCCATCGGTTTGCCGACGATATCGCTGCGGCCGATGACGACGGCGTGCCGCCCGGCGATCGGAATGCGCTCACGCTCCAGCAGCACGATCACACCAGACGGTGTGCACGCCACGAGCGTGGGCCGGTTCTGCACCAGCAAGCCGACGCTGACGGCACTGAAGCCATCGACGTCCTTCGAGGCGTCGATCGTGTCGAACACCGCCTGCTCCGCGCCGGCGCCCATCGCTTTCGGCAGCGGAGACTGCACGAGAATCCCGTCATGCGCCGGGCTCGCATTCAGGCGCTCCACGAGCGCCACTGCGTCGGCGAGCGACGCCGTCGCCGGCAGCCTCTCCAGGTCCACTCGAAAGCCAGCTTCAGCGCCGGCCTTCACCTTGTGACTGACATACACCTCCGAGGCGGGGTCGTTTCCGGCCAGCACGATGCCAAGGCCAGGCGGCCGGCCGTGCTGTTTCGCAAACGCCGCAACGTCTGGCGCGATCTCTTCCTGCAGCCGCTTCGCGAGCGCCTGCCCGTCCAGCACCCGTGCTGTCATACCGCGATCATCTCCTCGAGCGCCTTGACGCTCTCTGGGCGCCCCAGGACGACGAGCTCGTCCCCCGCCCGAATCACCGCCTCCGGCGGTGGATTGAACTCCATCGCCCCATCCGCCCGCTTGATGCCGACAATGATGACGCCGAACTTCTGACGGATGCCCGCGTCGACGATGCTCCGGCCGACCATCGGCGACGCGTGCGGAACCTGCACCTGCTCCATCGACAGATCGAGGTGGCCAGAGCTCGTCGCGAGCTGGACGAAGTCCACGACCGCCGGCCTCAACGCCGTCTGCGCCATGTGGGCGGCGCCGATCTGATAGGGCGAGATCACGCGATCCGCGCCCGCGCGGCGCAGTTTGCGCTCCGCGTCATCGGACTCGACGCGGGCAATGATGAACAGATCGGGGCGCATCACGCGCGCGGTGAGAACGGTATAGACGTTCTCGGCATCGGTGCCAACGGCCGCGATCAGCCCGCGCGCGCGATGAATGCCGGCGCGCTGGAGCACCTCTTCGCGGCTGGCATCGGCGGCAAGGGCGATCCAGCCGCGCGCCACCAGCCCGTGCACCCGTTCCGGGTCCTGCTCGACGACGACAAAGGGCACGCCCTGGCTGTGCAACTCGCCGGCGATGATGCTGCCGATCCGGCCGTAGCCGCAGAGAATGAAGTGATCCGTAACCCGGTCCAGCATGCGAGCCACGCGGCGCTGCTCGAAGCCTCGCTGCAGCCCGCCCTCCACGATCATCGTTGCCAAGAGAGTTGCGGTATAGAAGGCCGTGCCGACGCCGCTGACGATCAGCAGAATCGTGAAGGCCTGACCCGACCGCGACAAAGGGTGGACCTCCCGGAATCCGACGGTGGCCACCGTGGTGACCGTCATGTAGAAGGCATCCCATGCGCCCCAGCCTTCGATGACGATGTAACCAGTCGTACCGCCCACGAGCACCAGCAGGAAGACGAGGACCGCGAGCCGTGGACCTCTGACCCACGTCAGCGAAATGGGGTCAAGAGTCGACCCCATTTGTCAGCGCCCGGCCGCGGGACCGCTCGACTGCAGCCGGCTGTGGCTTCGCGCGTAGCCGAAGAAGAGAAACAGGCCGATGAGCAGCCAGGCGCCGAGCCGCAGCCAGTTGGTCCAACCGAGCCCGTAAATCATGGCGCCGCAGACGATGATGCCCAGCGAGGCGACCAGCGGCAGGGCCGGAACCTTGAAACTGCGCTGGAGATCCGGCCGGCGGTTGCGCAGGATCCACACGCCTGCGCACACGAGCATGAATGCAAACAGCGTCCCGATGCTGGTCATCTCTCCGACCACGTTCTCGGGGATGAACGCGGCAAACGCGCTCGTGAGCAGAAAGAACAGGATGTTGGATTTCCACGGCGTCTTGAACCGGGGGTGTACCTCAGAAAAGATCTTCGGCACCAGGCCGTCCTGGCTCATCGCATAAAACACCCGCGACTGCCCCAGCAGCATCACCAGGATGACCGAAGAAAACCCGGCGAGAATCGCGACCGTCACGAGCGGTGACAGCCATGCATATCCAGTCATGTACTTGGTGATGACGAAGGCGACAGAGGCTTCCCTGCCCGCAGTCCGGAAGTCCTCGACTGTCGCGACGCCGCTCAGCACATACGAGAAGAGGACATACAGGATCGTGCAGACCGCGAGCGAACCAAGGATGCCGAAGGGCATGTCGCGCTTCGGATTCTTTGTCTCCTGTGCCGCGGTGGAGACCGCATCGAATCCAATGAAGGCGAAGAAGACGACGCCCGCCGCGCCCAGGATCCCGAGGATTCCGCCGTAGGCGTGTGTCACCCCTTGAGGCGTGACGTAGGTTGTCGGTTCTGGAATGAACGGCGTGTGATTCGCGGGGCTGACGAACTGCCAGCCAATGCCGATGACCAGCAGCACGATGGAGACCTTGGTGATGACGATGATGTTGTTCACGAACGCCGATTCCCGCGTACCGCGAATGAGCAGCGCGGACAGAAGGGCCAGAATGACGATCGCAGGAATGTTCATGATCCCGCTGACCCCGTTCATCGCCTCGAACGGAGAATGGCGCCATGGGTATGGGATGTTCATCCCCATGAACTCGAGGACCCTGTTGAAGTACTCGCTCCAGGCAATCGCCACCGTTGCCGCGCCGACGGCATACTCGAGCACCAGGTCCCAGCCGATGATCCACGCGACGAACTCCCCCATCGTCGCGTAGGAGTAGGTGTAGGCACTCCCGGCGATGGGAATCATCGAGGCGAACTCGGCATAGCAGAGGCCGGCAAACAGGCAGCCGACGGCCGCGACGATGAAGGCCAGCGTGACGGACGGCCCGGCGCGTTCAGCAATCGCAGCCGCCGTGCGCACGAACAGGCCGGCTCCGATGATGGCGCCGATGCCGAGTGCGACGAGCGACCACCCGGTCAGTGTGCGCTTCAGCGCCTTGTCGCCGGTCTCCTGCGACTCCGCGAGGAGACGGTCGATTGACTTGGTGCGAAACAATGAGCCAGCCACGAATCTCCCCTCAGTTCTTCACCCGGACGGTCCGACCCGCCTCCGCTCGCTTCGCGAGCTTCGGCGCGGCAAGAAGGACCGGCCGTACAGGACACTGCGGCTGGCCCACTGACCGACCCTGCCGTCTTTCCCTGCGACTATACGCGATGTTGCGCGAGACGCTGAAGATAGGCCAGCGTCCGTCCAGCCGGGTCGTGCGTGGCCAGAAGATCGCGAATCACGGCCACCGATGCCGCGCCCGCATCGAGCACCGACTTCGCGTTCTCGAGCGTGATGCCTCCGATCGCCACGACCGGTGTACCTTCCGCCAGGCGCACGGCCGTCGACACAAGGTCCAGACCGACCGGGTGGTAACCGGTGTCCTTCGTGTGCGTGCCAAACACCGGTCCTACGGCGATGTAGCTGATCGGCTCGCGAACAACAGCAGCGATCTGCGACACGCTGTGGGTTGAGACGCCGACGATCGCGTCGCGGCCGAGCAGCTGGCGCGCCATCGCGGGAGGCAGATCCTCCTGTCCGACATGTACCCCCGCGGCGCCAGACATGCCGGCCAGATCCGCGCGATCGTTGACGATGACGAGCGCGCCGTACAACGAGCCGGCGTTCACGACCGCATCGCACAACTCGAGAAAGGGGCCCGACCCGAGTTGCTTGGCGCGGATCTGAAGCAGGCGGGCACCGCCGTCGAGATACGCGCGTGCGAGATCGACGGGCGTCCAGCCGGCACGCCGCGCGACGTCGACGTCGACGATGGCCTGAAGGGATGGGAAAGGATTCGTGGCTTACGCGCTCTCGGCCAGGCTACTTTTTTTGGGCTTGGGCATGAAGCGCTCCATGAACGAGGTGCCCAGCCGGCCGGCCTGAAAATCCGCCTCGGCGAGAATCTTCAGATGGAGCGGCACCGACGTGCTGATGCCCTCGATCACCGTCATCTCGAGCACACGCCGCATGCGGGCAATCGCCTCCTGGCGGTCGCGGCCGTGGACGATGATCTTGGCGATCATGGAATCGTAGTACGGGGAAATGGTGCACTCGGCGTGGGCGAACGTATCGATGCGGACGCCGGGGCCACCCGGTACGCTGAACGCGTGGATGGTCCCGGGCGACGGCGCAAACGTCTCCGGATCCTCGGCATTCACGCGGCACTCCATCGAGTGGCCGGTGAAGGTCACCTCGCTCTGCTTGAAGGACAGCCGCTCTCCCGCCGCGATGCGGATCTGCTCCTTCACGATGTCGATGCCGGTCACCATTTCCGTGACCGGGTGCTCGACCTGGAGCCTGGTGTTGGTCTCCATGTAGTAAAAGCGGCCGTCGCGGTCCATCAGGAACTCGAACGTGCCGGCGTTGGTGTACTGCACGGCCTTGGCGGCGTCGACGACGACGGCGCCCATCTTCTTGCGAACCTTGTCGCTCAGCGCCGGTGACGGCGACTCTTCGATGAGCTTCTGGTGCCGGCGCTGGATCGAACACTCGCGCTCGCCCAGGTGGACGACGTTGCCATGATGGTCGCCGATGATCTGGAACTCGATGTGGCGCGGGTTCTCGAGATACTTCTCGATGTAGACATCGCCGTTCCCGAAGGCCGCCTCCGCCTCGCGCTGAGCGGTCTTGAGAGCGTTGGGCATGTCACCGGCGTTCCGGACCACGCGCATCCCGCGGCCACCACCGCCGGCCACAGCCTTGACGATGACCGGATATCCGACATCCTTCGCAACCTTGAGCGCCTGCTCCTCGCCAGTGACCGGGCCGTCGCTGCCGGGCAGCATCGGGACGCCGGCCTTCTTCATCGCCTTCTTCGCGCGCGCCTTGTCGCCGAGCAGCTTGATGACGCTTGGATCCGGCCCGATGAAGCGGATGTGACACGCCTCGCAGACTTCCGCCAGGTAGGCGCTTTCCGACAGGAAGCCGTAGCCCGGATGAATCGCGTCGGCACCGGTGATCTCGGCCGCGCTGATGATGGCCGGAACGTTCAGGTAGCTGTCGGCACTCCGTGGCGGGCCGATGCAGACGTCCTCGTCGGCGAAGCGGACGTGCAGCGAGTTCTCATCAGCCTCGGAATACACGGCCACCGTCTTGACGCCCAGCTCGCGACACGCATGGATGATGCGCAGCGCGATTTCCCCGCGATTGGCGATCAGTATCTTCTTGAACATTAGGCAGGTTTGATGGCGAACAAGCGTTCGCCGTAGTGAACGGCCTGGCCGTTCTCCACGTACACCTTGATGACCTCGCCATCACACTCGGCGTTGATTTCGTTCATCAGCTTCATCGCCTCGATGATGCAGAGGACTTCGCCCTTCTTCACCACCTGGCCGACGTCGGCAAACGGCTTGGCGTCCGGTTCCGAGGAGCGATAGAACGTGCCGACGATCGGCGACTTCACGATGGCCAGGTCGACGTCTTCATTGGCCGGTGTCAGCGCCGGCGCCGCTGATCCCGCGCCGTCGCTTCCCGCCACCGCCGCCGCCACCGGAGGAGCGAACGTCACCTGGGGCAATGACGTCATGTTGCCGTTCCATTGGGATCCTGTGTTCTTGCGCAGCCGCAACTTGACGCCGTCCCGCTCGAGCTCGAACTCGGCCAGGTCGTGCTCGCGCATCATCTCCAGCACCAATTTGATCTCGTCTAGATCCATTCATTGTCCTGGCGGGTCCACAAACCAGGACCCGCCCTACGGTGTCGTAGGCCGGGTCCTGCTTTCCAGACCCGGCTGGCTATCCGCACACCCGCAGATCGCGAGGTACAGACGTCAGCACCTCGTACCCGTTCTCGGTCACCAGCACATCGTCTTCGATCCTGACGCCGCCAAAACCAGCCAGGTAGGCTCCGGGTTCGATGGTGAAAACCATCCCCGGTTCGAGCAAGGTCTGCGGCACATCCGGCCGCGGCTGCGAGACTCGAGGTTCTTCGTGGACGTCGAGTCCCAAGCCATGACCCGTGCCGTGCCCGAACGCCTCTCCCAATCCATGCGCCACGAGAACCTGTCGCGCCGCCGAATCAACCGCCGTTGCCGCCACTCCAGGTCTCACGGCTCCGATGGCCGCCGCTTGCGCCTCTCGAACCGCCGCATGGAGCCGGCTGGCCTCCGGTGACGGCTGGCCGACAGATACGGTTCGAGTCAGGTCGGAGCAGTATCCGTCCAAGACCCCGCCGAAGTCCAGCACCACCAGGTCCCCCGGAATCAGGGATCGGCCGCCGGCACGGTAGTGCGGCAGGGCCGAATTGGGCCCGGAAGCCACGATCGTGTCGAACGCCGGACGCTCGTAACCGGCCTCGCGAAGGGCCTCTTCGATGACGCCGGCCACGTCCCGTTCGGTTCGTCCGGCTGCCACCGCGGCGAATGCTTCAGTGGCGACGCCGGACAGGCGCTCTGCGGCCTGACGGAGCGACATCACCTCGAAGGGGTCTTTCACCAGACGAAGCCGCTCGATCAACCGTTCGGTCGACCGCAACGTGATCCCCACGCCCCGGGCGACCAAGGTACTGAGCAGCCACTCGTGGCGTGCAACCGTCAGGTGGCCGGCTTCGATTCCGGCGGTTCTGATCCCCAGCTCCACGAGCGTCGACACCAATGCCTCGTCGTAGCTGGCGGGAACCGGCCAGGTCCGTAAACTCGGACAGGCCGCGACCGAACCCTGCGCGAACCGCACGGATTCCTGATACCGGAAGTCCACCAGCAGGTGGACCGCCTCCTTCGTCACCACCAGGGTTCCGGCCGTCCCAACATGATTGGCCAGGTATCTGATATTGGCCGGCGTGGTCACGACGAGCGCGTCGAGCCCGTGCGCCTCGAGGGCGGCCCGCACCCGGCGATGCCGACCCGCGAGGACGTCAGACGTGGGGAGACCGGTTGACACGATCGGCGGCCAAAACTGCGAGCCACGCTTCGAGCTCGACGAGCACGGGATCCGGTGCCGGTTCGGGCTCCGATACCGCCAGCGGCTCTGGCTCTCGCTCTGATACCGCTGCCCACAGGGGCTCTGGCTCCGGCACGAAAGAAGTCGGTGCTGGCGGCTCGATCCGTTCGGGCGCTGCCCAGACCGACGCTTCTCGAACCGCTGTCTCCTCGACCGGGAGCTGATGCGCCTCTCGTTCGTGGCTTCGGGACTGGTGGTTCGAGACGCGACGACGCTGATGAATGTCGGCCAGCTCGCGGATCGCGGTGAGATTGTCGGGAGCCGCCCTGAGGACGTACTCGAATTCAGTGGCCGCCTCACCGAGCTCCCCCGCTTCCAGCAAGGCGCGTCCAAGGGTGATGCGAGCGGACAGGTACGCCGGATGCTGTTCGAGACCGGCGCGGCACACCCGAATCGCCTCGTCGTATTCACGAGCGCGACGATGTTCTTCCGCGAGCTGCGCAAAAGCAATCGACGCCGGATCCTTTTGGATCCGGCGTCGAAGCTCCTCAATCCGCGGGTTTTCCGGCACAGACGACTATGGTACCGTGACCGGCTTCGTTGTGGCCTTGCTGACACGACCCAGACTGTCCGTCACCGTCAATTTGACGTTGTAGGTTCCTGCCGCCGCGTATGTGTGTTCCACAGGAGTGGTCGACACCGGGCTTGTGGAGTCGCCGAAGTCCCAGAGGTAGCCGGCAATCGTGGCGCCAGCGCCTACCGTGGATGCGTCGGTGAACCTCACGCACCTGGCCGCTGGCGTCGCGCACACGCCGAAGGTGAACTCGGCCACCGGCGATGCCGGTGGTGAGATAATCACGGGCTCAGTCACACTGGCAGACGTCCCAGCCGCAGTAAAGGTGACGGTCAGCGTCACATTGAACACGCCAGAGTTCTTGAACTGGTGCTGAACCGCAAGCCCGGTGTCCGTCGAACCGTCGCCGAAGTTCCAGGCGTAAGTGCATGCAGACTTACACGCGATGCCGTCGATCGTCGACCCCGATGCGTTGAACGTCACTGTGTCCAAAATGGCGGGGGGGGTGACGGGAGGCGTGAAGCGGGCGACCGGGACGGATGGCCCAATGACGGCGAGCCGCACACTGCTCGACCTGCTGTTCGCGGCATCGCCCTTCGGTTCGACGGGAGTCACATAGATCGTCACACTCGATACGTCCTGGTTCACGTCAGGAGCGGTGTAGTCGAAGGTCGCCTTGCCATCCGTCGTGACGACTTCAGTGGTGGACAACGTGCCGGCGCTCGCCGACAGGAGCATGTGCCCGGCAAACGGCCTGTCTGGGTAGACGGCATTGACGCTGATCGTCGACATCGAACTGCCATCGCGCTGCAGGATCTCAGGCGAGGCGGTGATCGTCACGTTCAGGCCGAGTCCGGACGGACCTCCAAGCGGCGGCGCGGTCTGATCCTCCAACGCGCAACCACTCGCAACGACCACGCCGCACAGAACGGCAGCCAACCCGAGGCGCATCATTCGACCCTCTCTCTTGCTCTGCATAGCCATGTCCTAAGCCGGATCCCCGAAGTCCCCGAAGTTCACACCGATCTTGGCGATCACAATCACCTCGTTGCCGGCCTGATCGCGGCCATAGAAGGTGACCGTGGCAATCGCCGAGATGAAGGTTCCCGTTGAGGACAAGGCCCTCAGCGGAGCTTCCTGCTTCGCCGAGTGACGCACGAGCTCGAACGACGCACTCGCCTGGCCATCGCCCGGAATCGTCACGGTGACTGCCGAATCGAACGCGTACGGGACGTCGACACCCTGCTGATTTCTGCCGTCTGTGCGCTCGAACGAGACGTGATACTGATTGATCGTCACGGAGTTCAGGAGGCTCGGACTCGAGACAGTTCCCGGCGCGCCGGGATCTTTCGCGATGAGGCGCATGACGACCTGCCCCAGGTCGGCATAGATGCTCGGGCAGGGATTGGTGTCAGAGCACGGCGCCGGCGTGCGTACGTTGGTGATCACGTCGGAGAACAGAACGGCGCCGAAGGTATCCGGCTCCGCCCCCGACGCTGCCTGCAACGAGTCCACAACGACGAGCGCGGGGGCCTTGCCCTGGCTGCGATTGAACTCGCCGCAGCTGGCTGAGAAGGTCGACACGGCAACGATCGCCGCGAGGGCCGTCAGTTTCACGAATTTCGCAGTCACAGTCGCTTCTCCTACAACCTTGAAATCTTGGGCGTAATGAAAATGAGCAGTTCGCGGCTCTCGTCCGTGAACTCATTGCGCTTGAACAACCACCCGAGCAGGGGAAGACGATAGAGCACCGGCGTCCGGTCCTGACTCGCCTGTTCCCGACTGATATAGATGCCGCCAATCACCGTCGTCTCGCCGTTGCTGACGAGGACCTGCGTCAACGCGCGCTGCGTGTCGATCGGCGGAATGCCGTTCACCGCCCGGCTGAAGTCGGGCGAGGAGTTCTCCATCGCGATGCGCATGATGACCGTGTCGGCCGAGGTGATCTGGGGGGTGACGCGGAGCGTCAGCGCCGCGTCGCGGAACGACACCGTGACGGTGTTGTTGGCGACGGTCTGAATCGGAATCTGGACACCCTGGGTGATTTCCGCTTCGATGTTGTTCTGGGTTGATACCTTGGGCGTCGAGAGGATCCGGCCTTGGCCTGAACGCTCGATGGCCGACAGCGCCACGTCGAGGTTCACGGCGCCGTTGATCGACCCGAGTGCCAGACCGACGGCGCTCGACGCGCCCTGAATGCCCAGGTTGACCATGCTGGGAACTGAGTCGGCCGGGTCACTCGAGCTCCCAGTCGCGCCGGTGCGGCCGCCGATGTTGGCCTGATTCGGGAACGCCAATGGCAGCGTGTTGCCGAGCGGCGTCGCCGCGCGTGCGCCGACGCCCCACTGCACGCCCAGGCGCCGCGCGAACTCTCGCGTGGTCTGGACGATGCGCGCTTCGATCTCGACCTGCGGCTCCGGACGATCCAGCGTGGTGATCAGGCTGGTCGCGCGATCCAGACGATCGTTCAGGTCGTTGATGATGATGGTGTTGGTGCGCGGGTCCACTTGAATCGACCCACGCTGCGAGAGCACGGTGGCGGTGAGCAGCAGGCGCAGGTCTTCGGCCTTCGCATAGCTCAACGACCGCGTCAGCACGCGCAGCTCACCGGCCAGCGCCTGTTCCTCAGACAACTTGCGGCGCTGCGTTTCCTCGTCGGCGAGGACCGTGAGTGGCGCGATGCGGACGATGGTGCCGTCAACGACGTACCCGAGCTTGTTGGCGCGCAGGATGATGTCGAGCGCCTGATCCCACGGCACGTCGCGCAGCGCGACGTCGACGGTGCCCTGAATCGTCGGATCGATCACCAGATTCAGGCCGCTGATCTCTGAGAACGTGCGCAAGACGGCGCGCAAATCCGCTCCCTGGAAATCCAGACTGACCGCGTTGCCGGTATAGCGTGGCGCCTGCGGAGCCACGCCGCCCTGGGGCTGAACCGCGGCCGGCGCCGCCTGTGCCGCCGCGGTCGGCCGCACGATGTTCTGGCTCCCGCTTGGGGACGGGGTCGCCACCGGCGATGCCTGTCGCAGCACCGGCACCGGAGCCTGTCGCTGCACGGCGACCACAGGCGCCTTGTGAGCGCTGATGGGATCGTTGACCGGTTCGTCGAAGACGATCGTCAGATCGTTGCCGTCCGGCGACGGCTCGACCCGGTAGGCCGCCGCGCGCGTCAGATCCACCGTGACCTGCGTCATCAACGGCGAGCGGGGGTTGAGGCCGATGCGGACGCGCTCGACCGGTCCCTGCTTGATGCTCGTGGAGCTCTGCATCGCGGAGGTGACGTTCGGAAGGTCCAGCACGATCCGCGGGGTTCCGTCTTTGGGCTCCTGAATACTCGTGGCCACCAGACGCGAGGTGCCGAGCAGCGTGACCGCGGTGGCATTGCCACGGCGGGTGACCCGGATGTCGCGAATCGCGGCGGCCGGTCCCGCCAGGCTGATCATCGCCGTCCCCGCGACCGGTGCGGCGTCCAGACGATCGGCTTCCACGAAGATCACGTTGCGGGCGCTGCGCACGCGCGGGCGCATGGCCTGATTCAGCGTCATGCGCACTCGAGCCACGGCCACGCCGTCATTCCCTTGCCCGGTCTCCACCTGCACCGAGGCGAATGGATGCCGCGGATCGGCGGTAAACGCATCTTCGAACCCGAGCGCCACGACATCGCGCAGTTCAATGACGAAGGTCTTGGGATCCGGTTGCGACGCGACGTACGGCACTGGTATGGAGGCCTCAATGGCAATGACCCCGGTGCGGCCGTCCATGCGCGAGCCGATCTTCTTGAGCATTGCCGCGTCTGTGCGGGCGCCTGCGGCCCCGAGCGGGGCCATCACGCCGGCCACGATGGCCAGGCACAAGGCGAGCAGCGTCGAATATCGATACATGATTACTTGGCCTCTTCCGTCTGTCGGAGCAGCTTCCGCACTTCGCGCTGTTTCTCCAGCGAGAGCGGATCGTTGACCTGCTGCAGGATCACCATCGAGTCCGCTGAGATTGATCGGATGGTGCCGTCGAGCAGCTTGTCGCCCGAGCGCACGATGTAGGTCTTGCCGTCGGCGCCCTGAACGATTCCCACGAACGCACCGTGGCTCACCATCGTCCCGCGCAGGCTCACTTCGCCGGAGCCGAGCCCTGAAAGTCCTCCGAGCCTGGGCCCGGACTGTGCGCTGGCGTCGGATCCGCGACGCAACAGGCTGACGAACGGATCGCGGCGGCCTTCAGGGCTATAGCTGAACCCCTGTGGCTCGATCACCGCTTGGGTCTGATCGGTCTGCGGCTTGGCCGCCGCACCCGTCGCCGCCGGTGTGGCGGGCGCGGCTGCGGTCTGGGCCGGCGCGGGCGGTGTGGCCTGCGCGGCTGCGGCTCCAACGAACAGGAGCGTGCCGATGAACGTGAGTGCCAGGATGCGCATCACCATCGTCACTCCGTCTTGGGCGCACCGGGGGCTGGCGTAGTCGCCGCCGGGCGATCGAGCAGCACGAAGGTCGTCGCCGTGCAGTCCGCGGTGATGGTCGATCCGCCACCCCGCGCACCTTCACGCGCACGAATCTTGATGTTGCCGACGTTGATAATCCGTGGGAACTTGCTGACGCGCTCGAGGAACGATCCCAGATCGTGGTAGGTGCCCTCGAGCTCCAGTCCGATCGGCCACTCCGCGTGCAGCGTCTTGCGCGCGACCGCCTGCGGCGTGAAGCCCTTGATGGCGAGGTTGGACTGCGTGGCCATCGCCTGCACCCGCCGCAGGAGATCGGCGACATCCTGCTCCTCGGGAAGCACGGCACTCAGCCGATCGAGTTGCGATTCGAGCTGCGTCACCTCGCGGCGGAACTCGGGTAGACGCCTCGCCGTGGTCAGGCCGCGATCGATCTCCGCGCGCAGCGTCGCCAGCTGCGCTCGCTGCTGGTCGAGGCTCTCCTGCTTGTCTCGTGCGTAGAAGTTCCAGAACGCCCCGCCCATGATCAGCGCCAGCGCGACAAACGCGCCAACCTGGCTGTACCACGGCAGCTTGCTGAGACTGACATTGATAGCCACTACTCGAACCTCATTGGACTCAACCGTCTCTGAAAATCGCGTAACACCAGTGCCGCTTTACTTTCCTGCCGGGGCCGCGCCGCCGCGGCCGCCCGGGCCACCGGCACGCGCCAACCCTGCCAGCTGCGCCTTGACGGTGAACTTGATGGTTTCAAGTGCCTGCTGACCGGGCTGCCCCGCGCCAGCCGCCTCGACCTGGCTGTCCACGATCTCAATCGGCTTCTGCAGGAGCGCGTTGCTCCCGAGATTGCCGACGAAGTCGGACAGCGACACGAGCGTGGTGCTTCGGCCTTCGATGGTGACCGCCGGCCCGTCCTGGACCATCGAGGTCAGCCACAGCATGTCGGGAAGACTCCGGCTCACGTGGTCCAGCAACTGGACGGGGACGCTCTGTCCGCCGCGCAGCTGTTCAATCAACTGCACACGCTGCTGCAGCTGCCCGCGCTGCGCTTCGAACTGCTGGACCTCGGTGAGGAGCGACTTCAGCCGCGCCGCCTCCTGCGTCGCGTTGGCGATGTCCGCCTCAGCGCGCGTGGTGGCTTCATTGAGCGACCAGTACCACCAGCCGATGCCGAGGGCCGCGACCACGACGATCAGGCTGCACGCCACCGTCAGTCGCTGACCCACGTCGAACGTGGGGGCTTTCTTCCCCTTCAGACTGCGCTCGACGCCAAGGAGGTTGATGCGAATCATCGGTCGCCCACCTTTCTCAGCGCGAGGCCGACGGCGACAGCCGCCGTTGACGCGTGTTCTACCGCGTCGCCACCCAGCTTCTTCGCGTCCCACGCAACGGCGCGGAACGGATCGAATTCTTCGACCGGCGCGTTGAAGCGCTCGTGCAACATCTCGCGGAAGCCGTCGACGCGCGACGCCCCGCCGCTCAGCATGATTCGGTCAATCTGCTCGGACGCCGCCGTGGCCTTGAAGAAGTCGAACGTCTTCTGGATCTCGAGGAGCACGTTCTCGGTCACCGCGCGCAGCACGGGCTGGGCCTCTTCGAACGAGGCGCCGTCGACGGGGATGCCCTTCTTCAGCTGCTCGGCCGACTCGAACGGCAGATCCAGCTCCTTCTGCACCGCTTCCGTATAGGCGTTGCCGCCCATCGAAATGTCGCGGGTGAAGACCGACTGGTCTCCCTGCAGGATGTTGATGTTGATGGCGCTCGCGCCGGCGTTGAGCAGCACGACCACTTGCCCGCCGTCGAGGCCGTAGTTGACGTCGTAGGCGTTCTGCAGCGCGAAGGCGTCGACGTCGACGATGACCGGCGTGCGGCCGGCCTGCGCGATCACGCCTGTGTAGTCGCCGATCTTTTCCTTCTTCGCGGCGACCAGGAGCACTTCCATGTTCCCGCGCGAATCAGGGCCGGTGCCGGGGTCGAGAATCTGATAATCGAGGTTGACGTCCTGGATGTCGAACGGGATGTACTGCTCGGCCTCCCAGTAGATCGACTCGTCCAATTCGGACTCGGTCATCACCGGCAGGGTGATCTTCTTGACGATGACGGCGTTGCCGGAGAGCGACGCGCAGACGTCCTTTGCCTTGAACGCCTTGTTGTGCTCGAAGACACGCCGAATCGAGTCGGCGACCGCGCCGGCATCGATGATGGCGCCGTCGACGATGGAATCAGGCGGTACAGGCTCGCTGCCGAAGGCGACGACGCGGAAACCCTTCCCCGCCGGCTTCAGCTCCACGGCCTTGACCGCGCTCGATCCGATGTCGAGCCCTACGACCGACTTGGTTTTACGAAACATACTGGTGTTCGGTCTTCTGTCTTCGGTCTACTGTTCTCATCCGCGGCTTTCACCCACCGTCCGGAGACCGAAGTCCGGACATATGAGAGAACCCATCTCATTCGGCAACCGCTGTGCCATCACCTGCGCGGCCGTTCCGCGCTGAATTTCGCCAGCAACCACGGCCACCTGCGTCGACACCGGCTTGCTGGTGCGGACAGAACCGTGAGCGACTGACGGTTGTGTCACCTACGGATAGCCGGAGTACCTCTGACAAGTTTGTTATCGGCACTTTTCGTTCCGCCGATACAAGCCGAGCGGCTGGGGCGATTTGCGGCGCGACGTCTGGTTTGACCGCCTCAGCGGTGGCTTGACAGTGCCGACAACTGTCCGTATCATTGGGGTTTGCGGTCGTAGGTCACGTTCGTCCAGGGTCGGGCATGGTGCCGGCGGGACGAGCCAACCCGGATCCCCACCTCCGAGGGGTGGGGTGCGAGCGAAGGATTCCCTTATTCATGCGTACGTTTGTGGCAAGCGCGAAGCGCTCGGACAGCCGGTGGCATGTCATCGACGCGAACGACAAGGTGCTGGGTCGAGTGGCGACACTGACGGCCCGGCTGCTTCAGGGCAAGCACAAGCCCGTGTACACCCCGTTCATCGACACCGGGGATCATGTGGTCATCATCAATGCGGGCGCGGTCAAGCTGACCGGACGCAAAGAGGATCAGAAGATCTATCGTCGTCACAGCGGTTATGAAGGCGGCCTGCGCGAAGAGCGCGCCGTCGATGTGCGGAAACGCCAGCCGGTTCGTCTCGTGGAAGAGGCGGTCCGCGGCATGTTGCCGAAGACGAAGATGGGCGATGCGATGTACCGGAAGCTGAAGGTCTACGCCGGCGCCGATCACCCGCACTCCGCACAGCAACCGAAGAAAACCGAGGTCGCCTAGCTTGGCCAGCATCGAATACTACGCAACTGGACGCCGCAAGACATCGACCGCGCGCGTGTTCCTCCGCCCCGGCACAGGAGCCATCACCGTCAACCACCGGGAATTCGAGAAGTACTTCCCGACCGATGCGCTGCGCGTGCAGGTGCGCCGTCCGCTGCTGCTGACAGAGACGGGTGAGAAGTTCGACATCCTGGCGACGGTCGGCGGCGGCGGCGTGAACGGTCAGGCCGGCGCGATGCGCCTCGGCATCTCACGCGCCCTGGTGGCGTTCAACGCCGAGTTGCGCAAGCAGCTCAAGAAAGACGGGCTCCTGACGTCGGATTCACGCGTCAAGGAGCGGAAGAAGTACGGCATGGCTGGCGCCCGCAAGCGGTTCCAGTTCAGCAAGCGTTAATCGGTCGGTATCGGTCGTGTCGGCGACAGCCGGCGCGCTACTGGAGGCATCTGTTGCCCGGGATTGCGATGAAGGATCTACTGGAGGCCGGCGTGCACTTCGGCCACCAGACGAAGCGGTGGAACCCGAAGATGAAGGAGTACATCTTCGGAGAGCGGAACGGCATCTACATCATCAATCTGAACAAGACGGTGAAGAAGTTCCGTGAGGCTGAAGAGTTCGTCACCAACCTCGCGGCCGATGGCCGGACGCTCCTCTTTGTCGGCACCAAGCGGCAGGCGCAGGACGTCATCTCCGAGGAAGCACAGCGCTGTGGGATGTACTTCATCAACCAGCGATGGCTTGGCGGGCTGCTCACCAATTTCACCACGATCCAGCGCAGTCTCGGACGTCTCCGTGACCTCGAGGCCATGGTGACCGATGGCCGCTACGACACGCTCACCAAGAAGGAGCAGGCGCGCAACGAGAAGGAGAAGCGCAAGCTTCTCAAGAACCTCGAAGGCATCCGGCAGATGTCGCGGCTGCCCGACGCGGTGTTCGTCGTCGATACGCGCAAGGAAAAGATCGCGGTCGACGAAGCGCGCAAGCTGAAGATTCCGGTGATCGGCGTCGTCGATACCAACTGCGATCCCGATGAGGTCGACTACGTGGTGCCCGGCAACGACGACGCGCTGCGCGCGATTCGGCTGTTTGCCTCGAAGATCGCCGATGCCGTGACGGCCGGCCGCGGCATGCGCGAGTCGCGCATGGCCGAAGAGGACGCCGCGCGAGCCGAAGAAACCGCGGCCGCCGACGCCGCCGCCAGGCTCACGCGAGCCGTGCGCCCGCAACGCCGGGAGCCGACGCCCACCCCCGCCGGAGCCTAACCACCCCGGCTCGTTGAGTTCAGGCGCCGGCTCATGGGCCGGCGCTTTCTTTGTACGGGCCGCCTGAAGGCGGCCCGTACGATTACAGAATGCAGGGGCCGGTGTGAGCCGGCCCGCGAACGGAGAAACGGTGATGGCAGAGATTACGGCGGCGATGGTCAAGCAGCTTCGCGACAAGACTGGCGCGGGCATGATGGAGTGCAAGGCGGCGCTGACCGAAGCGAACGGCAACATGGAGGAGGCGATCACCCTCCTCCGCAAGCGCGGGCTCGCGCAGGCGGCAAAGCGGGCGGGCCGGACGACGGCGCAGGGCGTGATCGGCAGCTACATTCACATGGGCGGCAAGATCGGCGTCCTCGTGGAGGTCAACTGCGAATCCGACTTCGTGGCGCGCACTGACGACTTCAACAATCTCGTCAAAGAGGTCGGCATGCACATCGCCGCGGCCGCGCCCCGCTGGGTCCGTCGCGAGGACGTCCCCGCCGAGGAGGTCGAGAAGGAGAAGGCGATCTATCGCGGCCAGATGGAGAAGGAGAACAAGCCGGCCCACGTCATCGACAAGATCATCGAGGGCAAACTGGGCAGCTTCTACTCCCAGTTCGTGCTGGTCGATCAGCCATTCGTCCGCGACGACAAGGTCACCATCGGCCAGCTGGTCGCACAAGCCAGCGCCAAGACCGGTGAAAACATCCAGGTCAGCCGGTTCGTGCGCTTCCGCGTCGGCGAGGGCGTTGAATAGGCGGGGGGCTGTGGTGGTTCCGATATAATCCTCGTTCGATGTCTTCAGATACCGCGACAGCCTCCGCCACTCCCGTCTACAAGCGCGCGCTGCTCAAGCTCTCGGGCGAAGCCCTCATGGGCGACCAGCAATTCGGGGTCGACCCCATCGTTGCGACGCGCATCGCGCGCGACGTCAGGGAGATTCAGGGGCTGGGTGTCGAGACCGCGATCGTCATCGGCGGCGGCAACATCTTTCGCGGGCTGGCGGCCAGCACCCGCGGCATGGATCGCGCGACCGCCGACTACATGGGCATGCTCGCGACCGTGATCAATGCCCTGGCGCTGCAGGACGCGCTCGAACAGCAAGGCGTGGTGACGCGCGTGGTCACGGCCATCGAGATGCGCGCCGTGGCCGAGCCGTTCATCCGCCGCCGGGCCATCAGGCACCTCGAAAAAGGGCGCGTGGTCATCTTCGCGGCCGGCACGGGCAATCCGTACTTCACGACCGACACCGCCGCTGCCCTGCGGGCCATGGAAATCAAGGCGGATGTCATCCTGAAAGGCACCAAAGTGGACGGCATCTACACCGCCGACCCGATGCTGGATGCGCAGGCGACGAAGTACACGTCCATCTCCTACCTGCAAGTGCTCGAGCGTCAGCTGAAGGTCATGGACGCCACGGCCATCTCCCTGTGCATGGACAACAAACTGCCCATCGTGGTGTTCGACTTGCGACAACCTGGGAACATCCGGCGGGTCGTGATGGGCGATCCGATCGGCACCACGGTCTCTGTCTAGCCGGTAGCTGGTAACTGGTAGCTGGTAGCTGGTAGCTGGTAGCTGGTAGCTGGCAACGCACCCGAGCTATGAACGACATCCTGGCTACCGGCGACCGACTCCTGCTACAAACTACCGGCTACAGGCTACGAGCTAGGTGACATATGGATTTCAGCGATCTGAAAGGTATGTTCGGAGAATGCAAGACTCGGATGGACGCGGGCATCGAGCGAGTCCGCCGTGACATGGCTCACGTCCGTACCGGGCGCGCCACCGTCGGCCTGCTCGATGGCATCCAGGTGGAGGCCTACGGCTCGAAGATGCCGATCAATCAGGTCGCCACGCTGTCGATACCCGAGCCGGCGCTCATCGTCGCGCAACCATTCGATCCGTCGGTGATGGCGGCGCTCGAGAAGGCGATCCGGACCTCGGATCTCGGCCTCAACCCCGCCAACGACGGAAAGGTCGTCCGCATTCCTATCCCGTCGCTGACCGAGGATCGCCGGAAAGAGCTGTCACGGCACGTCCACAAGCAGGCCGAAGAGGGACGGAACGTGGTCCGTCAGGTTCGTCGCGATGCGAACGAGCGGCTGAAGAAACTGCTCAAGGAGCACAAGATCTCCGAGGACGACGAGCGGAAGGGCCTGGATCAGGTGCAGAAGATGACCGACGAGCACGTCAAGATGATCGACGAGCTGCAGAAGAAGAAGGATCAGGAGCTACTGGGTTGATGACTTGTGAATGGGCGAATATCGATTCGTTGATGATTGGGGATTGTTGATTCGCGATTTGTCGACGACTGGTCCTGCTGATTCGCCAATCCATCGCCAATCAACAATCAGCAATCAGCAATCACCAACGAATCGTCAATCAATAATCAACGAATCACTAATCCCCAAAGGAGACGCCGAGGGCGCGGGCGGTCAGCAGCAGATCGTAGTCGAGCGGCACGGTCTTCGTTTTTCCGACGACCTCGCCCAGCGGAATCGGCACCAGGTCCGGCGGGTGGTTGGCCACCATCTTTCCGAACTGTCCCTTCAGCAACAACTCCACGGCCTTGCCGCCAAAGCGCGTCGCCAACGTCCGGTCGAACGCCGTCGGGGATCCCCCGCGCTGCAGATGCCCGAGCACGACGTAGCGCGTTTCCTTCCCCGTCAACTCCTCGAGCTGCGCGGCCACACGAACACCGATTCCCCCGAGTCTCTCGGCGTGGCCGCCGTGGGCCGCTTCGATGAGCGTGAACGCGCCGTCTTTCGGCCGCGCGCCTTCCGCCACCACGACGATGCTGAACCGCGCGCCCCACTTGTCGCGATCCCGAACGCACTGCCCGACCTTCTCCAGGTCATACGTGATCTCGGGAATGAGGATGACGTCAGCACCGCCGGCCACGCCGCTCTGTAGCGCAATCCAGCCCGCATAGCGGCCCATCACCTCGACGACCATGATTCGGCGATGCGCCTCGGCGGTCGAGTGGAGCCGGTCGATGGCGTCGGTGGCAAAGCTGACGGCGGTATCGAAGCCGAAGCAGCTGGTCGTGCCGACGATGTCGTTGTCGATGGTTTTCGGCACGCAGACGAGCGGGATGCCCTTCTTGTAGAACTCGTAGGAGATCGCCAGCGTGCCGTCGCCGCCAATGCACACCAGCCCATCGAGCTCCATCTTGCCGAACATCTCGATGCAGCGGTCCGAGTAGTTGAAGGTGCCCTGCGGCGTGACGATCGGCAGGAGAAATGGGTTCCCGGTGTTGACGGTGCCGAGCATCGTGCCGCCGAGGCGCAGGATGCCGGTGACGTCGCGGGGACCCAGCGGCCGGGACTTCTCTGGATAGATCAGACCGTCGAAGCTGTCCTCGAGCCCGATAACCTCGACGCCGGCGTTATACGCGGTCTTGACGACGGCACGGATGACGGCGTTCAATCCCGGAGCGTCGCCGCCGCCGGTCAGCACGCCGATTTTCTTCATCCTGGGCATGAATGTGGGAGAGCTGGCAGCGCAATCCGCCGCGCGGGTAAACCGAGTATAGCTGAAGGTCAGCGGGCGGGGGGTGTTTCAAAACGTACAGCGACGATCGCGACAAAAACGGTGGGGCGACCGGGCCGAGGATTGGTGGACGGCGCGAGGCTCGAACTCGCGACCTCCGCATTGCGAACGCGGCGCTCTCCCAACTGAGCTAGCCGCCCACATCATGGCCCGGTGTACAGTCGCGTCGGACCACGACCAGCACCAACCGTCAGTCTAGCATCAGGATTTCGCCCCTGCAATTGCTCGACGCAGCTCGAGGCGACCGCGGCAACACAGGGACCTCGCGATCACGACACTTCTCGCTCGAACGTCAGGTACAGCGGAGAGGCGCCGAGGATCATCAGGAACCCGAACGATCCCCACCCCGCACGATTCACCGCTGTGAAGCGGGCATGCTCGCCAGGTTGCAGCACCACGTCGTGCGTCTTCCAGAACAGTGTGTTGTGCGCACGCAGGCGGTGCGGACCGGCGGGCAGTTCGTGCGTAATCGCTTGCCCATGCTTCAAGATCGCAATCTGCTCGCCATCAACGGACACGTAGATCTCGCGTACACCGGCATCGTCCGGAGACTGCCGACTGACCGTAATGCACGCCACTTGGTTCATCCGGCGGTCCGTCGTCCGCAGCGAGGACCCTTCCAGCCCTCCTGGCGGAACCGCCTGGGACGCGCGATCGCGAATCTCGATCTCCACAGCCGATGATCGTAACCGGAGAGTAGCGTCACGGGATCCCTTCAATGCACAATTGAGGCTTGAAGGGATCGCGAATTCCGCTGGGTCGAGCCCATTTGCTCGCCTCGACTGTCATCCGCGAGGCGCGCCGCGCGGGTCTCCCCGCGGACGACTTCACGCCGCTCGGCAGCCTGCGGCGGTACGCACCCGACATCGGCGATGTGTCCCTCCTCGCCGTGGCCGCCCCGTCGAGACATCTCGAGCTGCTCGACGCCTTTCTGCGTCTGCCGATCGTCACCGCGGTGCTGGCCAGGCTCCCGACCAGCGTCGAGGCCGCCACCGAGCGCGGGCGCGTCCGTCTTCACGTGACCAGCCCTGACGATGCCGGGGCGGCGCTGGTGTGGCACACGGGCTCGCGCCGGCATACTGAGCGGCTCCAGGCGCGTGCGACCTCCCTCGGCCTCGCGTTTCGCGACGGCCTCCTGAGCCGCGACGGCGGCGCGATCATCGCCGCACCGGACGAGGACGAGCTCTACCGGTATCTCGACCTGCCGTACATCTCACCGGAGCTGCGCGAGAACGGCGACGAGATCGACGCGGCGGAACGCGGCGCGCTGCCTGAGCTCGTGTCTCCCTCGCATATCCGCGGCGATCTGCACATGCACAGCACGTGGAGCGACGGACGCGACAGCATGCAGCACATGGTGCTGGCCGCCAAGCAGCTCGGGTACGAGTATGTGGCGATCACGGATCACTCTGAGGGCGCATTCGCGTCACGCAAACTGCTCGCCCTGGAGATTCCCATTCAGCGCGAGGAGATCGAGACGCTGCGTTCGCGGATCCATGGCATCGAGATCCTGCATGGCGTCGAAGTGGACATCATGCACGACGGATCGCTCGACTTCAGCGACGAGCAGCTGAACGGCTTCGACATCGTCCTGGCGTCGCTGCACGACGACCGCGGCGACGATGGCGTGCGGCTGACGGAGCGGTATCTGCGCGCGATGGAACATCCGCTGGTGAACGTCATCACCCATCCCGCCAACCGGTCGCCGGCCTTATCGGACGGCTACGACCTGGACTTCGATCGGCTGTTCCAGGCGGCCGTCGAGACCGGCACGGCCATGGAGGTCGACGGCGCGCCCGGTCATCTCGACATGGACGGCGCCCTCGCCAGACGCGCAGCGGCCGCGGGCGTGACGATTGCGATCGACAGCGACTGCCACCGTGCGGAGGCACTCGCACGGCAGATGCGGTTTGGCATCGGGACCGCCAGGCGAGGCTGGGTGCAGCCGCATCACGTCCTCAACGCGCGTGGTGCCGACGCGGTTCGCGAGTTCGTGGCCCGGAAACGTGCCGGGCATTGAGGCGACGGAGGGCCGATCGCTGCCTACGCTGGTCGCGGCGTGCCTGGTCGCCACGATCGCATTCTGGGCATACACGCGCACGCTGCTACCCGGCGTCGACCTGGGCGACACCGGCGGATTTCAAGCCGCCGTACTCTGGCCCGAGGTCAGCGCGCGGCGCGCGTACCCGCTGTACTACACACTGGCGACGCCATTCATTCGCGCGGTCAGCGAAGGGAATCCGGCCCGCGGCCTGAATCTCTTCTCGGCGGTGTGGGCGGCGGTCGCGGTTGGTCTCCTCACACTGGTCTGCGGCCGTCTCACCAAATCAGCGCTGGCCGGCGCTGCCTCCGGGCTGCTCCTGGCCTTCTCGTACACGTTCTGGACGCAAGCCGTGATCGCGGAGGTGTACTCGCTCCATCTCACGCTCATCGCGCTCTGCCTCCTGGCGCTGCAGGCCTTTGCCGCCAGGCCCACGACCGCGACGCTCGCGATCTTCTGCGCCGTGTATGCGATCGCATTCGGCAATCACCTCGGCATGATCCTGCTGCTCGCGCCGTTCACCGTGTTTCTGCTGCACGCGCATCCCAGGCCGCGTGAGTTGTTCAAGCCGTCGATCGTCCTCCTCGCGCTCGCCATCGCCGCGGCTGGCGCGCTGCAGTACGCGCCTAACTTCATGTACGTCTGGTCGTCGATCGATGCGCCGGCGACTTGGGGGGACCGGGTCGCGGCATTCTGGCTCGATGTGACCAAGGCCGACTGGCGCGAGCAGATGGTGCTGGGTATCCCTGCCATTCAGACCTGGGACCGGCTGGCGATGTGGGCGTGGGACGCCCGCCAGCAGTTCGGCATCGCGGGTCTGGCGCTCGCGGCACTCGGCGCCGTTCGACTATGGACGCAGTCGAAGCCATGGTTCGTGTTCGTGTGGCTGGCCTACGCGATCTCGACGATCTTCGCCATCACCTACAACGTCGGCGATACGCACGTCTTCTTTCTGCCCGGCCACTTCCTGATCGCGCTGGCGGCCGGCGCGGCGATCGGCGGCTGGCACGACGAACGAGTGCGGCAGGCCCTTGCCGTGGCCGTCCTCGTCTACGCAGGATGGCGCGGATGGGACACCTGGCCGGCCGTCGATCGCCACGACGATCGGCGCGCCGACGCGTACCTGGCGCGCGTTGCCCAGGACATCGACGAGCGGAATGCGTTGCTGGTGGCGAAGATGGACTGGCAGGTTGAGAACGTGCTGCTCTACTCGGCCCGTTACGAGCGGAACGGCCTGGCGTGGGTACGACTCGCCGACGTCCTGCCGCACTTTCCGTTTCTGGTGCGCGACAACCTGGCCGAAGAGCGCGACATCGTTCTCACGGCGGACGCGGCCGCCGACGTCGTGGCCGCCTACGGCAACCTCTTCCTGTTGGAGCCCGATCAGGCGCCACCACCGACGCTCGTGGACGTCGTGTCGCGAATGCCTCGTGGGACGCCGTATGTCCTGACGCTCCTCCTGCCGCCGCCGAGCAACAAGACGCTCGACCGCGCGGAGCTCGCACGCGCGCTGACCATACTCACCGGTGGTCGGGTCCCGTCGAGGTCCGACGCGTCGTACGAAGTCTGGGCCGGCACCAACGGCGAAGCACCAGTGCTCTACCGATCTTCGGCGCACCCCTTTCGCGCCCGAGTGCAGATCGGAGGCGAGCCGTTCACGATCCGGATGGACTCGTGGCTCCCGGACGACACGTTTCGTCGCGGTGGCTTCGGTCACGTCCTGCACGGGCGCACGCACGCGCTGCCTGTCGAACGGGGCGTGAGCCTCGTGTGGCTCGGGCGGGACGGCTCTCCGGCCAGGTTTTACGGGGCGGGCCTGTACACACCGGAGGCCCGATTCCGAATCAGGGCCCCGACCGTGCACCTTGCACGAAAGCAGTAGACTGGCGTTGGAGACCAACGACCACATGTCACGCCTGTTTCTCGCCACCTGTGCCGTCTGTCTCTTGCCGCTGCTCAGCAGCGCGCAGGATCGGCAGTCGCCAGAGGCCCTGGCCAAGGCCCTTCAGCAACGCTACCAGGGCATCCGCGACTTCTCGGCCGACTTCGTTCAGACCTACCGGGGTGGTGTGCTTCGCACGGAAACGCGCGAGCAGGGAACAGTCACGGTGAAGAAGCCCGGCCGCATGCGGTGGATCTACGTCAAACCCGAGAGAAAAGAGTTCGTCTCTGACGGCCTCAAGGTCTATTCGTACATTCCGCAGGACAAGCAGGTCATCGTGAGCACGGTCCCGCCGGACAACGAAGCCGCGACCCCTGCCCTGTTTCTGGCTGGAAAGGGCGATTTCGTCAGGGATTTCACCTCCTCGTCTGCCGAAAGCCCACTCACGGGTACCGTGGGACTGAAGCTCACGCCCCGCAAGACTGAGCCCGACTACGACTATCTCATCGTCAGCGTCGACCCTAAAACCCTGCAGATTCGGGCCCTGACCACTCGGGACCGCCAGGGCGGTCAGTCCACCCTGACCTTCAGCAACCTGAAGGAAAACACGGGCATATCCGATAAGGAATTTGCGTTCCGCGTCCCTCGGGGCGTGGACGTCATCACCAATGGCATACGCAACTAGCCGTTCGCTTCTTCTTGTCGCGCTGGCATTGGCGCTGGCAGGCTGCGCCACGGCGAAGTCCATGCGAAGTGGTCAGACGGCTGAACAACTCCAGGACTACGACCGGGCCATTGTCGAATACACGAAGGTCTTGCGTGAGCATCCGGAGAACCGGCTTGCCCGCGAGTCCCTCGATCGGGCCAGGCTCCGCGCCTCGGCGGACCACTACGCGCGGGGACGCCGGTTCGGGGCCGGCGGACGGCTGGAAGAGGCGCTCGTCGAATTGCAGTTGGCGTCAGAGCTCAATCCCGCGAATGCGGACATCGAAGCCGCGCTCAGCGCGGTACGGACGCAGTTGAAGACCAAGATCGCCATCGCGCGCGACGGTAAGACCGGTCTCGAAACGCTGATCGATCGGACGCGCAATCTTCCGGCGCCCGGCCTCGAGCTTCCGCCCGACATCCGACTGCCGGCGTCAGTGAGCTTCCGTGACGCGCCGTCGCGTGACGTCTACACGGCGCTGGCCCGGTTCGCCAACATGAACGTGGTGTTCGATCCGCAGTTCCGCGACCAGCCGGTGACGATCGACCTGCGGGACTCCACCTTCGAGAACGCGCTGCAGTCGCTCTCGACGGCCACGCGAAGCTTCTACAGGGTCAGCGGTCAACGCACCATCACGATCGTTCCGGACACGGCGGCCAAGCGACAGGAGTACGAGGAAGAGATCGTCCGGACGTTTCCTCTGAGCAATGCCGACCTCAAGGAGACGGTCGACCTCCTCAGGATCGTGATCGATGCGCGGCGGCTGGCTCCGGTGACCGCGACCAACACGATCGCCATCAAGGACACGCCGGCCCGCGTGGCCGCGGCCGGGCGGCTGATTGCCGCGATCGACAAGGCGCGTCCCGAGGTCGTGATCGACGTCGAGCTGCTCGAAGTCGATCGCACACGGATGAAGGAATATGGCCTGCAGATCGCGTCTCCCTCCAGTGGATCGGGCGGACCGACTGGCATCAACGGCGGGGCGGACATCAATCGCGACCCGCTGACATTGCGCGACCTGCGAAGCCTGACGCAATCCGACGTCTTCCTCACCAACGTGCCGGCGCTGTTCTACCGGCTGCTGAAGCAGGACGCCAACACGCGCACGCTGGCGAACCCGCAGCTCCGCACGTCTGAAGGCATGCCTGCGCAGGCGAAATTCGGTGAGCGGGTACCGGTGCCGGTCACCCAGTTCCAACCGATCGCGACCGGCGGCGTGGCGCAACAGCCGATCACGTCCTTCAACTACGAGAACATCGGCGTCAACATCGACATCACGCCGCGCACGCATCACGATGACGAGGTATCGCTCATCCTCAAGATCGAGGTGAGCAGCGTCCTGGGCACCGGGTTCGGCGGACTGCCCACGTTCGGCAACCGCTACATCAGCACCGTTATCCGCCTGCGCGATGGCGAAACCAATCTGCTGGCCGGCTTGATTCGCGATGACGAACGGCAAGTACTGTCCGGCATACCTGGACTGAGCGACTTGCCCCTTGTCGGCCGCCTCTTCGCGCACTCACGGCGCGAGACGCAGGAAACCGACATCGTCCTCACGTTGACGCCGCACATCGTGCGCGTCCTCGACCTGAGCGAGGAAGACCTGCGGCCGTTCCGCGTCGGGCGCGATGCCGACACAACCGGGGGCGCCATTCAACTCCCCCTCCCGATCGATTTGACCAATCCGGCTCCGGCTCCGGGGCAGCCGCCCGCACAACCCGGGCCTCAAACGGCACCGCCACAGCCCAACACGGCGACCCCGATCCGTCCGCCGGTCCCGACACCGCAGCCACCTGCACGGTAAGACGCGTAGAGCGGGGGCGCTCTACGCTGGTTAGATTTCTTTTCTGAAACAGACGACGCGGTCGACTTCTGCGAAACCGAGGGCCCGATGGGCGGTGATGCTGCCGGAGTTTCCAATCTCCGCGTCCGACGCCAGCTCGGTGCAGCGATTGGCTCTTCCCCACTCCTGAGCGGCCGCCATCAGAGCAGCGCCGACGCCGCGGCCCCGAGTATCCTCATTGACGAACCAGCCTTCTACGAACGCAACACGGCCCGGGTCGCAGCTTGCCGCGTGGGATCGGATCGAGAGCTCGATGAAGCCCACCACCGCACCCGATCCAAGACACGCCAGAAGAACTTCAGCCGGGTCCAACCTGACACCCGAGAAGTAGCGTGCGATCTCCCCTGCGTGTTCACCAGGCGCCGAAGGCCACAGCGCCTCGCGCATCCGTTTCCACACATCCGCATCTGACGGTTGGACAGGTCGTATCAGCAGCGCATCGGCCATCCGGGCACTCTACCGCACCAACCCGTGCTATTCGACTTTTGCGACCTTCGCCCCGAGCGCCTGCAGGCGATCGACGAGCTGGCTGTAGCCGCGCTCGACCGTCTCGAGCGGGGCGACGCGCGTCTGGCCGTCGGCGGCGAGTCCGGCCGCAATGAGCGACATGCCTGACCGCAAATCGCGGCTGTCGAGCGTCCGCCCGCCGCGCAGCTTGGTCGGACCGGTGACGATGATGCGGTGCGCGTCGGCGAGAAACATGTCGGCCCCCATGCCGCTCATCTGCTCGAGCGCGAACAGGCGAAGCTCATACATCCAGTCGTGCACGAGCGTGCGTCCCGCCGCCTGCGTGGCGAGCACCGTCACGAGGCTGACCAGGTCGCTCGGAAACGACGGCCACAACCCGGTCGTGATTCTCCGCAACGCCGTCGGCTTCGATGGCTTGACCTCGAACACGCCCGCGCGCATTCCGCACCGGACGTTCATGCGCTGCATTACCGCCGCCACCACCTCGATGTCCTCCTCGCGGCAGCCCTCGATCGCCATCTCCCCACCGGTGATCGCGCCCACGACAGCCCAGCTTCCCGCTTCGATGTAATCGCCGCCCAGGTGATGCTGCGCGCCGTGAAGCCGCGGCACACCTTCGATGCGGATCTTCGAGCTGCCAATGCCGGTGACTCCCGCGCCCATCTTCGCGAGAAACTCGCACAACTCCACGACGTGCGGCTCGGTCGCGGCGTGTCGAATCTCGGTCACGCCTGTGGCCGACGCAGCGGCCAGCAAGGCTGTTTCCGTGCCGGTCACCGACGCCTCGTAGAGGTACATCGACGCGCCGGTGAGGCCGTCGGGAGCCTCGAGCACGTGATCGGGGCCCTTGCTCTCGCGCGCGCCGAGCGCTTGGAGCGCCTCCATGTGCGTCGAGATCGTGCGGCGAGCCGGAAAGTCACCGCCCGGCGGTGCAATCGCTGCCCGGCCTGTCCGCGCGAGCAGCGGACCGAGGAGCAGCACCGAGCCGCGGAGCCGGCCGACCAGCGCACGATCGGGTGAATGCGTCGTCATCCGCGGCGTCCGGACGCGCAGCGTCGTCGTGCCGATCCCGTCCACCTCGGCACCGAGATCGAGAAGGAGCCGCGCCATCACCTCGACGTCTCCGATACGCGGGACGTTCGTGAGCACGCATTCGTCTTCGGTCAGCAGACAGGCGGCCAGCAACGGCAGCGCCGCATTCTTGTTGCCCTCGACGGCCACGCGGCCCTCGAGCCGGTGCCCGCCCTCGATCAGTAATGTCGACATCAGCCTTGCGCTTTCGTCAGAAACGCCACGTCCTGGCTCGAGCCGAATCCCACGAACACCGGCTCCGGTTTCAGCCACACGCCAAACCGATCGACGACGCCCCGTTTCACGGCCGTGGCCAGCCGCAGAACGTCACCAGCCGTCGCACCACCGCGGTTCACGAGCGCCAGCGGATGTTTGGTCGAGATGCCAACGGCGCCATCGGCGTGACCTTTGCGGAATCCCGCTCGCTCGATCAACCATGCGGCCGGTATTTTGACTCGCCCATCGCCCATCGCGAATCCGGGGGCCGCTTCCCCGGCGATCGACGCCACCCGCTCGCGGTCGGCGTCAGCCATCACCGGATTCATGAAAAACGAGCCGACGCTGCGTGAGTCAGGATCACTCTTGTCCAGAACCATCCCTTTGAGACGTCGAATCGACAGCACCGCCTGCCGCACGTCCGACAGTGACGGATGTGGAAGATCCATTCGCTTCAGGTGCGCCGACACATCGGCGTACGCCGAAGTAGGCGCGCCAGGGCGCAGCCGGAACGTCACATCACAGACGACGAATCGGCCGGCGTCCTGTGCCTTGAAGCGACTCATGCGATAGGAGAAGGCACAGGCGTTCGCCTCGAGCGCTCGAATCTTCTGCTCGACGCGATCGAAGACGGTCACGCGCTCGATCGTGTCAGCCACTTCCTGTCCGTACGCGCCAACGTTCTGGATGGGTGTTCCCCCCACTGTCCCTGGAATACCAGAGAGACACTCGACACCAGCCAGCCCGCGCGCAACGATCGCCGAGACGAGAGCATCCCAGGACTCGCCCGCGCCAGCGGTTACAAGCGTATCGCCCGACGCCTCCGTGAATGTGGTGCCCAGCAATCCGATCTGAAGGACGAGCCCGGCGACCCCCTCATCCGACACAACCAGATTGCTGCCGCCGCCGAGCACGAACATCGGTTCACGCCGCTCGTCGCACCAGCAATGCGCCGCCGCGACACGCTCCGCGCGCTCCGCGCGGACGAACCAGCGTGCGGGACCGCCAACACCGAGTGTGCCGAGTGGCTCGAGCGGCACTCGCTCGCGAGGCACGAGAGGTCCGTCACCGGAGGGCAAGCAATTTCCCTTCCTGTGCAACCAGCGCCGACAGCGCCTCCGGACGGGAACAGACCTGAAACTCGATCCAGTCTCCTGGAGCGAGCTGTCCCGCCATAGGCAGGTCGGCGGTGATCACCGTGGCGATCTGCGGATACCCCCCCGTCGTCTGCCGATCGGCCATCAGCAGAATCGGCTCGCCCGACGGCGGCACCTGCACCGCGCCGGTGAACGTCGCGTCGGAGATCATCTCGCGGCCTTCGATGCGCGGAATCCGTCCACCGCTCAAACGGTACCCCATCCGGTCCGATTGCGGCGTCACGGTGAACCGTGTTCCTTGCAATCGGGCGAACGCCTCAGCGGGAAACCCATCGTCTTGCGGTCCGGGAAGCACACGCAGCCGCGCACCTCCGGCCGATCGAACGTGCGGAAGATCGATGACGCGCGAGGGGCCACCGGTTGTCGCCGGCCCGAGTGGAAGCCGATCGCCCGCTGCGAGTGCCCGGCCACCCAATGGGCCAAGCGCGCACAGGACACTGGTCGCGCGACTGCCCAGCACGGGATCCGCTGCGACCCCGCCGTCGAAGGCGAGATACGCCCTCGCCCCGGATCGACGCTCGCCGAATCGAAGCACGCTCCCGCTGCGACACGACACCGCCCGATTGATGGGAATGCTGGCACCGTCCACGCGCAGGTCGATATCTGCGCCAGCGAACGCCACCAGCGCGTCGGCTTCCATCCTGATCTCCGGGCCAACCAGCGTGACCTCGAGCGTGGCGGCGGTCGCGTCGTTTCCTACGAGTGCGTTCGCGACGCGATGTGACACACGATCGAGGGCGCCACTCACGGGCACACCACTCGCCTGATGTCCCCATCGCCCGGCGTCCTGGATCGTACTGAACAAACCCGGGCGCAGCACCGTGACATGACGGCTCGCTCCGGTCTCGCCGGTCGCTTCGGTCCGGCTAGCGCCGGACACTACGTACGGCACCTTGTCGGCCTTCTCAGGCACGAAGCTCACGACGTCGCCGGGCGCGAGCAATGCGGCCGGCGACCGGCTGCCGTCGAAGACCGGCATCGCCGTGCGGCCGATGATGCGCCAGCCGCCCGGTGATTCGCGCGGATAAATGCCCGTCTGCCGGCCGGCGATTCCGACCGAACCCGCCGGCACGCGGAGCCTCGGCGTTGAGCGTCGCGGCATGGCGATCGCCTCATCAACGCTCCCCATGTAGGCAAACCCCGGTAGAAACCCCAGCATGAACACGCGATACGGCACGCTCGCATGCATCGCTGCAGCCTGCTGTTGGCTCACGCCGGCAAACGCGGCGACGTCGGCGAGATCGGGGCCTGCCTCACCGCCGTACTCCACCGGGATCACGACCGTCTTGCCCTCGACGCGCGCCGGCGGTGCCTGCGCCGCTCGCTCGAGAGCGGCGCGAACGGTCTCCGCGCCGACAGTCAGGGGATCGAAGTAGACCGCCACGCTGCGGTAGGTGGACACCACATCGCGCACGCCCTCGATCGCCGCGCGGCGCATGGCGGCGGCCACGCCGATGGCGCGCTCGTTGATCTCGAGATCGATGACGGCATCACACTCGAGCAACAGCGCGGAATCTCCCGCGTCACGAAGGCGCGTGGGATTCACACGCGAAGTGCCTGGAGCAGCGTGCCGTGAATGCCGCCGAAGCCGCCGTTGGACATCAGGACGACCACATCACCCTCACGGTGCTCCGCGACGATCGTCGAAACGATCTCGTCGATCTCCGGGATATGGCGGGCATGCCCGCCGCCTCGTGTCAGATCGACGACCAGTTGCTCAGCAGACAGGCGCTCCGACTCGGGCAGCGTCGAGCGAAACACTGCGGCGACGATCACTTCATCCGCGGCGCTGAATGCTTTCGCAAAATCGTCCTGAAACACCCGGCGGCAGGATGAGGCCGATCGAGGCTCGAAGACAGCCCAGACCCGACGCCCGGGATACCCCGTGCGAAGGGCCGAGAGCGTTTCGTGCACCGCCGTCGGATGATGCGCAAAGTCGTCCAGGACAGTGACTCCGCGCGCCACGCCGACCGTCTCCAGCCGCCGCTTGATGCCCCTGAATCGCTGCAGCCCTTCGGCCAGGTTCTCCGGGGTCAGGCCGACGTGAGTACCGACGGCAATCGCCGCCAGCGCATTGCGAACGTTGTGGATGCCGAGCAGCGGCGACTCGAATCGTGCGAACGGCTGCCCGTTGCGTCTGACCGCGAACTGGGTCCGTCCATCGCGATGGCTCACATCGTGGGCCTGCCACGTGGCGCCTTCAGCGAGGCCGAACGTCTCGACCGGGCTGACCGCCGTCGAAGCCAGCGCGTGCGCATGAGGACTGTCGGCGCCAAGCAGCAGCAAACCGTTGCGCGGCACGAGCCTGACCAGCCGGCGGAACGCGACCAGCACGGCTTCGAGATCCGCGTAAATGTCGGCGTGGTCGAATTCGATGTTGCTGATGACCGCCACGTCGGGCAGGTACTTCAGAAACTTGGCCGTCTTGTCGAAGAATGCGCTGTCGTACTCGTCACCCTCGATGACAAAGTCGCGACCGGTACCCACGCGGTAGCTGGATCCCTCGTCACCGAAATTGAGCGCGATGCCGCCGACCAACATCGACGGATCGAGCTTGCCGTGAGTGAGGAGCCACCCGGTCAACGACGTGGTGGTCGTCTTGCCATGTGTCCCTGCCAGGACGATCGAACGCGCGCCCCAGAGGAAGTAATCGCGAACAGCCTCGGGCAGCGAACAGTAGCGAATCTTGCGCTCGAGAACAGTCTCGAGCTCCGGATTGCCTCGCGAGATGGCGTTGCCCACGACGACGAGATCGAGGTCGCTCGTGATGTGCTCCGGCAAGTATCCGGACATCGCCCTGATGCCTTCGGTCACGAGAAAATCACTCATCGGCGGGTAGACGTGCTGATCCGATCCCTGGACGTCATGACCGCGGCTCTTCAGCAGCGCCGCGAGCGTGGCCATCGCGGTCCCGCAGACGCCAATCAGATGGATGCGCTTCCGATCACTCAACGGCGGCTTCCTCGATCACGATGGACGGACGTGGCTGGGTGATCACGCGGACGCGCACGCCGAGTGGCAGGGTCCAGCAGGGTCCGGTGGTATGTCCTGAGGGAAACCCGAAGACCACGGGCCCCTCAAAGTCGGCCGTCATACGGGTGATGACGGCTTTGGCGGTTACTGCGCCGCCGGGCTCGTCACAGCCCCGCATTTCGCCGAAGACCAGCGCGCGCGCCCGCCCGAGCACGCCGCTGAGCCGCAACTGCGTCAGCATGCGATCGATACGGAACGGCCGCTCGTTGACGTCCTCGAGGAACAGCACGCAGCCCTGTGGCGGCTCGAAGGCGAATGGTGTGCCGAGCGAGGCGACGAGCTGCGCGAGGGTGCCTCCAAACAACGGACCGCTCACCTCTCCGTCCCGGAGCGCATCGAGGCCATCAGGCGCCAACTCCAGGTCACGCTCGCCAGTGGCGAGCGCAAGGAAGGAGCGTTCGTCGTAGCCGGCGGGGCCTTTGGAGAGCCGCCCTTCCAGCATCGGTCCGTGGAGCGCCGTGATGCCGCATTGGCACGTCAGCCACGACAGCAGCGAGGTGTTGTCGCTGTAGCCGACAAACAATTTGGGAAGTCCCTTGAGGGCCGACGCGGCGAGCAGCGGGAGCAGATGGACGCTCCCAAAACCGCCGCGTGCGGCAACGAGCGCCGCGATGGCCGGATCGTTCCAATGCTTCATGAACGAGGCAGCGCGAAGCTCGGGAGATCCCGCAAGGTAGCCCGACTCGGTCGCGAACACGTCCTGGTCGAATACCGGCACGAACCCGAGGCGGGTCAACTCGGCCACGCCCTGCTCGAACGCATCCCGGGCAAAGGAGCTGGCCGGCGCGACGACGGCGACCCGATCACCGGCCTGTAGTGCCCGTGGCTTATGCATTACGCGAAGCGTGACATCTCTTCGACGATGCGCTGATGTTCGTCGCAGCCAAGGACACGGCGACGTTCGGAAAAACGGCCCGAGGCGACGGGTGCGGCAAGGAACCGCTCCTTCGCACGACGCAGCCGCGCGAGTGCGTCTTCCAGACGTTTGTAGGGAATCGTCCCCTGTTCGACGGCATAGACGAGCGCTTCGAGCGTCGCGGCTTGTGTGTTGGCGTCGCCGCTGCAAATCAGGAGACCGTCGCATCCGGCGGCAATGGCTTCCACAGCGGCGTCGGGCACGGTATACGACTTCGCGATCGCCTTCATCTCCAGGTCATCGCTGAGAATCACTCCCGGGAATCCGAGCTCTTCCCTGAGCAGTGCCTGCACGACTCGTGGAGAGAGGGTGGCGGGCTTGTCCTCGTCCAGTGAGGGCACCAGTACGTGAGCCGTCATGATGAACGCCACGCCGGCCTTGATGGCTTCGCGGAACGGCACGAACTCCACGCGGCGGATCCGATCCGGGGGATGTTCTACGAGCGGCAGCTCGAGATGCGAGTCGACCGACGTATCGCCGTGCCCCGGGAAGTGCTTGCCACAGGCGGCCACGCCGCTCCCCTGCAGCGCACCGATGATCGCCGCCCCAAGGCGCGCGACGCTGTCGGCATCCTCGGCCAGCGCCCGATCGCCAATCACTGGATTCTTCGGGTTGGTATGAATGTCGAGGACCGGCGCGTAGTCGAGGGTGATGCCCACGGCACGGAGCTCGGCGGCAAGTGCCGCCCCGAACCGTCCCGCAAGCGCCGCGTCGCCGCTTCGCCCGAGCACCGCCATTGGCGGCCACACCGTGAACGGCGCCTTGAGACGCGCCACCCGGCCGCCTTCCTGATCGACGCTCACCCACAACGGCAGCCCGGATCCGAGCGTCTGGACATCGAGAGAGAGCTCGGCGACCTGTTCCGGCACCTCGATGTTCCGCCCGAAGAAGATCACGCCGCCTAGAGAGAACTCATGGGCCAGCGATCGGATTTCGGGTGTGATGGTCTTGCCCGGCAGACTGCCAATCAGGAGCTGCCCGATGTCGCGGCGAATGGCGCTCGGCACGCTGAACATTGTAGCCTCACGTCATGAACGACCACAGGCGCGGCGCGCGCGCACGTCCGTATCGGTATCTCCTCGGCGACGCCCGTACTGAAGCAGCGAGGCTGCGGGCGCAGGCCCGTCTCTGGGACCCCACGGCCCACGCACTCTTCGACCGTCTCCGTATTCGAGGGGGATGGAAGGTGCTCGAGATCGGTCCAGGTCAGGGTTCCCTGCACCTCGAGCTGCGCCGGCGCGTCCGCGGCGCGGTCGACGCCGTCGAGCCGTCCGCGGCGTTTCGCGCGCGTCTGCGCGCGCTCTGCGCGAAGGACGGATTCGGTCACGGCACCGTGTGGGACTCGATGCTCTCCGAGACGCCGCTGCCGACACGCCACTACGACCTGATTTTCGCGAGATGGGTGTTTCTGTTCCTGCCCGATCCGGCGCGCCACATCCGCACGCTCGCCGCCGCCCTCAAACCGGGCGGCCTCCTGGCCATCGAAGACTCACGCCGACGATCAGAACCGGCCATCCGGGCGAGCCGGTGTGGGCCTGGTTGTCGAGCTACTTTCTCGGCGTGATGGATCAACTCGCCGACGTCACGCCGTTCAGCACGAAGGACGCGAAGCGACTGCGCCGGCAGTGGATTCTGAACGGCCGCAAGAAGACCTCGCTGCTCATCGGGCCCGCGCTGATCGATGTCGTCGGCCGGCGGACGCGGTAGGGCTCGATATAATCCTTCCGTGCGCATCGCGACCTCGGCCCCTACCCGCATCGATCTCGCCGGCGGGACGATTGACATCTGGCCGCTCTACCTTTTTCATGCTGGCGCGCAGACGCTGAATGCGGCGATCAGCATTCGCGCCAGTGCCCTCATCGAGTCACGAGCTGATACGCGCATCGTGATTCGCTCCGAGGATACAGGGGCGACCGTCGAGGCCGACGACTGGCGCGAGCTCAGGGATCGGCAGGAGCTCCGGCTGCTCTGCCTGATCGTGCACTTCTTCGAGGCACGCGGCATCACGCTCACGACGACGTCGCAGTCACCCGCCGGCGCGGGCATCGCGGGCTCGTCGGCGCTCAACGTCGCCGTGTGCGCCGGCCTGGCCGACTTCAAGCGCACGCACTATGACCCGGAGGCCCTGCTCCAGGTCGCCATGAACATCGAGGCCCAGGCCATCGGCGTGCCCACCGGGCTCCAGGATTACCGCCCTGCCCTCTACGGCGGCATCGCCGCCGTCGAGCTCGAAGCCGACGGCGTTCGCCGCGTGCCGCTCGACGTCGACCTCGCCGAGCTCCAGCAGCGCATCACCCTGTGCTACACCGGCGAGCCGCGCAACTCTGGCACCAACAACTGGGAGATCACCAAGCGCCACATCGATGGCGACCGCTACGTCTTCGACTGCTTCGAGCGCATCCGGGACACCGCCGCCGTCATGCGCGAGGCGCTCGAGAAGGGCAATTGGGACCAGGTCGGCTCCGCCATCGCGCAAGAGTGGGACAACCGGAAGCGCCTGGCGCCCGGAGTAACGACCCCGGCCATCGATGACCTGATCGCGCGTGCCTCTGCCGCCGGGGCTACGGCCGCCAAGGTGTGCGGCGCCGGCGGCGGCGGATGCCTGTTCTGCTACGGACCGCCTTCGGCGCGCGACGCCATCCGCAACGCCTTGACGGGCGGCGGGGCGCGTCTGCTCGACTACACGTTCGAGCGGCACGGGCTCTCGCGTGGATAACACGGCGGTGGCCCAGGTGCTGGCGCAGATCGCCGACCTGCTCGAGATCAAGGGCGACAACGGGTTCAAGATTCGGGCCTACCGATCCGCCGCCGAGACCGTGGCCACGTGGCCCGATGCGGTCGCGCGCCTGAACGACCAGCAGCTCCGAGTACTCCCCGGCATCGGCAAGGACCTGGCCGCAAAGATCCGTGAGCTTGGCGATACCGGCACCTGCCGCTTTCACGAGGAGCTGTTGCAGCAGTTCCCACCGACCATCCTCGAGCTCCTGCGGCTTCAGGGGGTGGGGCCGAAGACGGTCGCGCTCCTGTACTCGACGCTCAATATCTCCTCGCTCGAACAGCTTTCGGCGGCGGCGCGCGAGGGCCGGCTTCGCTCGCTGAAGGGCATGGGCGCCAAGAAGGAAGCGCAGATCCTCAAGTCGATCGAAGAACGGGCCAAGGATGCCGGGCGCCATCTCCTCACCGACACAGCGGCGACGGCCGCCGAGGTCGTGAGCTACCTGCAGGCCCAGGCGCCGGGCGTCGAGCTCATCCCGGTCGGCAGCCTTCGTCGCGGCTGTGAAACGTGCGGCGACATCGACATCCTCGCCGTCGGTGGCAACGAGCCGTTGATGGAGGCCTTCATCGCCTATTCGCGCGTCGAGCGCATCCTGGGCCAGGGGTCGACCAAGTCCAGCGTGAGGTTGAGCGGCGGCTACCAGACGGACCTCCGCCTGGTGCCGACGGAAAGCCGCGGCGCCGCGATGCAGTACTTCACCGGCTCCAAGGCGCACAACATCGCGGTCCGCGATCGGGCGGTGCAACGCGGCCTCAAACTGAACGAGTACGGGTTGTTCCGGGCAGACGACGATCAACGCATCGCCGGCGACACCGAGGAAGGCATCTATCAGGCGCTGGGCATGTCCTGGGTCGAGCCCGAGCTTCGAGAGCTCCGTGGTGAGATCGAAGCCGCGGTTGCCGGATCGCTGCCCCGGCTCGTCTCGGTGTCCGACCTTCGCGGCGACCTGCACATGCACACCACGGCCACCGACGGCCGCGACGATCTCGAGACGATGGCGGCCGCCGCGCATCGCCTCGGGCACCAGTACATCGCCATCACCGACCACAGCAAGGCGCTGGCGATGGCCAACGGGCTCGACGAGCAACGGGCGCTCGCGCATGCCGCCAGGGTGCGGGGCCTGAACGGCCGATTCGAAGGGCTCACGCTGCTGGCCGGCATCGAGTGCGACATTCTGCAGGACGGCCGCCTCGATCTCGCCGACGATTGCCTGGCCCAGCTCGACTTCGTGGTCGCCTCCGTGCACTCACATTTCTCGCAGGATCAGTCGCAGATGACCGACCGCCTGCTGCGCGTGCTGGACTGCCCGTGGGTTGATGTGCTCGGACACCCCACCGGCCGGCGGCTCCTCAAGCGCGAGCCGCTCGGGATCGACATGGGCGCCATCGTACGAAAGGCGGCGGAGCGCGGCGTGGCGCTCGAGATCAACTGTCAACCAGAGCGGCTGGATCTTGGCGACGCGCACGCGCGCCTCGCGCGCGAGCACGGCGTCCCTCTCATCATTTCGACCGATGCGCATGCCGCCACCGCGCTCGACCGTCTGAAGTGGGGCGTCCAGATGGCGCGGCGGGCGTGGGCCCGTCCCGAGGACGTGCTCAACACCCGCGGACTCGATGCCCTTCGCGCACAGCTTCGCCGGAATCGGAGGGGATGAGATGGCCAAGCCTCCCGCCGGTTTCGTGTCGCTGCAATCCCTGAAAAAGGGCCCGCCCGATCCGGCGGCCGCGCTCGCGGAGATTCGGCGGATCTACTTCAAGACCACGCGTCAGAGCATCGAACACGACCTCGCCCACGCCATCGAGCTGCTCAAGAGCCTCGGCAGCGAAGAAGAGCGTGAGAAGGCGACGGTCTACATGGAGGGACTCGCCCAGATGAGAAGAGACTGGGCGGCAAAGTTGAAAAGTGGAAGAAGTCGAAGAAGTGGAAAAGTAAGACGATAAGTGCGCTCTTGCCGCTTCGATCGCAGCAGCTGGTTGCACTTTCAACCTACTTTTCAACTTTTCCACTTTTCCACTTTTCTACTTATCGATAACCACTTTCTTCCTCGCCGTGACCCTCAGCACGTCGGGCACGTTTCGATCCGTCGACAGCTGACGCAGGTCCTTCTCGGTGAGCCGGGCCAGCAGGTTCATCGAGATGGCCACGGGTGTCTTCGGATTCTTCGTGAGCGCGTACACGACGTTGTAGTTCTTCATCCACGCCCGCGTCTGGGCGATGACCCGCAGACACTCCTCAGAAATGTTGCCTCCCCGCGCGTAGCCCTCAATTTCGGTGGACGTCAGCTTCGGGCTGCTCAGGACGGCCATCGAGATCATCTTGTTGGGATCGCGAATGAGAATGGCCCGCTCCTCGCGCGAGCCCTTCGTCGCACGCTGGACCTTCTGCGGAACGTTCATGGCCGCCAGCCGCTGCAGGGCCGTGGCTGTATCCGCCGCCTCCTCTTCGGGCGCAACCTCGGGCGCGGTGTCGATGATCGGGGCATCGGCTTCGGCGTCTGGCGCGGGGGCCGGCGCCGGCTCGATGCCGCGCGCGGCGAAGAACGTGCGCAGCTCGGCCGGTGCATCAGACCGCGCAAGAAACGCGGCAATCGACTCGGGTGGAATGGCCTGGAGTGTCGCCTCCGCCGTGCGCGCAATCTCCGGATCGGCGTCGCTGTGAAGCAGCACGAGGAGCCCAATCTGCTCGTGTGCGCGCGGCGCGAGCGCGCCCTGAGCCGCCATCATCTTGACGTCGGGAGCGACCTCGCCTCGTCGGAAGAGATCCAACAGCGGCGTTCTAAAGCCCGTATCCATCAGTCATCCCTTCTCAAACGCCTGTGAGGCCGCGGCGACCACCTCCTCGAGAGGCTCGCCCTCGTCCCCGGCGAAGAAGCCAATCGCGGCAAAACCTGCGCACCCAGTGCCCGCGAGCTGGTGCACACGGTTCGCAGTCACACCGCCGACCGCCAACACCGGAAGAGCGGTTGCCGCCGCCACTCCCGCGAGCACGTCGATACCAGCCGCCACTGCCCCAGGCTTGGATTGGGTGTCGAACACCGCCCCCAGCAGCAGGTAATCGAGCCCACCGTCTGCGGTGACGCGAACGGCCTCGTCCACTGTATGCACCGAGCGGCCAATCAGAAACCCCGGCGGCGTGAGGGCTCGCGCTCTGTGCGCCGGCATCGAGTCGCCTCGGAGGTGCACGCCGTGGGCGCCAGCCGCGATCGCGATATCGAGGCGATCGTTGACCAGCACCCGCGTTCGTGTCCCGGTCGTGGCCTGTACGCACCGGGTCACGAGCCGCGTGAGGGCCGCGCCCTCCATGTCCCGCTCGCGAACCTGCACCAGGTCGACGCCCGCGGCCGCGGCCGCCGCGACGCGGGCGATCAGCAGGTCCTCGGCGTTGCCACCGAATCGCTGGCGGTCGGTAATCATGCACACGACCGGGCGCACGGTTTACTCCTCAGGCGCCGGCGTACGAATCGAGACGTAGGGCTCCGCGACGTGCCGGGTCGTCAGGAACGACCAGATCTCGACCAGGCCGGCCAGCAGATTCACGAGGCCGAGGCCCGACACCGCACCGCGTACGAAGTCGTTGGTCAGAAGCGTCTGAAGCACGGGCAGCGCCTGCACGAAATAGTTCCGCTCCCAGTACGTCGACCAGGGCACGAGCAGCAGGACCACTCCGGCCTCGAAGAAGAACGCCGTCAGCAGCAGCCGCATCACCGTGGGAAGTTCAAAGGGTAAAGGTTAAAGGTCAAACAGACTTCCCTGCGACCGGAAGGAGCGGCGGTGCAGCGGAGAGTACCCGAACCGCTCGACGGCGGCGCGGTGGTCGGCGGTGGCGTAGCCCTTGTGGCGGTCGTAGCCGTAGCGCGGATCCAGCGCGTGCTCGGTCATCATCTGACGATCGCGGGTCACCTTGGCCACGATCGAGGCGGCAGCAATGGCCGCGCAGCGACGGTCGCCGTGAAGCACGCCGCGTTGGGCGATCTCCAGATCAGGAATGCGAAACGCGTCGACCAGCACCATGTCCGGGAGCGGCGCGATGGCGAGCACGGCCCGTCGCATCGCCTGGAGGGACGCCTGATGGATGTTGATCGCGTCGATCTCGGCAGGCTCGAGGAAGGCCACCGACCAGGCCAGGGCCTTCTTCGTGATCAGCGCGTGGAGACGCTCGCGCTCCTCCGCCGCGACGGTCTTGGAATCGGCAAGACCCGGAATGTGGCAGTCCGGATCGAGGATGACGGCGCCGGCCACAACCGGACCGGCCAGGCAGCCGCGCCCCACTTCGTCGCAGCCGGCCACGCGATAGAACCCCCAACGCCGCAGGGCGTTCTCGAGAGTTCTCATGGCACGCACCCTAACCATCTGCGTGAACTCCCAACTCCCAACAACTAACGCCCGGCCAACTCCCAACACTTGGGAGTTGGAATCTGCAACGGATTGGGCGTTGGGGGTTGAGTTTACGTGGTCCGCTTGGTTTCCTTCATCCTCGCGGCCTTGCCCTTCAGATCGCGCAGGAAGTACAGCTTCGCGCGGCGCACACGCGCCGACCGCACGACGTCGACCTTGGCGATCGTCGGCGAGTGCAGCGGGAAGATGCGCTCCACGCCCTGGCCGAAGGACACCTTTCTCACCGTGAACGACGCGCGCACGCCGCCGCGATGCATGCCGATGACGATCCCCTCGAAAATCTGGATACGCTCTTTGTCACCTTCGCGCACTTTCACGTGCACGCGAACGGTGTCTCCAGATTTCATGTCGGGCCGTTCGGTCATCTGCGACTTCTCGACCAGCTCTATCGCGCTCATGATTCCGTCTCCTTCTTGATCTCGTCCAGCAGGGCCCGCTCTTCGTCATCGAGCGCGGCTCCCGCGAGCAATTCCGGACGCCGCTCGAGCGTCCTGGCCAGCGCCGCCTTCCGGCGCCACCGGCGCACCTCAGCGTGATGCCCCGAGAGCAGCACGTCCGGCACCCGCCGGCCCGCGACTTCGGCCGGGCGCGTGTAGTGCGGGTAGTCGAGCAGGCCGCGCGAGAACGAATCTTCGGCCACCGACTGCTGGTCCCCGACCACGCCCGGCACCAGCCGGCTCACCGCATCGACCACGACCAGTGCCGGCAGTTCCCCACCGCTCAGCACGTAGTCGCCGATCGACAGCTCCTCGGTTGCGACGAGCTCCCGGACCCGCTCGTCCATCCCTTCGTATCGGCCGCACAGGAACGCCACGTGCCCGAGACGACCGAACCGCTCTGCCTCCGCCTGCGTGAACGTCCTGCCCTGCGGCGACAGCAGCACGATGGCGTCCGGCGTTCCACGTACGGTGCGAATGTGCTCAACCGCCCGCATCAGCGGCTCCGGCTTCATCACCATCCCCGGCCCGCCGCCATACGGCACGTCGTCCACGCTTCGGTGCCGGTCGGTGGTGAACTCCCGCAGGTCGTGCACGCGGACATCGAGGAGTCCCCGTTCGATTCCTCGACTGACCACGCCCTCCGCGAGGCCGGCCTCGATCATCCGCGGGAAGATCGTGACGATGTCGAACTTCATTGACGCGTTCGGATCGTTCGGATCGTTCGGTCCGTTCGGATCGCTCACTCCGTTCGGATCGTTCGAGGCGTTCGAGTCGGTCTCCGTATTTCGTTCAGCTCCAACAAACCCGCCGGGGGATCGATCCGAATCCGCCGGCCGGCGATGTCGACCTCCACGCACACCGTGGCGACCAGCGGAACCAGCACTTCTCCGCGTGGGCTCGCGATCACCAGCAGGCTCCCGGCCGCCCCGCCCTCAACCCGCACCACCTCGCCGACGCGCTCGCCGGCTGTTGTCTCGACCACGCAGCCCATGAGCTGATGGTGGTAGTACGAACCCTCGCCGAGCGCCTTCAACTCGCTCTCGGGCACCCGCAACTCCAGCCCGGACAGACGCTCCACCTCGTCGATCGTCGAGAACCCTTCGAACCCGACCACCGGGCGGCCGTTCTGCACCCGCGCAGTGGCGACGATCAACTGCTCCGCGCCGTGTGCCGACTGGGTCCAGAAGGTCGCGCCAGCCTTGAACCGATCCTCGACGAAGTCCGTGTCCGGTGTGACGATGACCTGGCCACGGAGGCCGTGCGGCCGCGCGATGCGACCCACGAGCACCATCTGGTCCCACTCGCCGGGACTCGGGACTCGGGACTCGGGACTCGCCGTTCGGAATTCATCGGTCTCGGGTTGCGAGTGTCGAATCCCGGATCCCGAATCCCGAATCCCGGTCACATCAGTCCCGTATATCCAACTGCGCCTTGACGCCGTGCCGCTCGGCGGTCACCGCGACGAGCGTGCGCAGCGCGGCGGCGGTGCGGCCCTGACGTCCGATGATCTTGCCCATGTCACCCGGCGCGGTCGTCAGCTCGAGCACCGTCGTACCCCGGCGTGAGGATTCGTGGACCTTCACCGCCTCGGGATGATCGACGAGGGCGCGCACGATCACTTCAACCATGGTCCTCACCGGGTTGGGCGGCGTCTCGCCCGATTCGCCCGCCATTACTGCGCCGTCGGCGTCGGCACGGCCGGGGCCGACAGGTCGCGCGACAGATGCTTCGCCAGCAACGTCCGCACGGAGTCAGACGGCTGCGCGCCCAGCTTCAGCCAGTGCTGTACGCGTTCCTTGTTGATCTCGACCCGCGCCGGCTTCGAACGCGGATTGTAGGTGCCGACGTTCTCGACGAAGCTGCTCTCGCGCGCCGTCTTGGCTTCGGTCACCACCACGCGGAAGTACGGCTTCTTCGTCGTCCCCACGCGTCTCATACGAATGACTAGCATCTTCTCAACTCCCAACTTTCAAACAACTCCCAAAGAGCCCAACTCCCAACTCCCAAGCGGGAGTTGACGGCCGGGGTTGGGAGTTTACCGCGACTTCATGAGGCCCCAGGGGCCGCCCTTCTTCCGCTTCTTCCCGCCGGACGGGGCAAATCCCTCGGTACCGCGAGCCAGCTTGGGCATGTTCTTCATGCCCCGCATGGCCCCTATGCCGCCCTGGCCGATCATCTTCATCACTCGTCGCATCTCGGTGAACTGCTTGAGCAGTCGATTCACTTCTTCAACCGACGTGCCGCTGCCCGCCGCGATCCGCTTCCGCCGGCTGCCGTTGATGATCTGGTCGTTCCGCCGCTCGTGCGGCGTCATCGACGAGATAATCGCTTCGACCCGGCCCAACTGCTTCTCGTCGGGCTTGTGGTCGGCCAGCTGCTTCATGGCGCCCATCCCGGGGATCATGCCCAGGACGCTCTCGAGCGGCCCCATGCGCTTGATCGTCTTCAGCTGCGACCGGAAATCGTCGAGCGTGAACTCGTTCTTCCGAAGCTTCTCCTCGAGCCGTTCAGCCTCACCCTCGTCGAGCGCCTGCTCCGCCTTCTCGATGAGCGACAGCACGTCGCCCATGCCGAGCATCCGCGACACGATGCGGTCGGGGTGAAAGAGCTCCAGGTCCTCGAGCTGCTCGCCACTCCCGATGAACGCCACCGGTACGCCGACGACCGAGACGACCGACAGCGCTGCACCGCCCCGGGCATCACCATCGAGCTTCGTCAGCACGACACCCGTCACACCGACGCGGCGGTTGAACTCGCCCGCGCTCTTGATCGCGTCCTGCCCGGTCATCGAGTCGGCGACGTAGAGCAGATCCGACGGCTGCACGGCGTTCTTGATCGCCTGCAGTTCGTCCATCAGCTCTTCGTCGATGTGTAACCGCCCGGCGGTATCGACGATGACGGTATCGAACCCCTTCGCCCTGGCCTCTGCCAGCGCCCCTGATGCGCGCGCCACCGGATCCATCGTCTCGGGCGCGTAGACCTGAACGTCCGCTTTCTCAGCGACCACCGCGAGCTGCTCGATGGCGGCGGGGCGGCGCACGTCGGTCGAGACCATCAACGGGTGCTTGCCCTGCCGCTTCAGCCATCGTCCGAGCTTGCCGGACGTGGTCGTCTTACCCGAACCCTGGAGCCCGAGGAGCAGCACGACGCGCGGCGTCGGCGCGTCTTTCGTGAGCCCGCCTTCTGTGTCCCCGAACAGCCCCAGCAGCTCGTCGCGGACGATCTTGACCACGTGCTGGACGGGCGTCAGGCTCTTGAGGACCGCCTGATCGGTCGCCTTGTCGCGGACACGGTCGATGAACGCCTTGACGACCTGGAAGTTGACGTCGGCCTCGAGCAGCGCCAGGCGGATCTCCCGCAGCGCGGACTCGATGTGCTCGTCGGTCAGCCGCACCTCGCCCCGAAGGGCGGTGAACGCCTGCTGTATCCGGGTGCTCAGTGAATCGAACAAACCCTTATCTTATGGCAGGTTGACCGGTGTGGCAAGCCGGCACTCGCTTATAATCGCCTGCGGGACAGTGCTTGCTTAGAGCATGGGCTGCCTAGAGGACGCTGCCGATGACAATTCGCGCCCGTTTCATGCTGACCGTCGTGCTGATGTCGACCCTCGTTGCCCTGTCGCCGATCGTGGGCACCGGGCAGACCGGCTGGACCCCTCCGAACGGACCGATGACACGTCTGCCGAGCGGCAGGCCTGACTTCAGCGGCGTCTGGGACCACCAATACGTGCCAGACATGACCGCGACGAATAAAAGAAACCCGGCGCTGCAGAAGGGTCCGGCTGACCTGCCCTACTCGCCAGCCGGACTCGCGAACATCAAGGCGTACAACCCCGAAAAGGACGGCGACTACACGGGCAGCTGCCTGCCATACGGGCTGGCGCGGTCGATGAACGCCCCCTACCCGATTCAGATCATGCAGAACGACAAGTACGTGGCGTTCCTCTTCGAAGTCAGCACCTGGTTCCACGTTGTTCCCTTCCGGACCGAGCATCCCAAGGACGTGGACCCGACGTGGTTCGGCAACTCCATCGCCAAGTGGGACGGCGACACGCTGGTCATCGACACGATCGGCTTCAATGGCTATACGCGACTCGACACCGTGGGCCACCCGCACAGTGACAAGCTGCACCTGGTCCAGACGTTCAAGCACGTCGACGCGGGACACGTGGCCTACACGATCACCATCGACGATCCGGCCATGTATACGACGCCCTGGACCAACGAGCGCATCATGACGCTGTCGGGCGGTGACCTCTTCGAGTACTCGTGCGAGGAGAACAATCGAGGACTGTGGGAAGGGCGCATCAAGCCGTGGATTCCCCCCAACGCGAGCGCGCCGCGGATCCCGTCACAAAAGTAGAGGAGCAGCGTAGAGGCGGGTCTTTAGACCCGCCTGAACATCATGTCCGACGCCCAACAGAAAATCGCCACCACCATCGGCGTGCACGTCGCCCGCCGCCACATCTTTCTCTGCGCGGAACAGACCAAGCCCAAATGCTGCGACCTGGTGCGCGGCGCGGCGGCGTGGGAGTTTCTGAAGGGCCGCCTGAAGGAGCTGGGCCTGTCCGATCAGGGCGGCATCCTGCGGACCAAGGTGAACTGTCTCAAGATCTGCGAAGGCGGTCCGATCGCCGTCGTCTACCCGGAAGGCGCGTGGTATGGCGCGTGTGATCCGCCCGCGCTCGAGCGGATCATCCAGGAGCATCTGATCGGCGGGCAGGTCGTTCAGGATCTGCTGATCGCCGAACACCCGCTGGCGTAACACCGGTTGGCGTGGGGGCCGCCTTCAGGCGGCCCGTCCATTCATTTCACGACCTTCAATGTGACGTCGATCTTGACGGTCTCTCCGCTGACTTTGTCCGTCGCGGCTGTGTACTGCCGCGACTGGCCGTCTCTGAGCAGCACCCTGTTCCGTGACCGGAAGCTCCGGAAAACGGGCATGTCGCCGACACCCGCACTCGAGGCCTCCTCCCTCGTGAACACTGAACTGTCATCGACGGAGATGCTCAACTCGAAACGGCCGTCATCCGCGGAACTGGCTCCGCATTCGATTTGGGTTCCGATCTGCCTGTAGTTGTACGAGCGAATCGGCGCAGGAGACGGCTTGCCGTCGGCAACGGGCATGAACGTTGACGAGGCGACCGGCACCTCCGCGCCCATGTTCAACTGGGCGTTCGTGCTGTTGGCGTTTACGGCCAGCACGTAGGGCACGCTGCTAACGCGCTTTTCGCCTTGATAGCGGGAGATCACCACTTGGACTTCGAGGGGGACAAGCGGTTGCTGCCTCGGTCGTGCGACGGGCTGCAGATCCGGCTGCGGCGCGGGCTGAGCCTGTTGCTGCGCCGCCGGTTGGGGCTGTTGCTGTCCGGCGGGCTGGGGCTGCGGCTTTGATTGCGGCTGCTGCGCGCCGGCTGCGCCGGCGAGCGCGAACAATGCCACCGCGACAAGAGTCAGTGTCTGTCGATAGGGTCTCACTCGACGCCTCCTTCCAGCTGTGCGATAGGTGGCACAGGTTCGATGTCAATCGGTGCGATCTCGATGCTCGGAGCTGACAGCGCCACGGGCCCCGTCGTATCGGTGCTGAGGACCAGCACGACGTCCGGCCTGCGGAGACTCGCCAACAGGCGCTCGAACGCCCGTGCATCCTCCGGCGCGACGACCGCCACGAGGTTGCTCCTCTCGGATACGGGGGCGATGCGCCGCGCGCGACGCAGATCGGGGCCCCGGCGCACGGGCTCGATCGATTGCGGGGGCTGCGATACGACCTCCGTCGGATTCACTGCAGCCGGAGGCGTTGGCGTCTCCACCACCAGAGGCGTCGGCGCCGCGCCATCGATCGCACGTGCCGAATCCAATGACCGCCAGACTACCGTGCCTGCAACGATCACCACAGCGACTGCCGCCACCACGAACACCCACCGGAATGGCGAGAAGAGGCGCCAGGACATCGGCGCCGGTGCATCCGCCACACGGGTCCGGACGCGCGCGAGGAAGTCCGGCGACGGCTCGACGGCGAGCATCCCTTCAACGTCGCGCTCGAGCGTCTCGTCGGTCAACGCGCCGGAGTGTTTGTGACCATCCATGACAATCGTTCCTTGAGCTGTTTCCGCGCCAGAAAGAGCCGCGACTTCACGGTCCCGTCAGGCAGATCCAACAGCGCCGCGACTTCGCGAATGTCGTGCCCCTCGATGCCCGCGAGGACCACAACCAGGCGCAGTTTCTCGGGTAAGCCGTCGATCGCGACCCATAGCTGTTCGGCGCGCTCGCGCGTGACCGCCGGGTCCGACATCGCGGGCGGCGGCTCGATCTCGACCAGCAATTCCCGCGCGGCCCGCCGCCGGTTCGCCCGCTGCCGATCCAGAGCCATGCGCCACGTCATCCGTACCAGCCATGCCCGGAATCGTTCGCGGTCGCGCAGCTGCCTGAAGCTGCGATACGCCTTGGCAAACGCCTCCTGCGCCACGTCCTCGGCGTCCTCGCGCTGTCGCAACACGCTGAACGCGACCCGATAGGCCAGAGTGGACGACTCGACGAGCCGCGTCTCGAACTCGTGTTCCAGCTCGTGGTCCACGGTCACGAAACTGCCCGCGAGTCGGTCGGCACGCTCATGCATCTGACTTCACTCGGGCAAGACGCCGGCCGGCGGCTGGTGGTTCACTGGGGAAGCCGTAGAGGCGGGTCTTAAGACCCGCCACTACACGGATGACCAAGAACCAAGAACCACGAACCAAGAACCGGTTCACACGGACGACAGGTTGTGCCCCAGCTTGTCCTTCTTGGTCTTGAGGTACTTCCGGGTAGAGTCGCTTGCGGGAATCTCCAGGGGGACGGCTTCGGAAACGGCCAGGCCGTAGCCCTGCAGGCCGACGAACTTTCGCGGGTTGTTCGTGAGCAGTCGCATGGTCTTGATGCCCAGGTCGCTGAGGATCTGGGCGCCGATGCCGTAGTCGCGCTGGTCGGGCTTGAACCCGAGGCGCTCGTTGGCTTCGACGGTGTCGAGCCCCTGATCCTGCAGCTCGTAGGCGCGGATCTTGTTGACGAGGCCGATGCCCCGGCCTTCCTGATTCAGATACAACAGGACGCCGCGCCCTTCTTTGGCCACCGCCGCCATCGCCGCATCGAGCTGCGCGCCGCAGTCGCAGCGCGCGGAGTGAAACACGTCGCCGGTGAGGCACTTCGAGTGCACGCGGACCAGCACGTCCTTGCCGTCGCCAATCTCACCGCGGACCAGCGCGACGTGCGTCTGGTTATCGAGCTGGCTCTCGTAGGCGTGAATGCGGAAGGCGCCATGCTCGGTCGGGAGCGCGGCCGTCGCCGCCCGCTTCACCAGCCGCTCGGTGCGCATGCGGTACTGAATCAGGTCGGCGATGGTGATCATCGGCAGACCGTGTTTCCCGGCGAACTTCGTCAGCTCCGGCACGCGGGCCATTGTGCCGTCCTCGTTCATGATTTCGCAGATCACGCCCGCCGGTTCCATGCCGGCAATGCGGGCGAGGTCGACCGCGGCTTCGGTGTGACCCGAGCGAACCAGCACGCCGCCGGTTCGCGCCCGCAGCGGGAACACGTGTCCGGGCCGGGTCAAATCTCGCGGCTTCGCATCGGGGGCGAGCGTCGCGCGAACCGTAGCGGCACGATCGGCCACGGAGATGCCGGTGGTGGTGCCGTCCCGCGCGTCAATCGACACGCACATTGCGGTGTCCCGCCTGGAGGAGTTGTCCGCGACCTCGAGCGGGATGTCGAGATGGTCCAGCCGCTCGGGCACCATGGCCAGGCAGATCAACCCGCGGCCGTGGCGGGCCATGAAATTGATCGCTTCCGGCGTCACCTTCGAGGCCGCCATCGTCAGGTCGCCCTCGTTCTCGCGATCCTCATCGTCCACCACGACGAGCATGCGGCCCGCCTGAATCGCGGTGATCGCTTCGTCGATCGTGGCAAAGGGACCGCGCCGGCGGGCGCCTTTGGCGATGTGGAGCTTTCCGTTCTTGGTTGTCATGTCATCCGGGCCGCCTGAAGGCGGCCCCTACGTCTCGTTCAGAAGGTTCAGATCGTGGGGGCCGCCTTCAGGCGGTCCTTCTCCGACAACTCCGCGGCGCGGGCGACGTACTTCCCCACCATGTCACATTCCAGGTTGACGCGGTCCCCGGCGCGACGCGAGGCCATGTTCGTGTGTCCCCACGTAAAGGGGATGATCATCACGTCGAAGTGCGTCTCGCCAAGCGCAGCCACGGTCAGGCTGATGCCGTCGACACTCACCGAACCCCTGTGGATGAGGAGCGGCGCCAGCGTTGCTGGAAACCCGATGGTCACCCAGTGCGAGTCGCCATCCTGCCGCAACGCCTCCACCGTTCCGGTGCCATCGACGTGGCCCTGGACGAAGTGGCCGCCGAAGCGGTCGCCCGTGCGCATCGACCGTTCGAGGTTCACCGGCTGGTCGGACCGCAATTCCCCCAGCGTCGTCACGCGCACGGTCTCGGGGCCGATGTCGGCCTGCATCACGTCGCCGTCAACCGCGGTCACCGTCAGGCACACGCCATTGACGGCGATACTCTCACCGAGCGTCAGCTCCGGCGCCAGCCTCGAACGGATCCGCACGCGATATCCGGACGGTATCGGCCGCAACTCGCTCACGTGCCCGACGGCTTCAATGAGGCCTGTGAACATAGCCTTCGATCAACACATCCGGCCCAAGCTGTTCGACGTGTGACTCGACGAGCGCCGCGGTCGAGAACGCGCGTCCAGCCAACAGCGGGACTCCCTCGGGACCCAGCCACACGGGCGCCACGTACAGTTGGACGTAGTCCACAACACCCGCGTCCCAGGCCGCCGCGTGTATCGACGCTCCACCTTCGAGCACCAGGCTCTGTATGCCCGATGCCGCAAGCTGTCGCAGGGCGCAGGCCATCGGCGGGCCTTCCTCATCGACGGTCATGACCGTCGCCCCGCACGCACTGAGCGCCTGCCGCCGTGCTGAGTCGGCCCCATCAGCAGACGTTACTACGATGACCGGGCCGGTCGAAATAGTCGAAAAAATCCGTGCCTGTGGGGAGATTCGAAGGCGCCGGTCGAAGATCACGCGCGCCAGCGGCCGCTCGCGATAGAGCTCCCGGACCGTCAGGAGAGGGTCGTCCACGAGGATGGTTTCAGACCCCACGCCGACGGCATCGACCTGCGCGCGCATGAACTGCGCATGCCGCAGTGCACTCTCGGAGGTCAGTTGCGTGCGCTGCCCGCGACCCGCGGCGATTCGGCCATCGAGGCTCGTCGCCGCCTTCAGGGTGACGAACGGCCGGCCCTCTCGCACCGTGGTGAGGAAGGGCTGATTCAATCGCACCGCGGCATCCTGCTCCACGCCGACGTCCACGTCGATGCCGTTCGCGCGGAGCGCCGCGAACCCGCACCCGCTTACGAGCGGGAACGGATCCTCCATCGCCGCCACGACACGCCGGATACCCGCGGCGATGATGCGTTCGGTACACGGGCCTGTGCGGCCGGTGTGGCTGCACGGCTCGAGCGTGCAGTACAACGTGGCGCCGCGGGCGGCCTCGCCCGCTTCGTCCAGTGCGTGCACTTCGGCGTGGGCCTCGCCAGCGCGCGAGGTCACGCCCTGTCCCACGACAACCCCGTCATCGGACACCACGCAGGCGCCGACCACGGGATTGGGCGTCGTCCGCCCTAGACCGCGGCGCGCCTGCTCGAGCGCCCGCCGCATCCACCGTGCATCGTCTACCACTTGTCCTGGAAGAGCGCGTCCACGTAGTCCTGCGCCGAGAACGGAATCAGATCGTCGATGCCTTCCCCGACGCCGACGTATCGAATCGGCAGCTTGAGATCGTGCGCGATCGAGACGGCGACGCCGCCCTTGGCGGTGCCGTCCAACTTCGTGAGCACGATGCCGGTCACGCCGGCGACGCTCATGAACTCGCGCGCCTGCTGCAGGCCGTTCTGCCCCACCGTCGCGTCGAGGACGAGCAGGACTTCATGCGGCGCGCCTTCGGACGCGCGCGCCGCGACGCGGCGGATCTTGTCCAGCTCGTTCATCAAGTTGACGCGCGTGTGCAGCCGGCCGGCGGTGTCCACGAGGATGGGATCGCGGCCGCGCGTCCTCCCAGACTGAATCGCGTCGAAGACCACGGCGGCGGGGTCGGAGCCCTCTTTCGCGCGGACGAAGTCCACGTCGGCGCGCTTCGCCCAGATCTCGAGCTGCTCCACCGCTGCGGCGCGAAACGTATCCGCCGCACAGATCAGTGGCTGCTTGCCGGACGCCTTCAACAGGTTCGCGAGTTTGCCGATGGTGGTCGTCTTCCCGGTGCCGTTCACGCCGACGATCAGCGTGACGTGCGGGCTCTGCCCGTTGGGCACCGGCTGCTCGACGTTGTCGAAGACCTTGCGGATTTCCTCCTTGACGAGATCGCGAAGACTCTCACCATGGCGGGACCGGCCCCTGACGGCCATCACGATGCGCTCGGTTGCCGGGATGCCGACGTCAGCAGAGATCAACAATTCTTCGAGTGCCTCGATCGTATCGACGTCGATCGGGCGCACGCGCTGCTCCGCGGAGTCGGCCTGCTGGACGATCTCTTCGAAGCGACTGACAATCTGCTGCTTCGTCCGGGTCAGTCCCTCGCGAAGTCGATCAAGAAAGCCCAATACTCAACTCCTACTCAACTCCTAACCAACCTCAGCTCGCTGCGGGCGAATCATCAGCTCGTACAACGCGGTCCGTGCGTCCTTCCGTCCGGCCAGGAGCTCTCCGACCTGCACGGCAATCGGCAGCTCCACGCCGTACCGTGCCGCGAGCGCGAGCGAGGCTTCGGTGGTGCGCACGCCCTCGGCCACCATCTTCATGCCGCCCAGCACGTCCTGCAGGGCGCGTCCGCTCGCCAGCTCCACGCCGACGTGGCGGTTGCGACTCAGTCGCCCGGTGCACGTCAGCACGAGATCACCCAGGCCCGTCAGGCCGGCAAGGGTTTCGCGCTTGGCCCCAGCCGCGCACGCCAGCCGCGACATCTCTGCGAGACCCCGCGTGATCAGCCCGGCGAGGGCGTTGTGTCCGAGACCCAGGCCCTCGACGACACCAGCCGCGATCGCGATGACGTTCTTCAGCGCGCCGCCGATCTCCACACCCACGAGGTCGTCGGTCCCATACAAGCGGAAGTACGGCGCCTTGAATTCCGCCTGCACCCGTTCGACCACGGCAGCGTCGCGTGAGGCGATGGACACGGCCGTCGGCAGCTCACGCGCCAGCTCGATCGCAAAGCTCGGACCGGAGAGGACGGCGACCTTCACCGCGCCGCCAAACTCCTGCTCGAGAATCTCCGAGACACGAAACAGCGTGTCGCGTTCGAGACCTTTGGTCGCACTGACGATCGTCGAGCCTCGCGTGACGTACGGTGCGGCGCGGCGCAGCACGTCGCGCGTGCCGTGCGAGGGCACCGCCGCGACGATGAACTCGCTGCCGTCGAGCGCGTCCGCGAGATCGGAGGTCACGCGCACGTTGCCCGGAAACGGGATGTCCGGCAAATACACTCGGTTCTCCCGGCGCTCGCGCATCTCCGCGGCCAGCGCCGGGTCCCGCGCCCAGAGACGCGCGTCGTGGCCGACCCGAGCGAGGTGTACGGCGAGTGCCGTACCCCAGCCTCCCGCCCCGAGTATGGTGACTTGACGAATCGGATCCTCCTAACGGACTGCGTCCGTGATCGCGCGCTGACCGATACGACGCTCGGTGCCGGCCACCAGCCGCGCCAGGTTCGCACGATGACCGTGAATAACGACGAGGGCGGCGATCGCCGCGCCGATGCCGATGCTTGTCGGCGCATCGCTGGCCAGGGCCCACGCGGCAAGCGTCAGCGCCGCGGCCATCGATCCCACTGAAATGAATCGGGTCAGGCCGACGACCAGCACGAACACCGCGGCCGCGACACCAATGGCCACCGGAATCAACACGCCGAACGCGCCGGCCGCAGTCGCCACACCCTTCCCGCCGCGAAACCGCAGCCACACGGGATAGACGTGGCCGATGACCGAGGCCAGCCCGGCGGCCACCGGCGCCGCCACGCCGGGCGTCAGCCGCTGAGCAATCAGCACCGCGACGGTGCCCTTCACCGCGTCGAGCACCATCGCCAGCACCGCCGCGCGGATGCCCACCGTCCGCAGCACGTTGGTCGCGCCCACATTGCCGCTGCCGACCCGGCGCAGATCGATCCCGCGCCGCCGCGACAGCAGTTGGGCGAAGGGAATCGATCCCATCAGATACGCCGCGACGATAGCGAGGAATTCGTTCATTACCAGCTACCAACTACCTTACTTCACACTTCACACTTCACACTTTGCACTTCACACTTCCATGAGCATCCGCCGCACCATGTCGAGCGCCGCCTGCGAGGCCTGGAACTTCACCTGCTCGCGCTCGCCGTAGAAGCGGAACGTCCGCGAGCGGCGGACGTCTTCGGTGACCGCGGCGACGGCCACCGTCCCGACTGGCTTGTCAGGCGTTCCACCGGTCGGACCGGCGATGCCGGTGACTGCAACCCCGACGTCGGCTCGCGCACGCGTCTTGATGCCTTCGGCCATCGCCAACGCCACCGGCTCGCTCACTGCGCCGTGCTCCTCGAGCATCTCAGGCGCGACGCCGAGCAGCTCCGTCTTCGCCGAGTTCGCGTAGGTCACCACCCCTTGATCGAGATAACGCGAGCTCCCGGGCACATCGGTCAGTCGCGAGCTGATCAGCCCGCCGGTGCACGACTCCGCCACGCCGATATGCATGCGGCGCTCGACGAGCAGATCGCCCACGACCTGCTCCAGCAGTCGACCGTCGGCGCTGTACGCATCGGCGCCAATCACGGCGACCACCCGGCGGACCGCGGCGTCGAGGGCGGCGTCCACCGCCTCGCGTGACACGGCACGCGCTGCCAGGTGCAGCTCGATAGAGCCCAGCGCCGCCAGGATGGTTGCGGCAACCGGTGGACTCGCGTGCGCCCACTCTCGATAGAGCGGCTGGAGCACTTCATCCACGTGCGACTCGATCCGCCCCACGATGCGCACGACGCGCCGCACGAGCGACGCACCGTACGCACGCGCCCGCAGGCGGCCCTCAACGAGCGTGGCCAGCATCGGCTTCAGTTCGCGCGGCGGTCCCGGCAGCAGCACCACGCTCCGATCGCCGTGATCGATCCAGAGGCCCGGCGCGCTTCCCCGCGTGTTCTCGATCACCACCGCACCGGCCGGCACCATCGCCTGACGGCGGTTGATCTCGGGCATCTCCATTGCGAAGCCTCGAGCCTTGAAGCGGGCACGCAGATGGGCCGTGATCGCCTCGTCCTCCGCCAGGGGTCGATTGAGGACCGTCGCGACCGCCTCTCTCGTGACGTCGTCGTCGGTCGGACCAAGGCCGCCGCAGAGGATCAGCAGATCGACGCGCTCGAACACGGAGCGGATCAGGTGCGCGAGCTCGTCCCGGTCATCGCCGACCACGGCCTTCGCCGTGACGTCGATCCCGAGCAGGTTCAACTGCTCGGTGATGTGGAGCGAATTCGTGTCCAGCTTCGACGGTGTGAGCAGCTCACTGCCCACGGCGATGATCGCCGCATGTGACAGCGCCTTCTCGATAGGCGGCGTCATGACAGCCAGCCGGCGGGTGCAACCACGATCAGGGCACGCATCAGGACATTCCCGTACAGCGCCGCCATGGCGTCGTCGGCCATCACGCCCAAGCCGCCCGGCAGCCTCTCGAATCGTCCGGACGGCCAGGGCTTGAAGACATCCAGCACGCGAAACAGCAAGAAGCCCACGATCGCGCCGGCCACGTTGACCGGCAGCAGGGCCAATGTGATCAGCATGCCGACTACTTCATCGAGCACGATCGCACCAGGGTCAACGCCGCCGAAATGATGCTCGGCTTCGGTCCCGCTCCAGACACCGGCGGCAAACAACGCCACGATCACCGCGATCTCGACGACGCTCGATCCCGTCATCCGCACGAGCACGAAGACGCCGAGTCCCGCCGCGGATCCGAACGTGCCTGGAGCCACCGGGGCATAGCCGACGTACCCACAGGTAGCGAGGAACACCGCGAAGCGACGCATGACAGGGAGACCCGCGATCCGGGTCAGGCGGATGGGAGTTCCACCACGCGAGTCCGCGCGACGCGGTCGTGCAGCGCGCGCCGGTCAGGATCGAGGAACGCGGGAATGAACCCGGCGCCGAACGCCAGCAGGGACACGGCTCCCACCAGCGTCCGTCGAATCGCCCGCCCAGGATCGAGCGTGGCGCCGTCGGCGACGACGCGGATGCGCGCGGCCATCTTTCCGATCGTCTGCCCGCAGGCGGCGGTGAAGGCACCGAAGTACGCGAGCTTCAACAGAAGGAGAAAGGCCAGCATCGGAACGGGAGGCAGTAACGACCACTCTCCCATCGTCAGCGCCGCCATCCGCAGCGTGCAATAGACCACGACGGCGTCGATCCCGAAGAGAATCGCGTGGTCGGTCAGCCCGGCCACGGCACGGCGTCCGAGGCTGCACGACTCCGCCTCGGCGATCGGCACGGCGGGCGGCTCGGGCGATTCGTACGCGCTCGGAGCCCGATCGATGAACGAGTCCTCGGCAAACTCGAGCGAAAGCTCTGGACCGTCGGTCTGTGCGGATTTCGGCGCCTGGCGAAACCGTGCCGGCTCTGGAGTGCGACGCACAGAGAGCGGCGTTCGAGGGGACAACGGCAGCTTGATCAACGGTTCATCGTCACCGTCGCTGCCGGGCGCGAAGAGCGGAAACGCCGAATCGGCGCGACTGACCGCCACTGGCGCGGTGACGCGCTCCACGGGTGCCGTTTCGGCGATCAACGGCTCCGGCATGGCATGCGCCTCGTGCAGGTCCTCGACGCCACTGTGCAGCCGATCCATCCAGGACGTGTGCGTGCCTTCCGGCATCTCGTCCGGTACGCGAATGGTGAGATCTGGATCTACAGCAGGGGTGTACGTCGCGAGAAGCGAGAAGTCGTATCCGCAGTTCTTGCACCGGTCGCCGGTCTCGAAGCCGAGATAGCTGCACTTCGGGCACTTCATCGTGCGTCCCCTCCCGGTGCGGTGGCTGCGGGCGCAATGAGAGCACCGGCCAGCAGCGCCCGCTGAATGTCGGATGTCAGTCGATCGGCTTCGCCGCGCAGCGGGTCGGCAATGTCGACGCCGCCCAGGAGGCGAAGCGCGTCGTGTGGATGCCCGTTCGCGTACAGCTCGCGCGCACGACTCACGCGGGTGTCCGATGCGCGGACGATTGGAAGCGCCTCGGCCTGGACCGGCTCGCCGAGCGGAGCCGAGACCGGCAGCTCCACGAGCCACGATCGCGCGGCCAGCGCGCTGAGCAGCACCAGACCAATCACGACGATGCACGCGCCGATGGTGACCAGCCAACCCGCGCTGGACTCTGTGACCGGACGGCGCGGGCCGAGCGGCGCGCGCGGGCGGATCACCGGTCCCTGTTGACGCGAGGCGTCGGGCACGGCGTCGAGACGGCTGAGGCGTTGCAAGAACACGAGCGCGGTCTCGTTCGTACCGCCTTGTTCGACCGCTCGGGTCAACAGATCCCGCGCCGTGTCGAGGTCGCCTGCCTGGTAGGCCGCCACGCCGGTATGCAGTAACTCCTCGGACTCGCGCTGCCGCTCGGCCAGCGCTCCGCGGGCGCGCTCGATATACGCGCGCGCACGGCCGTGGCCACGTTCGAGGAACGCCACCCGCGTCCAGACGTTGATGGCTTGTTCGTAGTTGCCGCCGAAGTAGTGATCCAGACCAGACAGCAGCAACTGTTCGATGCGCGCGGCTCGATCAGCCTCGCTCAACGGGCCCAGGTCTGCAGGATCAGTGCGAAGCGGTTCGGACATCCAGGACACACGCGACTTGCCACGCGTCGCGCACGACGATTATCGGGCAAACGTCTTCATGGGTCAACGATTTGCGGCGTGTGATACAAGCAGTCCATGGCGATCATCGAGTGCATCCCGAACGTCAGCGAAGGCCGCCGGCCAGACCTCGTCCAGTCCTTCGTCCGGACGGTTCGCGGTGTCAGCGGCGTTCGTCTGCTCGACGCCTCGTCCGATCCGTCACACAACCGATCGGTGTTGACGCTGGCCGGAGAAGCGGCGCCGCTGAAGGCGGCAGTGCTGGCGCTCTTCGCCAAAGCCACGGGGAGCATCGATCTGCGCGAGCATCGCGGTGAGCATCCACGTCTTGGCGCCGTGGATGTCGTGCCGTTCGTACCCATCGAGGGCGTGGCGATGGACGAATGTGTCGCGCTGGCGCGAGAAACCGCGGCCGAGGTCGCCACGCGGTTCGAAGTGCCGGTGTTCCTCTACGAAGAGGCAGCGACGCTTCCGACGCGACGCAACCTGGAAGACATCCGGCGTGGGGAGTTCGAGGGGCTTGCGGCGAAGATGACGTCACCGGAATGGGCGCCGGACTTCGGGCCGGCGAGGCCGCATCCGACCGCCGGCGCATCCGTGATCGGGGCGCGCATGCCGCTCATCGCCTACAACATCAACCTCGCGACCGACCGGTTGGATGTCGCGAAAAAGATCGCCAGCGCGATTCGCTATAGCAGCGGCGGATTCCGCTTCGTCAAGGCGATCGGGATCGCCCTGGAGGATCGGCAGATCGTGCAGGTGTCGATCAATCTCACGAATTTCGAAAAGACGCCGATCCACCGTGTGTTGGAGGCCGTTCGGCGTGAAGCGGCGCGGTATGGGGTTGCGGTACTCGAGAGCGAGATCATCGGATTGACTCCCGAAGCGGCGCTCGTATCGGCGGCCGAGCACTACCTCCAGCTCGAGCGCTTCTCGCCCAATCAGATCCTCGAGAACCGGCTGCGCCAGGCTGAATGAATTCCCCGAATCGGCCGGCGCATCGCGGGAATTGCCGCGGCATTGCAGATCCTGACGGTGCGGCCGGCGCCGCACCCGCGTTCTCGTTTGGCGACCCCGACTACAACTTCAAGTCGCTGCGCCTGAACGCCGTGCTCCGATGGGAACTGCGGCCCGGGTCCAACTTCTACGCCGTGCGGACACGACAGCAGCAGGACTTCACCAACCCCGGGCGCTTCGCGCCGGGTCCGGATGCGCGGGCCATGTTTCGCGCGCCCGGAGACGACATTGTCCTCTTCAAGATCTCGTATTGGATCGGGAGATAGGATTACAAGACTCGTGTGCGACTGTGAGTCTTGTCGTGCCCTCTCGACCCGCCCCGCCCCGCCAGCCTCGAAAGCCGTCCCGATTCGCATCCTCAGACTGGCACACGTCTTGACCCAAGCCCATGACGTGCTGCCGATGATCGTGTTCCTCGCGGTCGTGCTTGGGCTGGCGCTGCGCGGCATGAGCCCCGAAGAGAGGATTCAGAACGCGCACAGACTCCTTCGCCTCGCACGCCACTGGCTGGCGCGCGCGCGAGACTTCATCACGACGACTCCAGCCGGATGCGAGGACTTTTACGACGCCCTTCGCGCGCGGACGCGATGGGCACTGGTCACACCTGCGCTCCTGACCGCATACGTGACGGTCTACGTCCTCATGCGATGCGGAACCAGTGGCAGCCCCGATGAGCAACTGCTCATTTCGTGGGGCGGGAGCATCGGGCCGCGGACGACCAACGGCGAGTGGTGGCGACTGGCCACGGAAATGTTCGTCCATCGCGGATGGCTTCATGTGATCGCCGACATCGCCGGGCTCGTGATGGCCGGCGCACTGATCGAGCGCGTGATCGGACGGGCAGCATTCGCCCTCGTCTACATGGCGTCGGGCCTTCTCGCTGGTGTGTGGGGCTTATCCGCGCACCCGGTCGCCGTCGGCGCCGGCGCGGCGGCGGGTATCTTCGGTATCTACGGCCTGTTGCTCGCCACGCTGATCTGGGGATGGGCCCAGCGCTCGCCGCTGACGATTCCGCTGGCCGCGTTGAAGCGCCTCTGGCCCGGTGCCGTCGTGTTCGTCGTGTACAACATGGCGACCGAAGGCGTCCTCGGCGAGTCGATGCAGGTCGGTCTGGTGGCGGGACTCACGAGCGGGCTCATCCTTGCCGCACGAGTCAGCGCCCACAAGCCTCCCGTACGGCGGGTGTGCGCAACGATGGTCGCCACCCTCGGGATGGCCGTCATCTTCGCCGCCCCGCTGCGAGGCATTGCTGATGTCACCGGCGAAATGGCCCGAGTGATCGACCTCGAAGAGCGGACGGCGAGTGCGTACGACGCTGAGGTCGAGCGGTTCAAGAAAGGGCGCCTCACCGCCGACGCGCTGGCCCAGGTCGCCGATGGTATCGCGTCCGAGGTCTCGGCAACCCGGGGGACTCTTTCGGCACTCACCGGTGTTCCCACCGAGCATCAGCAACTGGTTGTCGACGCCTCGGAGTACCTGCGCCTGCGGGAAGAGAGCTGGCGCCTTCGAGTCGAGGGACTCCGCGCCGGACGCCTGCAGACGCTTCAACGCGCGGGGATTCTGGAGACGGAGGCGTTGAGGGCGTTTGAGAAAGTGGAAAAGTTGAAAAGTTGAAAAGTGGAAAAGTAAGGAGAAAGTGCAACGAGCTGCTTCGCTACGCCCCGATTTCACCCGAAATCACACGGCATACGCCCTGCAGCGTCGAGGGCCATGCCTCCTCGAGATCTCACCGAGCGAACTCGCCTCTTTGCGCTTGCCGTTCTCAAGCTGGTTCGCTCTCTCCCTGACACGAAGGAGGCTCAAGAAACCGGCGGGCAACTGCGGCGGGCGGCCTGCGCAATGCGCTCCAATTACCGCGCCGCTCGACGGGGACGCTCGCGTGCGGAGTTCCAGGCGAAGCTCGGGACTGTGTTCGAAGAAGCGGACGAATGCGTCGACCATCTGGAGTTCCTCCGCGATGGCCGCATCCGCGACGACGCACCGCTGATTCAGGAAGCGCGAGAACTGGCGAGCATCTTCGCCAGGGCCGTCAGTACCGCCCGCAAGAATACAGAGCGGCTGAAAGGCTCCCCCAGGAGCTAGTTGCCGCGAAGCCGCTCGTTGCCGCGAATCACCCGGTTGTACTTTTCCACTTACTTTTCCACTTACTTTGCCACTTCTTCCACTTTTCCACTTTTCCACTTTCGCGGTACACTTCCCCGCTCTGTCCACCATCCAGTCCTCCCGCCGCTCCGCCATCCTCAAACCGACCGCCGTGAACTCGATCCTGGCCGACATCCGCCAGGCGCAGGCCCGGGGACAGACCGTCGTCTCGCTGATGCGTGGCGAGCCGGACTTCGAGACATCCCCGCACATTGTCGAGGCCGCGGTGCGGGCGATGAAAGCGGGACGGACGCGATATCCGGACAATCGCGGCGAGCTGGTGCTGCGCGAGGCGGTGGCGACCAAGCTCGCACGCGACAACGGCCTGTCCTACGACCCGGGCTCGGAGATCCTGGTCACGACGGGCGCGACCCTCGGAATCCACGCGGCGTTGACGGCTCTGATCGACGAGGGAGACGAGGTCCTGCTGCCGGACCCCATCTACGACGCGTACCAGTCCCCCATCCTGCTCTGCGGCGGCCGCATCAGGTCGGTCCGATCCACGATCGAGCGCGGCCGGTTCGTCGTCACGGCGGAGGCCATTGCCGCGGCGCTGACGCCGGCCTCACGCGTGCTGTTGCTGAACACCCCGTGGAACCCGGTTGGCACGGTGTTTCGGGAAGACGAGCTGCGCGCGATTGCCGACCTCGTCGTACGGCGCAACCTGGTCCTCATCAGCGACGAGATCTACGAGGCCATCACCTACGACGGCTGCCGCCACATCTCTCCCGCCACGCTGTCGCCCGACGTGCGCGCGCGAACCGTGGTCATCAACAGCCTGTCGAAGACCTATGCGATGACCGGATGGCGGCTGGGCTACTGCGCCGCTCCCGCCCCCATCATCCAGAGCATGTTCCTCGCGCTGCAGCAGTCCAGTCGCGGTCCAGCGACATTCGTGCAGGACGCCGCGGCCGTCGCACTGACCGGGTCGCAGGAGTGTGTCGTCGAGATGCATCAGGAGTACACGCGACGGCGTCAGGTCGTCCTCGAGTCGCTCGGGTCGATGAATCGCGTCAAGGTACTTCCCCCCGAAGGCGGGTTCTTCGCGATGGTTGACGCGCGCGAGACCGGGATTCCGTCCGACGAGATTCGGCGGCGACTGTTGCACGACTCCGGAGTCGCCGTGGTGCACGGCTCCGCCTATGGGCCGGGGGGCGAAGGCACGCTTCGCGTCTCGTTCGCCAGCGGTGGCGACACCCTCGCCCGCGGCCTGACCCTGCTGCGCGACGGGCTCAGCGCACTATGACGCTCCTGAAGGTGGACGCCGGACCGGCGCTCACGGGTGCCGGCGTCCGTACGATGGACGTCTCCGGATTGCGGCGTGCGCTGGCGACGGAGATCGCTGGCGAGGTCCGTTTCGACACGGTATCGAGAGCGCTGTACTCCCAGGACGCCAGCGTCTACCAGATTGAGCCAATCGGCGTCGCGCTGCCGCGATCGCGCACCGATCTGGTGCGACTTGTCGAAATCTGCGCCGAGTATCGCTGCCCCATCACCATGCGCGGTGGAGGCACGTCGCAAGCCGGCCAGGCGATCGGGGCCGGGCTGGTCGTCGACACGTCGAAGTATCTGACCTCCCTGCTGGAGCTGAACGTCGCGGAGCGATGGGCGCGCGTCGAGCCCGGCCTCGTGCTCGACGAGCTGAACGCGCAGCTCAAGCCTCACGGACTCAGGTTCGCTCCGGACGTGTCCACCGCCAGCCGCGCCACCATCGGCGGCATGATGGCCAACAATTCGAGCGGTGCCCGGTCGGTGATCTACGGCAAGACGATCGACCACGTCCTCGAACAGGAAGTGGTCCTGTCTGACGGATCGGTCGTCACCTTCGGTCCGCTCGCTGGAGATCAGGTCCGCGCCAAGGCTGCCGGTGACTCACTCGAGTCTGCGTGCTACCGCGTGATCAGTGAGATCGCCGCGCAGCACCGCGACGAGATCGAGCGGCGCTTTCCCAAGGTGCTGCGCCGCGTGGGCGGGTACAACCTCGACGAGTTCATCAAGACCGATCGGCCCTTCAACATGGCCACGCTGATGGTCGGCTCCGAAGGCACGCTCGGCGTGGTGCTGTCGGCCAAGGTCAATCTCGTGCCGCTGCCCAACGCCAAGGCGGTCATGGCGATTCAATTCGCCAGCCTCCTCGAGTCGCTGGCCGCGGTGCCGCTCATTCTTCGCCACGGGCCGTCGGCCGTCGAGGTCATGGACAAGTCCATCCTCGATCACACGCGGCACAGCGCCGCGCTCGAAGCCCTTCGACAAAGCTTCATCGAGGGCGACCCGGCCTCGCTCTTGTGCGTCGAGCTCTATGCCGATCGCGCCGAGGACCTGCCGCCGCGGCTCGACGCGCTCGAGCGCGACCTGCGCGATCACACGTTCGGCTATCGCTATCATCACGCCATCGACTTGACGGCCCAGGCGCGCGTCTGGAGCCTGCGCGAAGCCGGCCTCGGCCTGTCGATGGCCATGAAGGACGATGCCAAGTCGCTGTCGTTCGTCGAGGACACCGCCGTCCCGCCTGAGCGGCTCCGCGACTACATCGAGCGCTTCCTCGCCATCGTCAGCAAGCACGGGACTACAGCCGGCGTCTACGCACATGCGTCAGTCGGGTGCCTGCACGTGCGGCCGGTCATCAACATGAAGACCGAAGCCGGCATCCGACGATTCGAGGCGATCGCCAACGAGGTGTCGGATCTGGTCCTCGAGTTCGGCGGCGCGCTCTCGGGGGAGCACGGCGATGGGCTGGTGCGCAGCCCGTTCATGGAGAAGATGTTCGGCCCGGTCCTCTACCAGGCCTTCCGCACCATCAAGCGGACGTTCGATCCGAACGGCCTCTTCAACCCGGGCAAGATCGTCGATGCCCCGCCGCTGACTGCCAACCTTCGCTTCGGCACGCAGTACTCCACGCGGACGATCGCGACCTTTTTTGACTATCCCGAAGGCAGTATCGCCGGCGCGGTCGAGATGTGCAGCGGTCTTGGCGCCTGTCGCAAGACACTCGAAGGCACCATGTGCCCGTCCTACATGGCGACTCGCGACGAGCAGCACTCGACGCGCGGCCGCGCGAACGTGCTTCGCCTGACGATGGCCGGCCGGCTCGGCGAAGCTGGGCTTGGCGATCAAGCGGTGTACGAGACGCTCGATCTGTGTCTCGAATGCCGCGCGTGCAAGGCCGAGTGCCCGGTCGGCGTCGATGTCGCGCGGTTCAAGAGCGAGTTTCTGTCCGACTACTGGCAACGGCACGGCACGCCGCTCCACGCGCGGGCGCTCGGTCATGCGCGCACGGTCGCGACGTGGGGCAGCCGGCTCGCGCCGATGTCGAATTGGATGGCCAACAGCGGAGTGGGACGCGTCCTGAACGAGCGCATCCTCGGCATCGATCGCCGGCGGCGGTTGCCGCAATTCAAGCGGCGCACGCTGGCGCACCTCGCTGAGGGCCGCCTGAAGGCGGCCCCTACGTCCCGCGACGATCGTACGGGCCACTCTCAGGATCGTGGGGGCCGCCTTCAGGCGGCCCATGCCGACGTACTCCTCTTCAACGACACCTTCACCAACCACTACGACCCCGAGATCGGCCTGGCCGCTCTCGACGTGCTCGTGGCGGCGGGACTCCGTCCGGCGCTGGCGCCCAACCGCTGCTGCGGACGTCCTCAGATCTCGAAGGGCCTCCTCTCGACCGCTCGTGAGATGGCGGAGCGGAATACCGACGCCTTGTATGCCGACGCCGCCAACGGGCGCCCGCTGGTGTTCTGTGAGCCCAGTTGCCTGTCGGCCGTGCGCGAGGATGCGCCGGCGCTGCTTCGCGGCGATGCGCGCCGCAAGGCTGAAGTCGTCGCCGGGGCCAGCGTGCTCTTCGAACAATTCATGACCTCCGCCGCGCCACGGCTCAATCTGTCGCCGGGGCCGAAGACCATCCTCCTGCACGGACACTGTCACCAGAAATCGATGGGGCTGGTGGCGCCCTCGAAGGCCCTGCTCGCACACATTCCAGGCGCCACCGTCGTCGATCTCGATGCGGGGTGCTGCGGAATGGCGGGGTCGTTCGGCTACGCACGCGATCACTACGACGTCTCGCGCGCGATCGGCGAACGGAAGCTCTTCCCCGCCGTTCGACAGAAACCGGAGGGCACGGTGGTCGTAGCCGCCGGCACGTCGTGCCGCCACCAGATTCACGACTTCACCGGCGAGACCGCAGTGCATCCAGCGGTCCTGTTACGCCAGTTGCTGGCGGAAGCGTGACGTACTTTTCACTTACTTTTCCACTTTTCCACTTGCCATGACTCTCGCCTGGCTCTCCCTCGGTGCGCTCGTCGTCGCGATGATCGTGAGCTGCTTCAGTCAGCTCAACGTCGGCGTCCTCGGCCTCGCGCTGGCGTGGATCGTCGGCGTCTATCTGGGCGGAATGAGCCTCAACGACGTCCTGAGCGGATTCCCCGTCCAGCTGTTCCTCACGCTCGCCGGGGTGACGCTGCTCTTCACGCAGGCGCAGTTGAACGGCACGCTCGATCGCGTGGCGCACGCCGCCGTCCGGATCTGCCGCGGCAACACCGGGCTCGTGCCGGTCATGTTCTTCGGGCTGGCGTGTCTGATCGCGTCGCTGGGCCCCGGGAACGTGGCCACGGCGGCCATGCTCGCACCGATGGCGATGGCGGTGGGCACCCGCGCGGCCATTCCGCCGTTCCTGATGGCGATCATGGTCGGCAACGGCGCGCAGTCGGGATCGCTGTCACCGTTCGCGCCCACGGGCATCATCGTGACCGGCCTGATGGACAAGATCGGGCTTGGCGGCTACGAATGGCGCACGTACGTGTTGAATCTGATCGCCCACGCCATCGTGGCCTTCGCCGGCTACTTCCTCTTTGGCGGGTGGCGCCTGTTCAAGAACCGGTTCCAGGGCGCGGGCGAGACGGAGCCGGCGGCGGAGACGCAATTCACCACGTCACACTGGGTCACGATCCTGGCCATCCTGTGCGTGTTGACGGCGGTGCTGTTCTTCAACGCCAACATCGGCATGGCGGCCTTCGCCGGCGCCGTGGTGCTGGCAGCGGTGCGGGTTGCCGATCACGATCAGGCGATTCGAAAGATGCCGTGGACGCCGATCCTCATGGTCAGCGGCGTGAGCGTGCTCGTGGCGTTGCTGGAGAAAACCGGCGGGCTGAACCTGTTCACCGAGCTGCTGTCGAAGATCGCCACTCCCGGATCGCTCACCGGCGTGATCGCCTTCGTCACCGGCGTCATCTCGGTCTACAGCAGCACGTCCGGAGTCGTCTTGCCCGCGTTTCTCCCCACGGTACCCGGCCTGATCGCCCGCCTGGGAGGGGACCCGTACGCGGTCGCCACGTCGATGAACGTCGGCGCGCACCTCGTGGACATGTCGCCGCTCTCAACGACCGGCGCGATGTGCCTGGCCGGCATCTCCGACCCGGCCGCGGTGCGGCCGACCTACAACAAGCTGCTCGCGTGGGGCCTGTCGATGACCATCGTCGGCGCGGTCGGCTGTTATCTCTTCCTGTAGTCGTTCACCCAGTCTTCGATCTCACCACGATGCGCGGCATCGTGCTGGGTCATCATGGCGGGCACGTCACAGAGCCCGATCGAGCCCACACCTTCCTGCGTGCCGCGCCGTTCCCAGGCGGCATCCGACAGGGCGCGTAGCGCCGCTAGGTTGTCGGCTCGCGCACGGCGAAATGCGCTGATGCCGTCCGCGAGCGACAACGACTTGTAGTCGCGCTCCCGGGCAATCCGGGCGCCGTCGAAGTCGGCGAGCGTGGGATTGTCCTCCGTCAGCAACCGCTGAATCCGGACGCCATAGCCCTCTCGTTCGAGATCGGCGAGGTGCCAGCACTGCTCGACCGGCGAGAGCCCTTCGGCTCCACCGAGACGCGCCTCCTCCTGTGACAGTCCGGCAAAGACGTCCGAGACGAGGTCCGGCATGGCGCTGAGATCTTTGAGCAGGGCTTCCTGGTCCGCAGGAGTCAACAACATGTATCGCATGGGTTCAACCTCCGTTCACGCGTTCCGGGCTTCCAGTGCGGTCAGCATGCGCTTGAGCGCGACGACGCGATAGCTGCGGTCAATCAGATCCTCGACCGCGCGCCAATCGAGTGGCGAATCGGCCCACAGGCTCACCCACTGGCCGCGCCCGTACGGCGTCACGAAGAACTGTTTGCGGCGGAGCAGCCGGTCGACGTCATCCGGATCGAGGCGGAAGGCCATGGACGGCCGTCCTTTGACGGGCTCGAACGCAACGAACATCTTTTTCCCAGCCTTGAAATTCGGATGCCCCCACGATGAGGCCTCGCTGGCTTCGGGAAACGACAGGCAGAGCCCGCGGAGCTTCTTCAGCGTCTGTTCGGCCGACGTCATGTGAGCCGCGTCCTCAAAACGTCGCGATGGGATTGAGCGGCGACCCGGTACCGCCACGAATCGGCAACGGCGCGGCGGTGAGGAGGAACTCCCATCGCTTCCGCGCGGCCGCGGCGGCGGCGAGCGCTTCGAGATCGCAGTTGTCGAACAGGTGTACGCCCAGATAGACGAGCGCGAAGTCGTGGACCGCGCCTCGCGGGCTACCGGGCGAGACGTACTGCGGGTGGTCGCTTCCGAGCAGCGCGATGTCGCGCTGCTTGAGCCACGGGATGACCGAGGGATCGAGGCCAGCCGATCGCCCGCCCTCGGCCCTGCCGCGAAGCCAGGGCCCGAGCGCGGCACGGCGTGCCCACACGCCCGTGCGCACGAACAGCGCGTCGCCCGCCGATACTTTCACGCCCGTCTGCTTCTCCCACGCCTCGAGGTCTTCCACGTAGATGGGTGTACCCGGTTCGAGGTACGGCACACCCTTCAGCCGCGGGATGTCGATCAGGATACCGCGGGTGAACACGCCGTCCTTGACGTTGTGGATGGAGTTCTTCTGATGACCTTGCTTGACGACGGCGTCAGCGTCCGGGGTGTAGCCGTTGTAGAACACGCCGCGCTCGTTGATGTGCGCCAGCGAATCGAGATGCGTGTGCGCGATGCCGTGATAGCTCACCGCGATCCGGTCCGATCCGATCCCCTGCATCGTCACTTCATAGGGCGTCGGATTGTCGACCGCCTTGGTCGTGTCTGCATCCGCGGCCAGCGACACGGAGACGCCGTCCTTCACCAGCGCCGCGGCCTGCCGGCGCTTGGCCGGGGTGATCAGATTCAGGGCCCCCACCTGATCGTCCTTGCCCCAACGCCCCCAGTTCGAGAGCTCCTTCTTCCATCGCTCGTATTGGGCGTCGGTGACCGCCCTCGAGCTGCCGCTCTGCGCCGACGTCCTCTTCCCCGCGAGGAACGCGATGAGCAGGAAGCCGCACAGGGACCCAATCAGCAGCGATCTCATGTGTTCTCCCGGTCACTTCTGGTGGACGGCGACGAGACGACGAGAAAGACGGCGTCGGCGTCAGAGACGTTGCGAACCCGGTGCAGTTGCAGCGGCGCGACCTCGACCCCATCTCCGGGTCCCACGCTGATCGCCTCGTCGCCGATGTCGAACAGCACATGCCCGGTGAGCACGTAGAAGAACTGCCGGGCATGGCGATGGAAGTGCCTGACCTCGCCGGCACCGGGCGGAATGCGTTCCTGGATCACGGCCAGATCCAGCCCGTCCAGCAGGCGCCAGCCGTCGCAGGCCTCGCCCCACTGGTAGTGTTCAGCTGTCTTTCGATTTCTGATCTTCACCACGAGTCGTACTTTACAACCGTCAACACCCCATGAGCTCCTAACGCACAACGATCTGCCGGCGAACACCTGAGGCAGAACGGAGCGCGTACACAGGGAAGGGCTGCTGGAAGCAGGGCACGCCGAAATACAAAACACAGGGAACGCAGAGGGGCCGAGTTACGCAGGGAACTGCCCTGACTGCCACGGGTGACGCCGGCCGACGGCAGCCTCCGGCCGTAGGCTGCCGTCGGCCGGCTCAGGGATCGAGGAGAGGCTGCGATCGCAAGCGCGAAGAGAGGCCCGACGCGTTTGCGACCGCAGTCTCTCCTCGATCCCTGGCGCGCGTAGCGCGGTCACCCGTGACTCCTCCGCGTATCTCCGCGCTTCTTTGCGATCTCCGCGTTGATCTCGTCTCAGCACACCCCGCAACCGAGACAATCGCCACCTCAATCGATTCACACTGACCCACGACCAACATTCAAACGGTGCTCGGCGTAGCCTCGTGCGGCGATCGGCCAGATGTCGACGACGCGGTCGCCGTCGACGGCGTAGAACACATCGTGCAGGTTGACTGTCGGATCGGTGTGTGACGGCAGCAGTTGAATCAGATCACCGACCGCCAGCGTCGATGTCGGTGGAACAGCGATCGTGGCGTGCTCGTCGTTGAGCGCCGTGACGGTCGCACCGTCGATCCCTTTGACGGCCGGGTTCCCGTGATCCTTGGTCATGGACTTGTGGCCGCAGTCGGCCACACAGCGGTCTGGGGCGGGCCGGCTCACGATCGTGCCGAGCACAGAGAACGCCTGCTCGAATGGCACACCAACGCTGGCGTAGTCGGTATCCATGAGTGCGTACGACCCTGCCTGAATCTCCGTGATCCCGTCGATGCGCCCGCTGATATCAAAAGTGCCGGTCCCGCCTGACGACACGACGTCGCACGGAAGACCCGACGCCCGCATGCGCTGCGCGGTCTCGACGAGGCCGTGCAGCGCCTCGCGGGTGCGGGCCTCACGCTCGCCCCGGTCGCGAAGCGGTTGCAGATGTCCTTCGTAGCCCATCACGCCGCGCAGCGTCACGCCGGCTGACGCCATCACACCTCGAGCCAGCGCGAGCGCCTCGTCGCCTGGCGTGACACCGCACCGGCCCTGACCGACATTCAGATCGACCAGAACGCCAATCGTCACGCCGGCGGCTCGCGCGGCCACTGAGAGTTGATCCAAGCCGGTGACCGAATCCACCGCTACCGTCATCGCCACCTCGCGGGCCAGAGCTGCCACGCGACCGCACCGGCGTGTGCCGACGACTTCGTTGGCGATCAAAATGTCGTCGCAGATCGCCGCGGCCACTTCCGCCTCCGAGACGGTCGCGCACGTGATGCCTGTGCAGGACCCGGCCGCGAGCTGTCGGCGCGCGATCTCGGGTGTCTTGTGCGCCTTGAAGTGCGGGCGGAGTCGGCAGTCGCCGCTCGCGAAGAACGCGGCCATTCGCCCGATGTTGCGGTCGAGTGCCGCGACGTCGACGAGCAGGGCCGGCGTGGGGATGTCAGCGAGTGTGCGGGGCGCACCGGCGATGGAGCCGAGCGCCTCAGGCGAGCTCCTCATCCTCTCCTCGCCTCGACGGCATGATGCCGAATGCGCGCATCTTCCGATACAGGTTGCTGCGCTCCACGCCCAGCACCTCCGCCGTGCGCGACATGTTGCCCTGCTGCGTCGCGAGCGCCCGCAGGATGTACTGCTTTTCGAATTCGTCGCGCGCATCGTGCAGCGGCGCCATCGTCGCCGACGGCCGCACCGCCGCGAGCGGCGCGGGCCCGATGCCGTGCTCGAGGAAGGTGAGATCCCGGGACGACACACGATCGCCGGGCACCATGATCATCAGCCGCTCGACGAGGTTTCGAAGCTCACGCACGTTGCCGGGCCACGCGTACCGCTGCAGCGCCGCCACGGCATCGGCGTCGAACCTCTTCGGCCGGCGGCCGTACTCGCGGGCGAGCATCGCCATGAAGTGGTCGGCCAGCAGCGCGATATCTTCGGTCCGCTCCCGCAGGGGCGGCACGAAGATCGGCAGGACGTTCAGCCGGAAGTACAAATCCTCGCGGAAGCGGCCGGCCCGGATCTCGATCGGCAGGTCCTTGTTGGTGGCCGCCAGCACACGAGCATCGACGCGAATCCGTGTCGATCCGCCGACGGCTTCCATCACCTGCTCCTGCAGCACGCGCAGCACCTTGGCCTGGGTCTTCAAGCTCATGTCCCCGATCTCGTCGAGGAAGATGGTCCCGCCGTGTGCCGCCTCGAACTTGCCGCGCCGATCGGCTACGGCACCGGTAAATGCCCCGCGGACATGGCCGAACAGCTCGCTCTCGATCAACTCCTCCGGGATCGCGGCGCAGTTCACCTCGACGAACGGCGCGGAGCGGCGCCGGCTCATCTCGTGGATGTTGCGCGCCACCAACTCCTTCCCGGTGCCGTTCTCACCCAGGATGAGCACACGCCCGTTGGTCGGGGCGGCCATCGCGACCTGCTCGCGCAGCTTCGACATGGCGTAGCTCTCGCCAATCATCTGGTGCTGTGCGTCCACCTTCGCGCGCAGCGCCAGGTTCTCGGCCTCGAGCCGCCGCTGCCGCATGGCGTTACGGACCACCAGGACGCTCTTCTCGAGCGAGAGCGGCTTCTCGACGAAATCAAACGCGCCCATCTTGATGGCGCGGACTGCCGACTCCACGTTGCCGTGGCCGGAGATGATCACGACCTGCGCGTCCACCTGCCGCTCGCGCATGCGCGCGAGCGTCGCCAGGCCGTCCATGCCAGGCAGCCAGATGTCGAGCACGACGACGTCGAACACCTGCCGCGCGACGCGGTCGAGACACGCTTCGCCGCTCTCCACGGCATCGACGTCGTACCCTTCGTCCCGCAGCACGCCGCTCAGCGCGCTGCGAACTCCAGGCTCGTCATCTACGATCAATATCGACGGCATCAGAGAACTACCTGTCGTTCAGAGCCGAACCTGAACACGAAGTGTGAAGTGCGAAGTGTGAACGACATCGTCTTAGCAAGGGAGTTCAATCGCGAAGCGCGTCCCGCGCGGCGTGTTGTCGGTGACCTCGATGCTGCCCCCGTGCTCGGCGACGATGCGGCGCACGATCGCCAACCCGAGGCCGCTTCCCCGCTGCTTCGTCGAGTAGTAGGGCAGAAAGAGCTTCTCACGCTCGGCGGCGGGAATGCCGGGGCCGTTGTCGGCCACGACGATGCGCACCAGGCTGTTCGGCCGATCGTGCTGCGTTTCGAGGTCGATCGTTCCGCGACGATCCATCGCCTCGATCGCGTTGTCGACAAGATTGATCACCACGCGCCGGAACTGCTCCTGATCCACACCGACCTTGGGCAGCTCGTCGGCATAGTGTCGCCGGAACTCGACCTCAGTGAACAGGCCCTGATAGAGCGCCAGTGCGTCGTCGAGCAGCGGATGCAGATCGGTAGGCACGGCGCGCGGTGCCGGCATCCGCGCGAACTGCGAGAACTCGTCCACCAGCCCCTTCAACGATTCGACCTCGCCGACGATGGTCGTCGTGCACTCCTCGACGAGGTTCCGCGTGGGTTCCGGGGCCTGCGTGAAGTGCCGTCTGAGCCGCTCGGCGCACAACTGGATCGGCGTGAGCGGGTTCTTGATCTCATGCGCGAGCCGACGCGCCACTTCACGCCAGGCGGCCACTTTCTGGGCCCGGATGAGCGGCGAGACGTCGTCGAACATCACGACCATGCCGTCGGTGGTGCCGTCGTCGCGCCGCAAGGGCGTGGTCATGACCGCCAGATGCACCTCGCGCCCCTCGCGGGCGACCGACACTTCCTGCGGCCGCATGTCCTCGCGGTTGCGCGCGGCTTCGTCGATCGTGATGGCCAGCGGCTTGAGCTCCTGCGTCCCGAACACCGCCGACGCCGGGAGACCGGACACGCGGGCATCGATCCCGAGAAGACGCGAGGCCGCCGAGTTCCAGGTCCGGATGCTGCCCTGCGCGTCGATCGACACGACCCCGGTCGCGAGCCGGTCGAGGATCGTTTCGACGTAGCGACGCCGGCCCTCGACATCCTGATGCTTGCGTTCGAGCTCGACCGACGATCGCTCGAGGCGTCGACGGCTGGCGGCGAGCTCCCCGGCCATCCGGTTGAAGGCATCGATGAGCGACCCGAACTCGTCGCCCGTCTCCGCCTTGACTCGGTGATCGAGGCGACCGGCGCCGATCTCGTCGGCGGCGGTCGCCAGCATCTGCACCGGGCGCGTGATGCGTTTGGCCAGATAGAGTCCCATCCAGGTGGAACCCACCAGAATCATCAAGGTGAGCATCAGGAAGAATGAGAGATAGACGCCCGCCAGCGGCTGCTTGAGCACGCGAAGCTGTTGATACGCCTCGTACGCCGCGGTCATGCCACGTGCCCGAGCCGCGAACTGGTCCGTCAGGTACTCGCTCGCCACCACCACGCCCCGGACCGGACCGGCTGGCGACGAGCGGATCGGCAGCGCGGTGCGGATCAAGTCGCCGCCACCCGAGAGCTGCTCTACCGTCCGCTCCTCCGACGCGCTGGCTGCGGCCCGTTCGGCCAGGCGGTCGGCTGAGGCGCGCGAGTACTCGCGTGGAATCGACGGCGCGGCCACATCAACCATCGGGATGACCTGGGGCCGGCCTTCGCCCGGAGCGCGTATGCGGTAGACCTCGACGAGATCGATGCGCTCCTGGAGCACGTCAGGCGCGACGAGATCGCGGACATCAGACGGATTGGCAATCGCGAAGTCCACGCCGCTCAGCGCCCGCGCAAACCGGTGCGCCTGAGTCGCGACGAGCCGCTGCTGCTGTGCGTAGTAGTCGCCGGCGATCCCGTTCGCCGATGAGAGCACGCCATCCAGATCGGCATTGAACCAGCGGTCGACGTTGTTCCGGATCAACTCGCTGCCAATGAGCAGCACCAGCACCGCGGGAATCAACGTCATCCCGAGGAGCACGGTCACGAGCTTGAAGCGGAAGCGCGCGAATGGCAGCGCACGACGCCGTTCGACGACCAGCTTGACGACGTTGCGGGCGAGCACGAAGGCGAGCGCGACGAGAATCGTGAGGTTGGTGGCCGAGAGCGCATAGAGCACGACATCGGCCAGGAAGTCGGGTGCGAGCGTCGACGATCGGCTCCCGAGTGCGAGCAGGCCCCCGAGGGCCATCAACAGCGCCAGGATGCCGGCCAGGAGCAGCGGCGTGTTGTCGAGGAAGGGTTTGCGGCCGTGTGGAGCGGAGCTTCGCCGCGGTGGCGGCGCCACCGGCTTTACCGGCGCCGGCGTCTGGCGAAGCGTGAGAGCCATGGCTGGTTCGTGGTTCGTGGTTCGCGGTTCGTGGTCCAGGAGCCAAGAACCACCAACCAAGAACCAATCAGTCTTTCGCGTTCAGCAGGTCCTTCAACTCGCTCATGAACTCACCGATATCGCGGAAGTGACGGTAGACGGACGCGAAACGGACGTAGGCCACTTTGTCGAGCCGCTTGAGCTCCTCCATCACGAGGGCGCCGACCTCCTCGGTCGCCATCTCCTTCTCCGGCCGCTCCTGAAGTGTCCCCTCGACTTTGTCGGCCACGCCCTCGATCGCGGCGATGCTCACCGGCCGCTTCTCGCAGGCTTTGAGCAGGCCGGCCACCAGCTTCTGGCGCTCGAAGCGTTCGCGGGTGCCGTCCTTCTTGATCACCATGTACGGGATCTCGTCGATTCGCTCGTAGCTGGTGAACCGCCGGCCGCAGTCGAGACACTCGCGACGACGACGAATGACCTCGCCTTCCTTGCTCTCGCGCGAGTCGACGACCTTATCGCCCAGATGGCCGCAGAATGGGCACTTCATCGGTGTGAGGCCTTTCCTTCTCGTCCTTGTCGCGCGCCGCGCCCGCCAGGTCCTTCAGGCTCCTGACGCTCAGACCATCCTGAGCCATGAACACAATGCCCAGCAGCACCACGGGAACAAACGAGATGGCGTGGGTGACGATCGCGGCGGCCACGGCCCGGTCGTTCGGCGCGCCGAAGAACGCCGTGACGCCGATGCGGTAGGCCTCGTGATAGCTGCCGACGCCTCCGGGAGTGGGCACCGCGACGCCGATGACCAGGAGTGACTGCAGCAGAAACGCCCCGGTGAAGGGCATGTCGATGCCAAAGGCCACGGTGACCGCCCAGGCTTCGGCCGCGATGGCGAGCCAGAGCGGAAAAGACCAGAGCACGCCCATCAGCAGCGCCTTCGGATCGCGCGCCGCGGCGAAGCCACTGCTGAAGGTGCTGGCCAGGCGGCCGATGCGGTCGGACCAGCGGCCCGGGAGCACACGGGCGGCGGTGCCTGCCAGCGTCCCGATCTTCTCCGGATGCGTGGCCAGTATCCACATCACAACCAGAAGCCCCGCCGCGGCGGCGGCGGCAATGGCGGCGGAGACCTCGATCGGGCGGAGCAAGCGATCCGGCAGCGAACTCCCCGAAAACCCCCACACATACACGGCGAGAAGGACCAGCACGGCAATCAAGTCGAGCACGCGCTCCAGCACGATGGTGGCGAACGTGGCCGAGGTGGGGAGCCCCTCGCGGCGCGCGAGCAGATAGGGCCGAAGCACGTCTCCCATGCGAGCGGGCAGAATCGCGAGGGCGGCAAAGCCGATCACGGTGGCCCGCAGGACCGAGCGGAACGTCGTCTTCCCCACCGGCGCGAGCAGATACCGCCAGCGCACGGCACGGGCCCAATACGTGAGCATCACGCAGACGAAGCCCACCACGAGCAGGCCGCCGTTTGCATGACGAACCTGTGCCCAGACGTCCCCTAGGTCCGCGTGGCGGAGGAACCAGCCGACGAGCACGACCGCCAGCAGCGACACGATGGTTGTTCGGAGGTTCATGTGCGGGAAGCCACAATATATCAGGCTCCTCCGCGGGAACGACCGATACTGTTGCGTACGGTTGCGGTCGTGGGGCGACCCCAGTAAGATTCCGGTTTCCCACACGCTGCGACTGGGGCTCAGGGTTGTCCCGAGCAAATGTCGAGCAACAAGGCCAATCACGTTGCCGCTCGCCGCGCCCCTCCTCGAAACACGTCTGAACGGGCTCGCTCCACAGCGCCAAGGTAAGGTTCGCGACATCTTCGACCTCGGGGATTCGCTGTTGATGGTCGCCACCGACCGCATCTCGGCGTTCGACTACGTGCTCGGTTCCGGTATTCCCGACAAGGGACGGGTCCTCACGCAACTGTCGGCGTTCTGGTTCGCACGGACCAAGGACCTCGTCGCCAATCACGTCCTCAGCATGGATACCGCCGCCTACCCCGATGGCCTCAGCCGTCACGGCGACATCCTGGCGGGACGCTCGATGCTGGTCCGAAAGACGAATCCGGTGCCGATCGAGTGCGTCGCGCGCGGCTATCTATCCGGCTCGGGTTGGAAGGAATACGGGGCCATCGGCTCAGTGTGCGGCGTCGCGCTCCCGGCCGGGTTGCGCGAGTCCGACCGCCTGCCCGCGCCGATCTTCACACCGGCCACCAAGGCGGAGAGCGGGCACGACATCAACATCAGCGAGGCCGAGGCCGGGCAGCTCGTCGGCCAGGATCTGGTTCGACGGCTACGCGATCTGACGCTGGCGCTCTACGACCACGGCGTCAAACACGCCGAATCGCGCGGCATCATCCTGGCCGACACGAAGTTTGAATTCGGGCTCACCCCCTCGGGCGAGATCATCCTCATCGACGAAGTGATGACCCCCGACTCGTCGCGCTACTGGCCCCGGGACCAGTACAGGCCCGGCGGCGCCCAGCCGAGCTTTGACAAGCAGTACGTGCGCGATTACCTCGAGGAGATCCGCTGGAACAAGCAGCCGCCTGTCCCGTCGCTTCCGGACGCTGTCGTGATGAAGACCCGCGACAAATATCTGGAGGCGTACCGCCGCCTGACCGGACACGAGCTGCCGTAATATGCGTGCGCCGTTCGGAGATGTGGGTCGATGCCTCTAAGTCAACAGCTCGAGCGCCTCGTCGACGAGATGGTGACGCGCGGCGTCCGCTACGAAGATGCGCAGCGTGAGTTCGAGAAGAAGTTCATCGCCCATATTCTGGTCAAGGCTGAGGGCAACCTCTGCCAGGCCGCCGACCTCCTCGGCATGCACCGCAATACGCTGAGCCGCAAAATGACCGAGTACCGCCTCCGCCGCCCCATGGCCTGAAGCAGACGCGTAAGGCAGACACCGCCGCTCGGCGGCGGAAAAGCAGGCACCGCCGCTCGGCCTCTTGACGGCAATTTTCGAGATCCACTACACTTGGCAGTCGTCCCCCTTGAGTGCCAGCACTCTCTGGGTGAGTACGTGCAATCTCAAACAGTGAAGCCAAGGGGCTTTCGCCCCGCCACTACCAGACACTCTGGAGTCGAAGACACATGAAAGTCAGACCGCTACACGACCGCATCATCGTCCAGCGCATCGAAGAAGGCGAACAGAAGATCGGCGGCATCATCATCCCCGACAGCGCGAAAGAGAAGCCGCAGCAGGGCAAGGTGATCGCCGTAGGCATGGGCAAAGTCAAAGAAGACAACTCGCGCCAGCCCCTTGACGTCAAGGACGGCGACACCATCCTCTTTGGCAAATACTCGGGGCAGGAAATCAAGATTGATGGTGAGGACTACATCATCATGCGCGAGGAAGAAGTCCTCGCGATTCTCGCCTCCAAGTAGCGCGGGGGCTTTCGCCCCCGCGGGGGTGTTGCTGTGCGCGGATACATCCCGCACGACGGATGGAGTTTAGGAAATGGCAAAGCAGATTGTTTACGGTGAACAGTCGCGGCAGGCGATCCTGCGCGGCGTCAACCAGTTGGCCGATGCGGTCAAGGTGACCCTCGGCCCCAAGGGGCGCAACGTCGTCCTCGACAAGAAGTTCGGTTCGCCGACGATCACCAAGGACGGCGTGACCGTCGCCAAGGAAATCGACCTGAAGGACCCGCTCGAGAACATGGGCGCGCAGATGGTCCGCGAGGTCGCGAGCAAGACGTCGGACACCGCGGGTGACGGCACGACCACCGCGACGGTGCTGGCGCAGGCGATCTATCGCGAGGGCGCGAAGAACGTGGTGGCGGGCGCCAACCCGATGGAGCTCAAGCGCGGCATCGAGAAGGCCGTCGAGGTCATCGTCGAGGAAATCAAGAAGATGTCTCGTCCCGTGGCCGGCAACATGGTGGCGCAGGTCGGCACCATCTCCGCCAACAGCGACGCGACCATCGGCAAGATCATCGCCGAAGCGATGGACAAGGTCGGCAAGGACGGCGTCATCACCGTCGAGGAATCACGCACGCTCGAAACGTCACTCGATGTCGTCGAGGGCATGCAGTTCGACCGCGGGTACCTGTCGGCCTACTTCGTGACCGACACCGAGCGGATGGAGGTCGTGCTCGAGAACCCGGTGATCCTGATCCACGAGAAGAAGATCTCGTCGATGAAGGACCTCCTCCCGGTACTCGAGCAGGTCGCGCGTCTGGGACGCCCGCTGCTCATCATCGCCGAGGACATCGAGGGCGAGGCACTGGCCACGCTGGTCGTGAACAAGCTGCGCGGAACGCTGCAGGCAGCGGCGGTCAAGGCCCCGGGCTTCGGCGATCGACGCAAGCAGATGCTCGAAGACATCGCCATCCTCACCGGCGGACGCGCGATCACCGAGGACCTCGGCATCAAGCTGGAGAGCATCAAGCTCGAGGATCTCGGCAAGGCCAAGAAGGTGACGATCGACAAGGACAACACGACCATCGTCGAAGGTGCGGGTACCTCGTCCGCCATCGAAGGCCGTGTGAAGCAGCTCCGCACGCAGGTCGAGGATACGACCTCGGATTATGACCGTGAGAAGCTGCAGGAGCGGCTCGCCAAGCTGGTCGGCGGCGTCGCCGTCATCAAGGTCGGTGCGGCCACCGAAACCGAGATGAAGGAGAAGAAGGCGCGCGTCGAGGACGCGATGCATGCGACCAAGGCGGCCGTCGAGGAAGGCATCGTGCCGGGCGGCGGCGTGGCGCTGCTGCGCGGCGCCAAGGCACTCGAGAAGCTGAAACTCGAAGGCGATCAGCTGGTCGGCCTTCAGATCATCAAGCGGGCCGTCGAGGAGCCGATGCGCTGGATCGCAATCAACGCCGGCGAGGAAGGCTCGATCGTGGTGGCGAAGGTCCGGGACATGAAGCAGGACGAAGGCTTCAACGCCGCGACCGAGACCTACGAGGACCTGGTGAAGGCCGGGGTCATCGACCCGGCGAAGGTCGTCCGCAGCGCGCTGCAGAACGCCTCGTCGATCGCGTCGCTCCTGCTCACCACCGAGGCGCTGGTCTCGGAGATCCCCGAGGACAAGAAGGACTCGGGCGGCGGCGGCCACCAGCACGGCGGCCCCGGCGGCATGGGCGGGATGTACTAAATCGAATTCTGAATTCAGAATTCAGAATTGGGGGC
>DATDOE010000107.1:0-20364 GCA_035293405.1 Vicinamibacterales bacterium | reverse complement strand
CGTCTCGGGCTCGCCGCGCGTGCCCAACGCCAGTCAGGCGTCGCCATCGCCGAGGTTGGCCATGACATCGCCCGCCGATACTGTGAGCGCGCAGCAAAAGGCACTGTGACCATCACCATGATTACTCGGTCGGGCTCCTAGGCCCAAAGGCGCGAACCGTGCCATTGTGGCGACGAAGTAGGCAGGCCCGGTTGATTGCCGAAAACACTGAGCATGCCTAGAGTGCCTGTCGTCGGTACGCGATTACTGCACTGGATGCGCCGTCTGAAATTGGCAGCTCGTGCAACGTCAACCGTGAACGATAGAGCAGTGAAACCAGGCACCGCAGGCACGTAGGGCGGATCTTGCTTTGTAGACCCGCCGGCCTGATGATTCAGCGCGGCCGCTCTTGATCGTGAGCGCGGAGTCAACCAGGCCGCGGCCATCGACGAATCGTCCGTTTGCGAGCAGGAGATCGGCGGTGGTCCCACGGGCGTCGGAGTTCGCCCGTGTAGATACGACGAACTCGAGCGAACAGAGGTACTAACGCATGCGATCCGAGGCGAGCCTCGCACGCACCGTCGCATTCCCGCGCGTCATCAACATCGCCGATCTGAGGCGCCTCGCCAGGAAGCGATTGCCGGCCGTCGTGTTCGCATATATCGACGGGGGAGCAGAGGACGAGATCACGCTCGGCGAGAACGTCCGCGCCTTCCGCGACGTGACGTTTCGCCCTCGGCAGTGCGTGGCCGTGCCGAGCTGCGACCTGCGTACGACCGTTCTTGGAACGACCATCGATCTGCCGTTCATGCTCGCGCCAGTCGGCTTCTGCCGCATGTTCTATCCACGCGGCGAGGTTTACGCTGCACGCGAAGCCAGCGCCGCCGGCACGGGCTACATCCTGTCCACCTTTTCGGGGACCCGGCTCGAGGAGGTACGCGAGGGCGCCGGCGGTCTGCTCTGGTATCAGCTCTACGTCCCGGGCGGCCGTGCGGTGGCCGAGGCCACGATCGCTCGCGCGAAGCGGGCCGGCTACACCGCGCTCGTCGTGACCATCGATACGCCCGTGTCCGGCATGCGCGAGCGCGACCATCGCCACGGGGTCAGGCCGTTGCTCCAGGGGCGCGTGTGGGCGAGCGTGCCCCACGCGTGGCAATTCGTCACGCGCCCTCGATGGGTGCTGGACTACGTGGCCGACGGTGCGCCGAAGGTGTTTCCGAACGTCGAGCTGCCGGGTGTGGGCTCGATGCCGTGCGGTGATGTCGGAGTGCTCCTCGAAGAGACGGTCGTGACCTGGGAGGACCTGCGCTGGATGCACGACGCGTGGCAGGGCCCGATCGTCGTCAAAGGCGTGCACACGGGCGATGATGCGCGCCGTGCGATCGACGCCGGCGCACGCGCGGTCGTGGTGTCCAATCACGGAGGCCGGCAGCTCGATGGCGTTCCTGCGAGCCTTCACGCCTTGCCTGAGGTCGTCGATGCCGTGCGCGATCAGGTCGAGGTCCTCATGGATGGCGGCATCCGCCGCGGCGGTGACGTGGTGAAGGCGTTGTGCCTGGGGGCGCGCGCGGTACTCGTCGGTCGAGCCTACGCGTGGGGGCTCGGAGCGGCCGGCGGCCCCGGCGTGGCCCGGGCGATCGAGATCCTGCGGACAGACATCGATCGGACGTTGAGGCTCCTCGGGTGTGGCGCGGTCGCTGATCTCGATCGTTCGTATGTGGAAAATGGGGTCGGGGGTCATTTAAAGAGGCCACTTTCGTAGCATGTCCTCTTTAAATGACCCCCGACCCCATTTTCTCGCTACTTCGTGGCGTCGCCGCTGTCGACCATCACGTTCTCCACGACTCCGCCGCCGGCGCGTCTGAACGCCGCCGCGTTCTGATATTCGGGTGAGTTGAAGCAGTCGACCCCTTGCTCAAAAGTCGGGAACTCGATCACGACGAACCGGTGGAAGTCGTGCGGCCCTTCATTGATCTGATACCGGCCACCACGCGCCAGGATCCTGCCGCCGTGCCTGGCGATGATTGGCGGCACGAGGTCGGTGTATTTCTTGTACTGAACCGGATCGGTGATCTTCGCTCGGGCAACCCAATACGCGGGCATGTCGTGGCTCCTGAATCTCAAGGCGCGTCTAAAGACGCGCCTCTACATTGCTCATGTGGATCGGCGCAGGATCGTCGTAGAGGCGGGTCTTTAGACCCGTCGGGTCCAAAGAACAGGACCCGGCCTACGGCTTGGCCTCATAGACGATGCGTCCGCCGACCATCGTCAAGAGCGGCGTGATGTCCTTGATCTGATCCGCGGGGACCGTCAGGTAGTCGCGATCCAGGACCACCAGGTCCGCCAGTCGTCCCGGCTGAATCGAGCCGAGATTGTTCTCCTGGAACACCAGGAACGCGTTCCGGCGCGTGTGCGCGATGAGCGCATCCTCGCGGCTGATTGGCTGGCGAAGTACCTTCGTGCCGCCCACCATCTTGCCGGTGACCGCCCACCACAGCGTCGTGAAGGGCAGGATCTGGTTAGCGCGGCTGCCATCACTCCCGAATCCCCACAGGACGCCGCTCTTTTGAATCGTGTCGAGCGGGGCCATGTCCAACGCCGCGTCGCCGAAGACGCGCTGGTTGATGCCGCCGTTGATGACGGCCCACGGGTGAACGGCGGCATAGATTCCCAGCTCCCGCATGCGCGCCAGATGCGTGGCGTTGAGCTGGTTGGCATGCGCCAGCACCCAGCGCAGGTTCTTGACCGGATACTCCTTGTTGATCGCTTCGATCTGATCGAGGAACCCGTCGATGGTGTTCGTGAGGTTGGCGTGCACGTGGAGCGGCAGCCCCGCCCTGGCGATCTCGGTGGCGATCTTGCGCCAGAGCGCCAACTGCTCGGGCCGTGGATTCGACGCCCGTATGAACATCGGATCGTGCAGCGGCCCGTACACGCTTTCGCCGTAGAAGATGTGGTCGACGTAGTTGTTGCCCTGGAACAGCTTGATCGCGGCGATGCGGGGCAGCGCGCGCTCGACCTGCTCGGCGGAGTTTCCGACGCCGACGCCGTCGATGCAGTACGCCCTGACGTTCAGCTTGTCCTCGGCCGCCCACTGTCGATATGTGCCGATCAAGTCGTCGTCGCAGCCGGCGACACCGAACGCGGTGAGGCCGGCGCGATTCAGGTCCTTGATCATGGCAAGCGTGCTCCCCTCGACCGCTGCCGGCGCGGCGGCGGGAAGTCTGGCGACGAGTCCGCGGAAGCCGGCTTCGGTCAGCCGGCCCGTGGGCTGTCCCTTGGCATCGCGAACGGCCCAGTCAGGCGACTTGTCGTCGATCTTCATGGCCTGCAGCGCGCGGCTATTGAGATACGCCTCGTAGTACGACGCCTGCAGAAACACGGGATTGTCGGGGACGACTTTGTCGAGCTCCTCGCGCGTGAACGGACGAGGGTCGTCGGCGAACTGCTCGATCGCCCACCCGCCGAGGGTGTAGATCCATTCGCCCGCGGCGACGGTCTTGGTGCGCTCGCGCAGCCTGGCGAGCGCGGCGGCGCGGGACCCGACTCCGTCCAGGCGCACTTCCCACTGCCACGTCGTGCCCGCCCGCAGCAGGTGCATGTGGTTGTCGATCAGGCCGGGAATGACGGCGCGGCCGCGAAGGTCGATACGCCGCGTGGCCGGCGTGGCCAGTCGGCCCACCTCGGCATCGCTCCCGACGGCGACGATGCGATCGCCGCGAACGGCGAGAGCCTGAGCGATGCTGAAGCGCTCGTCGACGGTGATGATCTTCCCGTTCGAGAAAATGATGTCAGGAGCGGAGCCTGTCGCGCCGGAGCCTTGCGCGGAGGCGGGCTGGGCGGTGACGAGTGACACCGCACCCAGGAGTGCGACCGCAATCAGCGTGGCGAGGGAAATCGTCCGTTTCATATGCCTCCGTCCGGATTGGCTGACGAAGACTACGAGGATTCCCCGAGCTTGACAACCCCTCTGTGGGGGCCATAATCGGTGCGGCTGGGTGGTTCCTTCCGTGTCGCGCAGGAGAAGGCATGAAGACTCTCCGATTCATCATCGTCGTGGCGGTCGTGATGAGCACCACGCTCTCCGCGCAGTGGCTGAAGCACCCCACCGCCGGCATCCCCCGCACACCCGACGGCAAGCCCGACCTGGCGGCACCGGCGCCGCGTGGGGACAGCGGGCGGCCCGTCCTGTCCGGCCTCTGGCGGCCGGCTCCCGGCCTTGTCGGGGACATGACGCGAGGCATCAAACCGGGCGAGGTCGTCCCGTACCAGCCGTGGGCCGAAGCCGTGTTCAAGGAACGGCGCGCGAACGACAGCCGCGACGACCCGACCGCGCGCTGCGTGGTGGGCGGCGTGCCGCGGTCCGACTTCGTCGGCTATCCGTTCAGGGTTCTCGAAACGCCTGGCGTGGTCACGATTCTTTACGAGGCCGTGCATGCCTATCGGCAGATCTTCACCGACGGTCGTGCGCTGCCACAGGATCCGAATCCCGCCTGGTTCGGGTATTCCGTCGGACGTTGGGAGGGCGACGTGTTCGTTGTCCAATCATCCGGCTTCAACGACAACGTGTGGTTGGACAATGCCGGCCGTCCCGCGACCGACGCGTTGAAAGTGACCGAGCGCTTCGTACGGAAGAACTTCGGACGGATGGACATCGAGGTCACTATCGACGACCCGAAGGCTTACACCAGGCCGTGGTCGGTGACGCAGCAACTCGCTTTCCAACCCGACACGGAACTGCTCGAATACATCTGCAACGAGAACAACAAGTACTTCGAGATCATTCCCAAGACGACGGATCGCTGAGGACGCAGAGGGCGCGGAGAAGAACCTAACGCCGAGAACGCAGAGGAGCGGAGATCCGCGAAGCGCGGACCACGTGTGGCAGCTTCCCCTCTGCGCGTCTCTGCCCCTCCGCGATCCCTGCGTTTGGCTTCGCCTCAGCGGCCTCCGCCGCCGTCCCAATCCTTCTCGACGCCATTGCCCCTCGCGACGTCACCATGTGTGGGCGTGACAAACCCAAGAAGGCAGCCGTTGGCGCCGTCCCTGAGCTTGTGACATCGCACCGTGATGGTGTCGCCCGGTTTGACGTCCTCGCGCTTGACGCCGACACTTTCAATGGCCATGCGGCCGGCGGCTTCGAGAGCCCAGGTCGTCACCTCGCCTTTGGCGTCCTTGACGTCGAGGTAAATCCAGGAATGTGGGACCAGCCAGTGGACCTCCTTGACCGTTCCCTGCATGGTCGTCCATTTCGACAGGTCCTCGTAGTTGCCGTGTGAATGGTGCGCCAGCGCCGGTATGATGGAGAGCGCCGCTGACATGATCGTGAGGCTCGAGAATCTGACGAGCATGGTTCCCCTCCTCATCTCGTGCGCGCCGGTGGCGCGGCAGGGAATTTCCAATCCTCCGAGTATCCGGTGGTGTAGTACGTGCGATAGCGAATCGGCTTTCCGTCTTCACTCAGGAATTCCAGGGACTGCTGAAACAACCCGGGCGCTGGCGCGCCCTTGGGCACCGTGGCCTCCAGGATATAGAGCCGTGTGCCATGCCGATGGATTGCGGCGAAGGTACGGGAGCCGTCGGGGTTGAGGAGTTGTATCTGATGTCCTTCAACCTGATCCACGACCGACCGCGCGTAGTGGGTCACCTTCGCGTTCCGCTGCATGAATTTCCACGACGCGTAGACGATCGATCCCTGGACATCGCCCCGCCAGTCGTTTTGACAGGCGTCGCCGTCTCCCCCCTTGTTCTTGCACTCCGCGGCTCGCGCGGTGTGGATGGCTTCGGCGTTGGCGTAGTCGATCACGGTGATGGCGTAGCGGCCCTGGCCGCTCTCGACGCCATACCCGTGGCCCGGTAGCGTGATGCCGTATTCGGTGGGGTAGGCGACGTCCTGCACCCGAGGCTCGCTCGGGAAATTCACGCCGAAGGAATCCGCCTTACTCGCGTACTGGATCCATTCCTGCGCGAAGCCAGGCCAGGACATCACCAGGATCAACGCCGCTGCCGTGAACGAAATCCGGCGCATGATTCATCCTCCTCACCGCGGGGCCCAACCCTTCGCTGGCTCCCACGCGCCGCCCTTCGGGCCGACTTCATCGGGCCGTCCCGGTGGCAACACCTTGTCCGCCCTGGCCCGCACGTAGAAATAGAGGTCGGCGATCTGTTTGTCGTCGAGCAGCTTGTCCCACGCCTGCATGCCTTTGTCGGGCACTCCGCTTCTCACGATCTTCATGAACTCAGCGCGCGCGAGTTTATTGTTCGGGTCGATCAAGTTCGGTGCATTCGTGACGCCCACCGCGTCCACGCCGTGGCATCTGTAACAGTAGACATGCCACCACTTCCACCCGTCATACACCTTCTTGTACGTGTCTGAGGGAGCCTGAGCGGCCGCGGCCTGTGCGCCTCGAAGCGGCTCGACGTCCAGCACGACCCAAGTCAACGCCGTGAGGAACAGCAGCCCGCCGCCACCGAGCAGGAGTCCGTTCCGCCGGCCAGTACCTCGATTCGTCATCTCGTCGTGTTCGCCTTTCTGTCGAGAACCGGCACGCCATATTCCTTCAAGATCGCGGCGATCTCAGCGTGCCGTTCGTCGATCACCTTTTCCAGCCGCACCTTCAGCGCATCATTTCCTGGTTTGACGCCCATCGAGATATCGAAGGCGAACGGAAGATCGCCCTTTCCGGACGGGACCGGGACCAGAGCCAGAGGGACGCGCTGTCTGCTCACAAAGTATCCCGCAACCGGGCCCCACACGATGGCGATGTTCACTCGCCCGCTCCCCACGGCGTCGACGATCGCGCTCGGCGGGTTCGCGGCGGAGTAGAACGTGCTGAAGCCGACCACGTTGTCGACGACGCCTCGTTTCGATAACTCGTGAACCGGAGGCGGATTCGTATAGTCGTCGCCGAGCAGATGGACGCCGATCTTCAGCTTCTTGAGAATGGGATCGTCGAGAGACTTCACCGACGGTCCCTTGTCCCTGGGAGAGACGAAGACATACGTGGATCGATAGTACGGTTTCGTCGTCCGAACCAGGTCGTACGCTTCGGGCACGCCGAGCACGACGTCGCAGCGGCCCTCTTGCAGCGTCGCGTTCATCGTGTTTCTGATGAAGCCGCGTCGCTGCCCCCACCAGGTGTAGGTCACCGTGGCGCCGAGCTCTCTCGCGATGAGCGCCGCGATCCGGTTTTCGAATCCTTCGAGCTTCTGGTTCGAGAACGGCATGTTCTCGGGATCCGCGCACACCCGCAGCTGATTACCCTTCGTCTGCGCGAAGCCGATCCCCGGGGAGACGAGGGATAGCGCGAGAAAAAGGGCGGGCACGTCCGAAAGGACGTGCCCTACGACCTGCCGAAAGCCCAAAGCCAAGAGCCTAAAGCCCAGTTTGTTCCCTACGGCAGCGAGAACACCGTCAGGACGCCGCCCTGGTTGCTGAAGCTCGCCAGGTCTTTGAAGGCGCCGATCGCTCCGAGGCCGGCGGTCGGATCCTCGAGGCTCATGTCCGCCGCCACGCCGATACCGGACCATCCACCGATACCGGAGAGCACCGCGACGTACTGCTTTCCATCAGGACCGACGTAGGTCATCGGATTGCCGATGATCCCCGACGGCGTCTTGAACTTCCACAGCACATCGCCGGTCTTGGCATGGACGGCTTTCAGCCAGCCCTCCATCGTCCCGTAGAAGACGACGTCGCCGCCGGTCGCGAGGGCGCCGCCCCACGCCGACAGGGGTTCCTTGATGCCCCACACCTTCTTGCCCGTGGTCGGATCCCACGCAATGAACTCGCCTCGGTTGCCACCCGGGCCCGGCTTGCTCACGACGATCGCGCCGACGTACGGCTGTCCGGCCTGGTACTTCACCTCGACGCCTTCGTAGTCCATGCAGAGATTGTTCGTCGGGACGTAGAAGAACCCGGTCCGTGGGGAGTAGGACACTGGCTGCTGGTTCTTGCCGCCCATCGCCGAGGGACAGATGTCCTTGGTGTTCTTGGTGGCCGAGGTTCTCTTCTCCGGATCCTCGACCGGTCGCCCGGTCTTGAGGTCGACACTCTTGGCCCAGTTGACGAAGACGAACGGCTCCGCCTGCAGCAGCTCGCCGGTCTTGCGATCCAGCACGTACGAGAAGCCGTTACGGTCGAAGTTGACGAGCACCTTGCGCATCTGCCCGTTCAGCATGATGTCGACCAGCACGTTCTCGTTGATGCCGTCGTAGTCCCAGGCATCGTGCGGCGTCTTCTGATACGCCCACGCCGCTTTGCCGGTGTCGGGATTGCGGGCGAAGATCGTCATCGAGTACTTGTTGTCGCCCGGCCGCTGATCGGGATTCCACGACCCCGGGTTGCCGGTGCCGTAGTAGAAGAGATCGAGCTCGGGGTCGTAGCTGTACCAGCCCCACGTGGTGCCGCCGCCGCGCTTCCACTCCTCGCCCTTCCATGTTTCGACTGATCCCGGGAACCCGACTTCCGCTTCGGGCCCGGTGCTGTACATCCGCCAGATCTGCTTGCCGGTGTTCACGTCGTTGGCGGTGACGAAGCCGCGGACGCCGAACTCACCGCCGGAGATCCCGGAAATGACCTTGTCTTTGATCACCATGGGAGCCGCAGTGACGGTCTGCCCCTGCTTGTAGTCGCCCTGCTTGACCTTCCACAGCTCCTTGCCGGTTTCCGCATCGAGCGCCACGGTGTTGGTGTCGAGCTGATTGAAGAAGATCTTGCCGTTGTCGTAGGTCACTCCACGGTTCACCGTGTCGCAGCACGCGATCGGGATCACCGCCGCATCCTGCTTCGGCTGGTACTTCCACTTGATGGGCGCGCCCTCTTTGCTCAGGTCCAGGGCGTAGACGATGTTCGGAAACGGTGTGGCCAGGAACATCGTGCTGCCGACGACCAACGGCTCGCCTTCGTGTCCTCTCAGAACGCCTGTGGAAAACGACCAGGCGGACTTCAGGGTCTTCACGTTCTCCGTGTTGATCTCGCTCAACGTGCTGTAGCGGGTCGACGATGGATTCTTGTTCGGCATCGTCCACTGCTTGTCCGCGTCGGACACGGGGGACGGCGCCGCGGTTCCCGCCGCGCTTCCCGCCGCCGGCGCCGGCGGTGTTGCGCTCGTGCAGGCGGGAACACATCCCAACCCGACGGCTGCAGCAACCATGAATAGCCTCGACAGTCTCTTCATATGCGCTCCTGTGATTTGTCAGACGGAGGGGCCACGTTCAGGCGACCCTCAGCGGCGCTTGCCGTTCCCGTGAACGTTCTTTTTCACCCAGCCGAGCATGATGTCCGCGATTTCGAGATTCTTCTTGTCGAGCATCATCATGTGGGTCACACCGAGGATGCCCATGTCGTCCAGCTTGAGATATTCCGCCTTCGCCGTGCCCTGCTTGGCCGCGCGGCGCGCGTCGATGGCGTCGACCGTCTCCTGGCACACGGTGCTCGTCGCCGTGTAGTCCCCCTTGAGCGCCATGTATGGGATGTTGTCGAAGTCCGCGGCGCTGAGGCCGCTGTTGCTCAGCGAGCACGATCCTTCGAGGGTCATCAGTCCCTTCAAGAGACCGAGATTCCCACGCTCCTTGAGGATGCGGGCCATGTGATGGCCCATGACGCCCGACTGCGAGTGCGTCACCACGATCGCGCCACCCAGGCGCTCGACGAGCGCCGCGAGGTTCTGAGGCGTCCAGGTGTTGGCGGGGGACAGTTCCTTCGGATCGCAGTTGGCGCACGTCGAGCCAGGAAGCGTGACCTCGGCATTCGGCACCAGCTGCTTGTAGTACTCGAGCGCGTAGTACGGCGTCGAGCCGGCAGGCGCGGGTCCGATGGCGCCCGTACGGGCCACGAGGCCCTTGTCCACGGTGTCGATCGGGAAGAGCGGCGCGACGTGTGCGTACGCGTCGGGCTTGGGGTTGGGATCGTTGGCGGCGCCATGCGGGACGAGCGTGCCCGTGAGCACCGTCGAGCCCGCCGGGACGAGATGGCCGAACCACGCCGTCCAGGCCCCGTTGTCCGTGATCCGGCCGAAGCTCGGAATGAGCGCCGCACCCTGCGCGTCGCCGCGCGCGAGCCGCGCTTCGCCTTCATGGATGACGGACTCGTCGAATCCGGAGCGGCCGCGTCCTGCCTGATCGACGACGTAGCTGGGCACGCCGTTGCGGACGAAGTAGGGATACCAGCCTTCCCGGCCATCCGGCGTCGCTTCCAGACACGCGCCGGTATGCGTGGAGCCGTGCACCATGATGACGGGCCACCCGCCGTTGTACTTCCTGGCCGGAATCTGGAACTGCACGTACATCTGGCCGATGGTGATCTGTTGGGGAGTGACAGGCGGAGCCGGTTGAGTGGAGCCCGGGGGTGCCGCCGGCACGATGGCGTAGTCCGTGACCTTCTGCACGCCGCCGACGAAGAAACTGCCCTGATCTTCGATCACCAGTGGGCCGCCGAGGAATTTCTTCGGCGTCTGGCTCGTCTGCCCCGAGACCGTGACGGCCATGGCAAACAGCAGAATCGCCACACGAGCGGCTCGTCTCATCGCATCCTCCTTGGTGGGACTTCCAACCGGTGCCAGAGTGTATGAGGTTTGACAACCCGCGCGCCACAGGGATAATCGGGTGCCTGCCGCAGCGCTGCTGTTGGCCTGGCAGGCCAGGAGGGTAGCCATGAACGGCGTTCGGGTTGTGATCGCGCTCATCTGTCTGATGGCGGCCGCGCCCTCTGCCCAGTGGCTGAAGGAGCCGACCCCTGGCATTCCGCGTACGCCAGACGGCAAGCCCAACCTCACCGCGCCAACGCCACGCACACCCAGCGGGACGCCGGACCTGTCCGGACTGTGGCAGCCGGCGGCGATTCTGATTGGCGATATCGCGGCCAACCTGAAACCAGGCTCGGTGCCATACCAGCCGTGGGCCGAGGAGCTCTACAAGAAGAGGCGCGCGGATAACGGCAGGGACGACCCCACGGCGAACTGTATCGTGGGCGGCGTGCCGCGCTCGGACCTGGTGCCGTACCCCTTCAAGATTCTGCAAGTGCCGGGCATGACCGCGATTCTCTACGAGGCGGTGCACTCATACCGGCAGATCTTCAGCGATGGCCGTTCGCTTCCTGCCGACATGAATCCCTCGTGGTTCGGGTACTCGGTGGGGCGTTGGGACAAAGACACCTTCGTGGTTCAAACCGCCGGTTTCAACGACAAGGGCTGGCTCGACAACTTCGGCAAACCCGCGACCGACAAACTCCGCGTCACCGAGCGATTCACGCGCAAGGATTTCGGCCACATGGACATCGTGATCACGATCGATGATCCGGGGGCCTACACGAAGCCGTGGGACGTGACGCTGCCGCTCATCCTGCGGCCCGACACGGAGCTGCTGGAATACATCTGCAACGAGAACAACAAGTATTTCGAGATCATCCCGAAGAGGTAGGCGGTCAGCAGTAAGCAGTAGGCAGTAGGCAGTAGGCAGTAGGCAGTTTTCTTGACGGGTCTTGGATCTGCCTGCTGCTACCGCCTACCGCCTACCGCCTACCGCCTACCGCCTACCGCCTACCGCCTACTGTTTGGAGAGGAGTCAGTCATGCGTACTGTGATTGTGTTCGCGACGGGTCTGGCAATCGGGTTGGCGATCAGCACGGGCTACGCGCAGGGCACGAGGATCCCCGGCGTGAACAACATGAATCACGTCGCGATTGCCGTCGAGAACTTCGATGACGCCTTCAAGTTCTACACCGAGAAGATGGGGTTTCGTGACGGATTCACGGTGAAGAACCCCCAGGGACAGCCGACGTTGTCCTACATCCAGGTCAGCCGCGATACGTTCATCGAGATCGTGCCGGCCAACGCGAATCGCCGGGCCGGCCTCAACCACTTCGGGTTGCATGTCGCGGATTTGAAAGCCATGGTGGCCACGCTGAAAGCGCGCGGGGTGACGGTGGAAGAAGTTCGCGTGAGACCCGATGACTCCATGGTGGCGAATGTCACCGATCCGGGCGGCCTGCGGATCGAGATGTTCCAGTTCGGGCCCGGCTCGCTCCAGGGGCAGGCAATCGCCAGTTGGAAGTAGCCGTGAAGCACGCCGCGCTCGTCTCGGTCGTGGTCAGCGGGCTGTCGCTCGCACTTGGCGCGCAGGGATCCAGCGATGTCGTCAAGGCTGCCGCGGACACGATGGGTGCGGCAACGCTGCAGTCCATTCAGTATTCCGGCGCCGGGTCGGCCTTTCTGGTCGGCCAGGCCGCCTCACCCGGCGGACCGTGGCCGCGATTCGAGCTGGCGAAGTACGTCGCCTCGGTTGACTACGGCGCGCCAGCGATGCGCGAAGAGACCGTTCGCCGTGATGTCGAATACCCGCCTCGCGGTGGCGGCGCGGGGCCGTTCAATCCCGCGACCGGGCAGGGCGGCATGCGGCCGATTCCGGGTGATGTGGTCCAGAACCTCCTTCGCGACGGGCGCACGGAGGCGGGGCGGATCCAGGTCTGGATGACGCCACACGGTTTTCTGAAGGCCGCGGCGGCGAACAATGCCCTGGTGACACCCGCTCGAGCGGACGGTCGCACGGTTCAAGTGGTGTCATTTGCCGTCGGCGCTCGCACGCTGACGGGATACATCAACGATCAGCATCTCGTGGAGCGCGTCGAGACGCGCGCGGCCCATCCGATCCTGGGAGATATGACCGTCGAGGCGATCTTCTCGAACTACAAGGACTTCGCCGGCGTGAAGTTTCCAACCCGTATCGTGCAACGGCAGGGCGGACATCCGACGCTCGACGTCACCGTCGCCGACGTACGGCCGAATGGCGCCGGAACAATTGCGGTCCCCGCTGCCGCGCCACGCCCGCCCGCCTCTCCCTCGCCTGTGACGACCGAGCTGGAAAAGATCGCGGACGGGGTCTACTTCCTGACCGGCGGCGCCCCGTGGAGTGTCCTGGTCGAGTTCAGCGACCACGTGGTGGTCATCGAGGCTCCTCAGGACGATGCGCGGTCGAAGGCGACGGTGGCGGCGGTCAAGAGACTGATGCCGGCCAAGCCGATTCGCTATCTGGTCAACACTCATCATCACTTCGATCACTCGGGCGGCCTTCGCGGCTATGTCGCCGAGGGCATTCCGATCATCACGCACGAGAAGAACAAGCCGTACTTCGAGCGGACCCTCCGAAGCCCGTTTACCTTGGAGCCCGATCGCCTGGCGCGGTCCAGTCGAGCGGCGGTCATCGAGACGGTCACAGACAAGCGGGTGCTGAGCGACCGCGCGATGACGCTCGAGCTCCATCATCTCGCGGGCAACCTTCACGCCGAGACGCTGCTCGTGGCCTACCTGCCGAAGCAGAAGCTGCTGGTGCAGGCCGATGCGTTCCATCCGCGGCCGGGCGCGGCGCCCCTCGCGTCACCGCCGCCGTTTACCGTGAACCTGGTCGAGAACATCCGCCGCCTGAAGCTGGACGTCGAGCGCGTCGTGCACGTGCACGGCGGTGTCGATGCGTTGGCGACGGTGGTGAAGGCTGCCGGCCTGTAGACTCACCACGGACTGTTAGGATGCGGCTTAGTCGAGCCACGGGGTTTCTCCTCCTCATCTTCGCCGGCGGGTGCAGCGGATCTGACGCTGGCCGCGCGACCGGCGCCGCGCCGGGGGCCGCGTTTCAGGCCGACTGGTTCGTCGATCGCGCCCGCGACTCCGGCCTCGATTTCGTCCACGTGAACGGCATGTCGGGCCAGCTGTACATGCCCGAGGTCCTGGCGCCAGGCGTGGCGCTTTTCGACGTCGACAACGACGGCGACCTCGACGTGTATCTCGTGCAGGGACAGCGTCTCGGGATCCGGGACTCGGGATCCGGGACTCGGGATTCGGCTCTCCACGATCGGCTCTATCGGAACGATCTGCGGGTGAACGCCGACGGCACGCGGACGCCGCACTTCACCGACGTCACCGCCGCGAGCCGCATCGACGCACGCGGGTACGGAATGGGTGTCGCGGCCGGCGACTTCAACAACGACGGCTGGATCGATCTCTATCTCACCAAGTTCGATGCACCCAATCAGCTGCTGCGGAACAACGGTGACGGCACCTTCGCCGATGTATCGAAGGCCAGCCGCACCGATCAGCACTCATGGAGCGTGTCGGCCTCGTTCGTGGACATCGATCGCGACGGGTGGCTCGACCTCTATGTCGGCAACTACCTGCGCTACAGCCTCGAGGCCAGCACGCAGTGTTTCGGTCCGTCGGGTGCCCCGAACTACTGCACGCCCGATACCTATGCGCCGCTGCCGGATCGGCTGTACCGAAACCGCCGTGACGGAACCTTCACCGACGTCAGCGCCAGCGCCCAGGTGACGCGCGAGTTCGGGCCTGCGCTCGGCGTCTCCACGGCGGACTTCGACGGTGACGGGTGGATAGACATCTACGTGACCAACGATGGCAAGGAAAATCAGTTGTGGCGGAATCACCACGACGGCACGTTCGAGAACATCGCGCTGCTGGCGGGCGTCGCGCTCCCGGTGACGGGTAAGGCCGAAGCCAGCATGGGCGTCGATGCCGGGGACTTCGATGACGATGGCGATGAAGACCTGGTGATGACGGAGCTGACGACCGAAGGCAGCAATCTGTACGTCAATGATGGAACCGGTGTCTTCACGGATATGAGCGCCCGCTCGATGATCGGTCCCGTCACCCTGGCCTTCACCGGTTTCGGCACCGGCTGGCTCGATTTCGACAACGACGGCCGTCTCGACCTGCTCGCCGTCAATGGCACCGTGCAGATCATCGAGGCGCTCAGGCAGGCACGCGATCCGTTTCCGATGCACCAGAAGAGACAGCTGCTGCGCAATGCCGGCGACGGCCGCTTCGAGGACGTATCCAGCCGCGCCGGCGCGGCGTTTGCGTTGTCGGAAGTCGGCCGAGGTGCGGCGTTTGGCGACGTGGACAACGACGGTGACGTGGACGTCCTGATCGGCAACAACAACGGGCCGACGCGTCTGCTCATCAACCAGGCCAGGAGCGGCCGTCACTGGCTGGGGCTGCGGTTGGTCGGGCCGCTGACCGGGCCGCCTAAAGGCGGCCCCTACGATCGTGGGGGCGGCACAACGGATCGTGGCGGCCGCCTTCAGGCGGCCCAGGGCCGCGACATGCTCGGCGCCCGCGTCGAGATCGTGCGAAAGAATGGCCCCTCGCTCTGGCGTCGTGCGCGCGCCGATGGCAGCTACGCCTCCGCCAACGATCCGCGGGTCCATGTCGGCCTCGGTGACGCGGCCGACCCGGTGAGCGTACGAGTCCGGTGGCCGAGTGGACGGATGGAAACATGGACGGACGTGGCGATCGATCGGTATACGACTCTCACTGAAGGCGGCGGGAAATGAGGGCGCCCGTCAACTCCCAACTCTCAACCGGAACCCCGAGCCAACGCCCAAGGGTTGGGGGTTGGCGTGTTTGGGAGTTGGGAGTTATCACGAGCGTGTTGCTTGTCCTTGCGAGCGGATGCGAGAGTCGCCGCGAGCCTCCAAGCCAGTCACGCGCATTGCGTCCAGTGGCGCTCCCTGATATCTCGAGCGCGTCCGCGACAGTCCAGACGCAGATTCGCGATCGATACGCAGCGCTCACGAAGACGATTGACGATCCTCGAGCGACCGGCGCCGCGCTGGCCGCCGCGTACGGCGAGATGGGAAAGCTGTTCATCGCGTCCGAGTATCTCGATGCCGCGGAGGCCTGCTTCGTGAACGCGCGGACGCTGGCCCCGTCGGACATGCGGTGGCCCTACTATCTGGCTCACGTCTTCCGATTCAAGGACGACACGCGGCAGGCCGCCGCGTCCTTCGAGCAGGCGCTGGCACTGCAGCCCGATCATGTGCCCAGCCTGGTCTGGCTGGCCGAGATCGATCTCACGCAGAGTCGGCCTGAGGCCGCGGAGCCGCGCCTCGTGAAGGCGCAATCGCTTCAGCCGCGTTCGGCCACCGTGCTCTACGGTCTCGGGCGCGTCGCGCTGGCGAAACAGGACTACGCGCAGGCGGTCAAGCAACTCGAGGGCGCGCTCGCCCTGGCACCTCAGGCCTCCCGTATCCACTATCCCCTCGCGCTGGCATACCGCGGCCTGGGCGACCGTCGAAAGGCCGACGAGCACCTGCGGCAGCGAGGTGAGGTCGATCTGCCCCCGCTCGATCCGCTGATGGGAGAATTGGCCAATCTGCTGCAGAACGCCGCCGCCTACGAGACCAGAGGCGCCGACGCGATCGACGAGCGGCGATGGGCCGATGCGGTGACCAATCTGCGGACGGCCAGCGAGCTCGCCCCAAACAATGCGTTCACGCGGCTCAACCTCGGCACCTCGTTGTACATGATGGACGACACGGCGGGCGCCTTGGAACAGTTCCAGACGGCCGTGCGGCTGTCGCCGGAGCTGGCGAAAGCGCACTTCGGGATCGGTGTGATCATGGAGACCCGTGGCCAGGACCGCGAGGCCATCGACGCGTTCGCTGCCGCCGTGAAGTACGACCCCGGGCTGGTTGAAGCCCGCTTCAGTCTGGCCACCGCGCTCCGGCGGAACGGACGGGTGCGTGAATCGCTCTCGCAGTACGATGAAGTTCTTCGACTCAGCCCGGCGGTGTCGCAGGCGAGCTTCGGCTACGCCATGGGCCTGGTCCGTCTTGGACGCTATCAGGAGGCCCGCGATCGACTGGAACGAGACATCAAGACGTTTCCAGATCAACCCGGATTGCTCCATGCGCTGGCGCGGCTGCTCGCCGCCGCGCCAGACGATCGTGTCCGCGACGGCTCTCGCGCACGCATGCTGGTCGACGCGCTGCTGAAGGCGCAACGGACGCTCGGGCTCGCCGAGACGATGGCGATGGCCCTGGCCGAGCTGGGCCGGTTCGACGAGGCGGTCAGATGGCAAAGCGACACGATTGACGTTGCCCGCAAGAGCGGATCCCCACAGCTCGTCCCGCGCCTGACCCAGAACCTTCGGCTCTATGAAGCCAGGCAGCCGTGCCGCACTCCCTGGCCCGATGACGATCCGGTGCATCACCCGCGCGCCGACGCGAAGTGAAAAGTGCGAAGTGCGAAGTGCGAAGTGCGAAGTAAGTTCAAAGTAGGACCGGCGATCGCGGGTCTGCTGTGTCTGGGCGTACTGGGCAGCCCCCTGCCTGCACTCGACGCCTCGGCGGCGGCGGCGCAGCGTGGCGTCTCCACGAACAAAGGCAGCAGCCTGTTTGTCGATGCGACCGCTGAATCCGGCCTCGACTTCACCCATATCAACGGCGCTGCCGGTGAGTTGCTCCTGCCGGAAGTCATTGGGGCCGGTGGGGCGCTCTTCGACTATGACAACGATGGGGATCTCGATCTGTTCGCCGTGCAGGGAGGGATGCTCAGAACTCGGGATTCGGGATCCGGGACTCGGGACTCGCAGTCCCCGAAGAGCCGGCTCTTTCGCAACGATCTGACGGTCAACCGCGACGGAACGCGGACGTTTCGCTTCACCGACGTGACCGAGCGCAGCGGCATCGTCGCGACTGGTTACGGCATGGGTGCAGCCACTGGCGACATCGACAACGACGGCTGGGTGGATCTCTATGTGACCTACCTGGGTTCGAACCGGATGTTCCGCAACAAGGGCGACGGCACGTTCGCCGACGTGACCGCCAGGACCGGTACGGGCGACACGCGGTGGAGCACCAGCGCCACCTTCTTCGACTACGACCGGGACGGTTGGCTCGACTTGTTCGTCGTCAACTACGTGAACTTCGGTCTCGACATGAAACGCGGCTGTTTTTCCGCGGGCTCGGCGCGCGACTACTGCAACCCGGTCGTCTATGACCCGGCACCGGACACGCTGTATCACAACAATCGCGACGGGACTTTCTCCGACGTGTCGGTCCGCGCGGGAATCACTCGCTCGTCCGGACGGGGGCTTGGCGTGCTTGCCGCCGATGTGAACGCCGACGGGTGGACCGATCTCTACGTCGCCAATGACGGCGACGGAAATCAGCTGTGGCTCAACGAGCGTGGCTCCGGCGCCTTCAAGGACGAGGCGCTGCTGGCCGGTGTCGCCGTGAGCCGGACGGGGCGCGCTCAAGGGAGCATGGGCATCGATCTCGGAGACGTCGATCGCGACGGTGACGAGGATCTGTTCGTGACCAATCTGGACAACGAAGGGAACACGCTCTACACGAACGTGGGCCAGGCCCTGTTCGAGGACCGTACCGTCGAGGCCGGGCTGTTCAAGCTTGGCTTCACCGGGTTCGGCACGCGGCTGGTGGACTACGACAACGACGGCTGGCTCGATGTCATCGTGGTCAATGGCGCTGTGCGGCACATGAGCACACAGGTTCAGCGTGGCGATCCCTATCCGCTCAAGCAGCACAAGCACGTGTTTCACAACGAACGCGGACGATTCGCCGATGTGACGCCGAGTGCGGGGTCCGTGTTCGCCCTGCTCGAAGTGAGCCGCGGCCTGTCGGTGGGCGATCTCGACAACGACGGGGACAGCGACCTCGTCGTCTTCAACAACGCTGGGCCCGCGAGAGTCCTGTTGAACGACGTCGGCAGCCGTCGTCATTGGCTCGGCGTCCGCGCGATAGACGGCCGGTATCAGCGCGATGGGCTCGCGGCGCGCGTGGAGCTCGTCCGCCGAGGGGGCCCTCTGTGGCGACGCGTGCAGGCCGACGGGAGCTACTGCGCGGCCAGCGATACGCGTGTCGTGTTCGGGCTGGCGGGGGATACCGCGCCGCAGACCATTCGCGTGCACTGGCCCGGGGGGAAGGTGGAAGAGTTTCGGAATCTCGCGGTCGATCGGTATTGGGTGCTCGAAAGCGGCAAACCGCCTCGGGCGCTGTAGCGCCATGTCGCACAGCCTTCTTTGTGCCGCTTGCGTGACCGTGGCCAGTCTGGTCGCCAGCCCTCGTTCCGGGAGCGCGCAGGAGTCTGCCCCGGCCGGTGATCTCGCGCCGGCGCGGCCGGGGCTCGTTGCGGTGCCTATTCCGCGCCTCGACCCGCTCGAGCCGGCGGTCGCTGGGCAGCTACGCGAGGCCCGGCTGGAATTCGAACGCGTGGTCGCGAAATCAGGGTCCGCCCGCAGCGATGTGGCTACGGCTTATGGATCACTGGGGCAGGCGTTTCACGCCTATGAGTTCTTCGAGGCCGCCGAAGCGTCGTATGCCAACGCTGCGCGTCTCGCGCCCGGCGAGGTCAAGTGGCTTCATCTGCTCGCGTACCTCCACCAGCAGACCGGGCGGCTGGAGGAATCCGCTGACCGGTTTCTCGCCGCTCGCCGCGCGCAGCCAGACGATCACGCTGCGGCAGTACGGCTTGGTGAGGTGTACGTCGGGCTCAATCGGCTGCGAGACGCGCGTGAGCAATTCGAGAGTGTTCAGACGAGGTTTCCGGCCGCGGCTCGCAACGGACTGGGCGAAGTCGCGCTGCGCGAGGGGCGCTTCGAAGAGGCGATCGGACACTTTCGCGCCGTTCTCGAGCGTGCGCCGCAGGCGACGGCCGTGCACTACTCGCTCGCGATGGCCTATCGGGGACTCGGGCGCCTGGCCGAGGCACGATCTCACTTGGAACAACGTGGTCCGGGTGGCATCACGGCGGTCGATCCGATTGTCGAGAGTCTGCAGACCCTCGTCCGCGGCGAACGACTCCTGGTGATTCAAGGCAGTCGCGCATACGAGGCCGGGAAGTTTGAGGACGCCGCCAAGGCGTTCAGGCGAGCGATCGGCGTTGCCCCGGACAGCGTCTCGGCGCGCGTCAACCTCGGGTTGGTGCTCTCACAGCTTGGCGACACGGCGGGCGCCGTCGAGCAGCTGCGGATCGCCTTCGAGCAGGCACCAGGCGACGCCAACGCCAGCGGCCCGTTGATCAGCACCCTCTTGAGGCTCAAACGAGAGGACGAGGCCATCGAGATTCTGACGCGGGTCACCCTCGTCAATCCTGATGATGAAGGGATGCTCGTGAGCCTGTCCATCCTGTTGGCGCACCGCGAACGCTATCGCGAGGCGGTCGCCCTGCTCGAGGACGGCCACCGCCGATTTCCCGAGCGCACGCCGACAGCGACCACGCTCGCGCGGCTGCTGGCCTCGTCCCCAGACCTCTCGCTCCGAAACGGACCGCGGGCCCTCGAGCTCGCGATGGCCGTTTACGCCACGAGCCCCACACCTGCGGACGGCGAGACGATCGCGCTGGCGCTGGCGGAGCTGGGACGTTGCGACCAGGCCTTGGAATGGATGCAACGCGCGGTGACCGAGGCCGAGCGGGCGCAGGATGCAGCGGAGAGCGCGCGTCTCAAGGGCGAGACGTCGCGCTTCCAAACCGCGTCGTGCAGGGCGCCGGGGCAGTAGGCGGTAGGCGGTAGGCGGTAGGCGGTAGGCGGTAGGCGGTAGGCGGTAGGCGGTAGGCGGTAGGCGGTAGGCGGTAGGCG
>DATDOE010000106.1:0-52969 GCA_035293405.1 Vicinamibacterales bacterium | reverse complement strand
TGGCGGGTCTTTAGACACGCCTGTACGTGAAGCGAATGTGCCTACACGTAGAGGCGGGTCTTTAGACCCGCCTACGGGACTCGCCGCGTACAACGACGTCACGCTCGCCGAGGCTGATCACACCGCTCGGTTCATCGCCGGCTGCTATGCCGCGTTCCCGACCTTCGACGCGTTCGCCGCCTACTCGATGTTCTACTTCGCGGCGGCGAGCTTCAGCGAGATGGAGCGCCGGCTTGCGCCCGAGCGGACGTCGCCGGGCTTCCTCCGCGCCGCTGACCATCGCCTGGCATCGGCAATGCGACAGCTCTCGCCCGCCGTTCGCGCGCCGGATGAACACCTGCTCGCCCGCGTGGCAGACGCCAGTGACGCGGTGAACGTTGCGGGCCTCTGCGATGCCGCCAAGCGCAACTGGTATCCCGTCGATCTCGAGGATACGGTGCGAGGGGCCGCCAAGCTGGGCCTGACACCTGACCAGGTCCGCAATGCGCTCGCGGAGCTGCTCGGCGTCCGGTCGTGATGAGAGTAAGATCCCGTGTCGATCGCCGTCGATTCTTCAGGAGCCGTGAATGTCCCACCCAAGACGTGCGTTTCTCGCGACCGCCGGGCTCGGGCTGCTCGCCTCGGGAGTAGCCACAGTGTCCGCAGCCGAATGGACCGATGAAGAGAAGAAGAACGTTGAACTGGTGCGCGACTTCTGCGCATCCTGGGCCACGCGCGACCTGAAGCAGATCCTGCCGCGGCTCGACGACGACTGCATCTATCGGATGACGGAAACCATTCCCGCGGTGACGGGACATGCGGGTGTGACGGAGAAGCTCGGGTCGTGGATGACGTCCTCGGATCTCGGCATCGAGTTCAAGATCCTCGACACCTTCGCCGCCGGTCCGATGGTGATCAATCGCCGGATCGACAGCTTCAAGTCCACGAAGCAGCCGCTCACCTGGGAAGGTATCGGCGTCTTCTTCTGCAAGGACGGCAAGATCAAGGAGTGGTCGGACTACACGACGAAGGTTGTGCGTGGCTAGGCCTTCGCGTGTTTCACCATCTGCTCTCGAATCAGCGACACCATGCCTGACGCCGCGGGCGTCAGGTACCGGCCGCGCGTGGTAATCAGCCCCACCGCCACTGACAGCGACGGCTCCGTCAGTTGAGCCGAGTGGAATCCTTCCCCCCACTGTGTTGACGGCACGCAGCCCGCGGGCAGGATCGCGATGCCCACTCCCGCGCAGACGTGGGGGACGATGCTGAGGAGCCGATCGACGGTCACGCTGTAGTGCAGGTTGAAACCTGCGGACACCGCTGCGGCGTCGGTGAGCCGGCGCAGAAACGTATCGTTCGGGGCGGAGACGAGCGGCTCGTCCCGTAGCTCGGCGAGCCGGATGCGCGGCCGCTTCTTCGCCGCCAGTGGATGCGACAGCGGGATGAGCACGTGCAGCGGCTCCTTGCGCAGCGGGATGCTCTCCATCAGCTCCGGCAGCGCGTTGACGTATCCGATGCCGAAATCGGACCCCCCGTTGCGAACGTCCTCCACGATTTCCGACTGCCGGCCTTCACGGATGCGCAATTCGATGAGCGGCCGGGTTTCCCGGTAGCGCCGTACGAACCCTGGCAGCGGATTCACCGCGAACGCCGAGTAGGTGGCGATCGTGATGCGGCCACGCTGCTCGTTGGTCACCTCGCTGAGGTTCCGCACGGTGTGCTTCAAGTCGTTCAGCATGCGCTCCGCGACCGCGACGAACTCGCGGCCGGCCGTCGTGATCTCCACGCGGCGCGTGTTGCGCGCAAACAGGGTGACGCCGAGGACGCGTTCGACCCGCTTGATGGTTCTGGTCAGCGCCGGCTGCGAGGTCTTCAAGTAGGCTGCAGCCGCCACGAAGCTGCCGTATTCGGCCAGGGCCAGGACGGTCAACAGCTCGCGGGCCCGGATGTCGGGGATATCAGATGGGTGCATGGGTGCCCGGTGCGCGGACTTATTCGCGAGTCGCAATTTTAACTGCTATCAGCTCGGGTTTGAAATTAGCAGAAAGGCCGGTCGCGCCGCTCATCCGGTTGTTCTTGGCCCACCGAATCCGGTAATGTTCACATAGAGAGCAGTGGCCGGCCAGACCTTTCCTCCGAAGGCTTGTGATCGTTTTTGACAGGGAACATTGATATGGACAGACGTTTGAGCATGGCGGCGCTTGTACTCTCAGTGCTGGCCTTGACCGGGGCGATCACGCCGGTGTTCGCGCAGGCGGTCGGTTCGGATTTCGGCGGCGTGTGGCAGCCGCGCTATCAGGAAGACCAGCCGGAGCGGATCCCGGGTCCGGAGCTGCGCGACTACCTGGGGCTGCCGATCAGCGACGCGGCGCGTCAGTTCGCGGACAGCTGGGACCCGGGGCGGATCGCGCTTCCCGAAGAGCAGTGCCGCGTGCACGTCTCACCGTACATCTACCGGGGGCCGACCAACCTGCGCATCTGGGAGGAGAAACATCCCAAGACGCAGGACCTGATCGCCATCAAGCACTACACGAGTACCTACGAGCAGACCCGCACCATCTGGATGGACGGCCGGCCGCATCCGGGCCCGAACGCGCCGCACACGTGGATGGGTTTTTCCACCGGACGCTATGACGGCGACATGCTGATCGTCGAGACCACGCATCTCAAACAGGGCTGGATTCGCCGCAACGGGATCCCGATGAGCGACCAGGCCCATATGACCGAGTACTTCGTGCGCTACGGCGACATGTTCACGCAGCTCATGATCCTCATCGATCCGGTCTACCTCACGGAGCCGCTCGTGAAGAGCCAGGAGTTCTACCGCAGTGCACGCGAGCTGCCGGCGGGTACGTGGTTGTGGGTGTGCGACCCGGTCGTCGAAATCGCGACCCAGACCGAAGGCGATGTGCCGGCCTATTTGCCTGGGGAGCATCCGTTCAAGGACGAATTCGCCAGACGTCATCAGCTCCCCGAGATTGCCGTGCGTGGAGGCGCCGAGACGATGTATCCCGAGTTTCAAGAGGTGCTGAAGAAGAACCCGCCACCACCGCCGCTGCCGACTCCAGCCCGAGGGGCATCCCGGGTGACCGGCCCCGGCCAGCAGCAGCCGGCTCAGGGTGGCCGTGGACAGGGCGCAGGCCAAGGGCAGGGTCGCTAAGATGCGAACAACGTCGTTTCACTCGAGAAAAGCCCGGCTGCTCGTGACCACGGCGGCGATCGTCGCCGGCGCCGCGCTCGCCATCGGCGGCCGCGCCGTCGCACAGCAGAACCAGAACTTCGACAACGTGCAGATGGACCTCGTGCAGGTCCGTCCGAACATCTACATGATCGTGGGCGCCGGCGGGAACACGACGATCCAGTTCGGTGACGAGGGTGTGCTCGTCGTCGATACGCAGTTCCCGCAGGTCAGCGCGAAGCTGCTGGCGGCGATCCGCTCGGTCACCTCGACGCCGATCCGCTATGTCGTCAGCACCCACGTGCACGGCGATCACATCGGCGGCAACGAGGCGATTGCCAAAGCCGGCCGCATACGCGCCGGAGGCAACGTCGTGGGCGACCTCGGCGCAGCCGCCACCAATACCGCCAACATCATCGCGCACGAGAACGTGCTGAAACGCCTCAGCGCGGAGCCGGCGGCAGGTCAGCAGGCCGTGCCGTTCGGCAACTGGCCGACGGAGACCTTCTTCAACAACAAGCGTGAGTTCCTGTTCAACAACGAAGCGGTCCAGATCATCCACATGCCGGACGCGCACACCGATGGCGACAGCGTCGTGTTCTTCCGCAAGAGCGACGTCGTCGCGACCGGTGACCTCTTCACGACCGTGATGTATCCGTTCATCGACGTCGCCAACGGCGGCACCATCAACGGCTATATCAAGGCGCTCAACGCGATCATGGACATCACCGTGCCAAGCAACGTCAACGAGGGCGGCACGCTCGTCGTGCCGGGTCACGGCCGCCTGTCGGACGAACAGGACGTCATCGAATATCGCGACATGGCCACGATCGTTCGCGATCGCATCCGCGAATATGCGAAGCGAGGCATGACTCTGGAGCAGGTGAGGGAGAAGAGGCCGACGCTCGACTTCGACAAGCGCTACGGCAGCGATACGGGATTCTGGACGACGGCGATGTTCGTCGAAACCATCTACAAGCAGATGGTGGCCGAGAACCCGCCCGCGCCGGCCAAGGGGAACCAGCGCAATCGGAACCAGGCGACTGAGAAAAAGGGGAGCGGGGAATGAACGCCCGGGTCTGGAGAACGATGATGAAGCCGCTGGCCGCGGTGTTGTTCGGCGTGCTGCTGTTCGGCGCGACAGTGGAGATGCTGGCGCAGCGCGCATCGGAGGCGTCAACGCCTGAAGGGCAGCCGCCGCCGGCGGTGCAGGGTGGCGGTGGCGGGCGCGGCCGCGGTGGCCGCGGCGGTCCAGTGCCCACGGGACGTCTCGGTGCGCCGGTGGACTTGACCGGCACATGGGTGGCCGTCGTCACCGAAGACTGGCAGTGGCGGATGCGAACCGCTCCGAAGGGCGACACGACGAGTGTGCCGTTGAACCCGGAAGGCACCCGTGTGGCCAACACCTGGGAGCCGACGATGGACGGCCGGTGCGAGGCGTATGGCATCGGCGGCGTGATGCGCATGCCGCTCCGGGTGAAGATCAGCTGGCAGGACGACCTGACCCTCAAGATCGAGACCGACGCCGGACAGCAGACGCGGCTTCTGCGTTTTGCCGCGCCAGGTGCGGCAGCGAGCCCGGTCAGCGCTCCCGCGGGGCGAACGCTCCAGGGGACGTCGGTCGCGGAGTGGCAGCGCAGCGGCGGAGCGTTCGACGCGTTCCTCGAGCGCGGCGCGGGCGCCCCTCCTCCGCGCTGGGGTGCGCTGAAGGTCACGACGACGAATGTTCTCCCCGGTTGGCTGCGCCGGAACGGCGTTCCCTATAGCCAGAACGCGACGATCACGGAGTACTTCACCCGGGTCACGAACCCCGACGCAGGAGACTGGTTCGTCGTGACCACCACCGTGGACGATCCGACGTATCTGGGGCAGCCGTTCACGACCAGCTCGAATTTCAAGAAAGAGGCGAACGATTCCAAGTGGAACCCGGCGCCGTGCAAAGCAGGTTAGTGGTTCGTGGTTATGAAACGACGAGACTTCATTGGATACGGCGCGCTGGCGGGTACGGGTCTGATGCTGGATGGAGCGTCACTGTTCGCGCAGGGCGCACGGACGCCCGGAGCGACGGTGGACACGACGGCGGGCAAGCTCCGCGGCTACATCGAAAACGGCGTGCAGGTCTTCAAGGGCGTACCCTATGGCGCCTCGACCGCCGGTGCGAATCGCTTCATGCCGCCGCAGAAGCCCCAGCCCTGGACCGGTGTCCGCGACGCATTCGAATACGGCGGCCGTGCTCCGCAGTTCCTCGGCGGTGAGCCGGAGGAAATGCTCTCGACCGATCCGCGCGAGGCGCAGAGCGAGGACTGCCTGGTCCTGAACGTCTGGACGCCGAAGCCGGGCAATGGGCAGCGTCGTCCGGTGATGGTCTGGTTCCATGGCGGCGGGTTTGCCAGCGGATCTGGCAGCTACTCGATCTACTCGGGGCAGGAGCTCGCGCGCAAGCATGACGTCGTGGCGATCTCAGTCAACCATCGCCTCAACATCATGGGCTACTTGTATCTTGCCGGGTTCGGCGGCAAGTGGGCCAACGCCAGCAACGTCGGCATGCTCGACAACGTGCGTGCCCTTGAGTGGGTGATGGAGAACATCGCGGCCTTCGGCGGCGATCCCGGAAACGTCACGATCTTCGGTCAGTCGGGTGGAGCTGGGAAGGTCAGCACGTTGATGGCGATGCCGGCGGCCAAGGGACTGTTTCATCGCGCGATCGCGCAGAGCGGCGCGGCGCTGACCGCGACGCCGGCGGCGCAGGCGATGAAGACCACCGAGCAGGTGTTGCAGAGGCTGAACATCAAGCCCGATCAGCTGGAGCAGCTGCAGACGCGGCCGTTCCAGGAACTTCTCGAGGCCATGCGTCCGCCCGCGGGCGCTCGTGGCGGCGGCCCTGGCGGTGGCGGCTTGAACTTCGGGCCGGTGCTCGATGGCAAATCGTTGCCGACGAATCAGTTCGATCCAGCCGCGCCCGCGCTATCAGCGAGCGTGCCGTTCCTGACCGGCACGACGGCGACCGAGACGACGTTCTTCACGCCGGATGCGCGTCTCCACCAGATCGACGAGGCGGAGCTTCGCAGTCGCGTGAAGGCGCTGGTGCGCGGCAGCGACGCCGACGCCGACAAGTTGATTGCCCTCTATCGGAAGAACCAGCCTGGCCGGGACAACATCGACCTCTTTGTCCGGATGGACACCGACAATTCGTTCTTCCGCGGCGGCGTCGAGACGCAGGCGGAGCGCAAGGCCACGCAGCGCGGTGCTCCCGTCTACATGTATCGCTTCGAGTACTACTCGCCCGTGCGGGAGGGGCGGATCAAGGCGATGCACTGCATGGAGATTCCGTTCGTCTTCGATGACCTCGAGGCTGGCAAGGTCTACACGGGCTCCGGCCCAGCGGCCCAGCGGATTGCCGATCAGATGAGCGCCGCGTGGGTGGCCTTCGCACGCACGGGCAACCCGAATCACAGAGGCATCCCGCAGTGGACCGCCTTCAACACGGATCAACGGCCGACGATGGTGTTTGGCGCCGGCCCTGACGCAAAGTTGATCAATGATCCTGGTCATGAAGAACGACTCGCGCTCAAGGCGATCAGAGACGCCGCGGCGACTCGGAGCTCTGCTCAGTAGGATCATGGCGACCAGCTACCGGCTACCGGCTGTTGTCATCGCGTGTGCAGTTCTTCTCGCGATGACCCTTCAGGCCCAGACATGGACACCGCCACGCACGCCGTGGGGGCACCCGGACCTCCAGGGCACCTACTCCAACGACGATGAGACCGGGACGCCGATGGAGCGGCCGGCGGCGCTTGCCGGCAAGACGCTCGCCGACATCACGCCGGCGGAGCTCGACACGATCGTCAAGGAGCGCAACGAGCGCTTCAACGAAGGCGTCGCGGGGACGGAGTTCGCGGGTGGACTGAGACCGCCGACGCATCTGATCTTCGACTCGTTCGATCGCAAGAGCAAACGCGCCTGGCTCATCGTCGATCCGGTGGACGGCAAGATTCCGCGCCGCACCGATCTCCCGCCGCGGCGTCGAGTCGGCGGCGTCAGCACGAATGCGAATCCGCGCGGGCCGTTCAACAGCTGGCTGGACATGGGCCTCTACGACCGCTGCATCACGCGCGGCATCCCGGCCTCGATGATGCCCGCCGGCTACGGAAGCCGGTACGACATCACGCAGGGACCGGACGCCGTGGTCATCCGCTACGAGATGATCCACGAGGCGCGCGTGATCCCGCTCGACCCTTCGACGGGCTCAGGGTCGCCCCGAGCAGAGTCGAGGGGCGATGGACGTTCGCGGGCGAACCAGGGCCCCCGCAAGTATCTCGGCGACGCGCGCGGCTGGTGGGAAGGCAACACCCTCGTGGTGGAGACAAAAAACTTCCTGGCGGAGACCGCACCGCAGGGCGGAACCGAGAACGTCGTGATGACTGAACGGTTCACACCGGTGTCACCCAACGTCGTGGAGTGGCGCGTGACCTTCGAGGATCCGAACACGTGGACGCGGCCGTGGACCTACATGATGCCGCTCACCAAAGTCGATCACACGCAGCAGATGTTCGAATACGCGTGCCACGAAGGGAACCACGCGATGCGCAACATCCTCAGCGCCGCCCGCGCGGAAGACGCCAAGTAGCCAAAGGACCTCGTGGATTCCACTCTTCGTTCGTTCGATCTGGCTCATCTTGCGCATGTCGAGCTGCTGACGCCGAAGCCCGACGAGAGCCTCAACTTCTTCGTCAACGTGATGGGGATGACCGAGAGCGGCCGTCGAGGCGATTCGGTCTATCTCCGCGGTTGGGATGACTACGAGCATCACACCCTCAAGCTGACGGCCTCGAAGGTGGCCGGCATGGGTCACTTCGCGTTTCGCGCGACGAGCCCCGAGGCGTTGCAGCGCCGCGTGAGCGTGATCGAGAAAGCCGGCCACGGCAAGGGATGGACGGACGGCGATCTCGGACACGGACCGGCGTATGCGTTCGCCACGCCGGATGGCCACCAGATGGAGCTCTATTACGAGACCGAATGGTACAAGGCGCCCCCGGAGCTCAAGCCGTCACTGAAGAACCAGGCGATGCGGTTTCCCGCGCGCGGCGCCAACGTCCGCCGGTTCGATCACCTCAACCTGCTGACCTCCGATGTGGCCGCCTTGCAGCGCTTCATGGAAGACGTGCTCGGCATGCGGACGACGGAGATGATCGTGCTCGACAGCGGCCAGATGGGCGGCGCCTGGGTCACCTCCAACAACAAGACCTACGACGTGGCGTTCACGGCCGATCACTATGGCGCGCACGGCCGCTTTCATCACGCGACCTGGGCCGTCGATTCGAAGGAAGAGGTGCTGCGGGCGGCGGACATCTTCCTGGAGAACGATGTCCGCATCGAAACCGGCCCGCACAAACACGCGGTGCAACAGACGTTCTTCCTCTACGTCTATGAGCCCGGCGGGAACCGGATCGAGATCGACAGCGCGGGCGCGCGTCTCATGCTCGCCCCCGATTGGCAGCCCGTCGTCTGGACGGAGACCGAGCGGAAGAAGGGCCAGGCGTGGGGCCTCAAGACCGTGGAGACCTTCCACACCTACGGCACGCCGCCCATCGAGCAGTACACTGGACCGAGGAAGTAACGAGTCAATGCAGAATTCAGAATTCAGAATTCAGACACTGTCGCGTTGATGGGGAGCGTCTGCATTCTGAATTACGTCATGCAAACGTCCATCCCCTGCACGATGATTCGCGGCGGTACGTCGAAGGGCGCGTATTTCCTCGCACCGGATCTGCCCGTCAATACGGTCGCGCGCGATCGCGTGCTGCTCGCGGTCATGGGATCGCCGGACCCGCGTCAGATTGACGGAATCGGCGGCGCCGATCCGCTGACCAGCAAGGTGGCGATCGTCTCCAAGTCGGAACGCCCCGGCATCGACGTGGACTATCTCTTCTGTCAGGTCTGGGTCGACAAGGCGGAGGTGTCCACCGCGCAGAACTGCGGCAACATCCTCGCCGGCGTGGCGCCGTTCGCCATTGAACGGGGGCTCGTGCGCGCGTGCGATCCGATCACCAGGGTCCGGATCTTCATGGTCAACAGCAGCCAGACGGTCGTCGCCACCGTGCAGACGCCCGGAGGGCAGCCGGACTATCAGGGCGAGGCGCGCATCGACGGCGTACCGGGGACGGCCGCGCCGATCCCCCTCAGCTTCTCCGACACGGCGGGATCCACCTGTGGCTCGCTGTTGCCGACGGGGCATGCCGTTGACGTGATTCACGGCGTGCCCGTCACCTGCATCGACAACGGGATGCCGGTGGTCGTGATGCGGGCTGCCGACGTCGGACGCACCGGCTACGAGAGCCGCGACGCGCTCGATACCGACACCGAGCTCAAGACGAGGATCGAGGCGATCCGCCTCGAGGTCGGGCCGATGATGAACCTCGGCGACGTCACGCATCAGACGGTGCCGAAGATGATCCTGGTTGCGCCGCCGCGCGATGGTGGGTTGGTCGCGACGCGATCGTTCATCCCGCACCGGGCTCACGCGACGATCGGGGTGTTCGCGGCGCTCAGCGTAGCCACCGCCTGTCTGCTGCCCGAGAGTCCCGCGCACACCATCGCCCGCATTCCGGAGGGGAAGACGAAGCAGATGCTCGTCGAGCACCCAACCGGCGCCAGCCCCGTGTCGATCACGACCGAAGAACAGAACGGCGCGATGGTGGTGACCGAGGCCGCGATCATCAGCACCGCGCGGCCGCTCTTCGAGGGTCACGTGCTGATTCCGCAACGCGTGCTCGGAGGCTGAGATGCGCCTGCTGGCTGCGGCCCTGATTCTGGCGTCCGCGATCGGCGTAGACGCACAGACTCGTAGAGGCGGGACTTCAGACCCGCCTGAACAGACCGACCCGGATGTTGGTAGAGGCGGGTCTTTAGACTCGCCTGCATTCGAAGCCGAGACTCTGCGGCATTTTCAAGCGCTCCTTCGACTCGACACCAGCAGCCCGCCGGGAAATGAAATCCGCGTGGTTGAGTATCTGAAGCGCGTCTTCGACCAGGAAGGGATCCCGTACCAGGTCTTCGCCAAGGACCCGCAGCGGCCCAACCTCGTGGCCCGCATCGCCGGAAGCGGCAGGCAGCGTCCGGTGCTCGTGATGGGTCACACCGACGTCGTCACCGTCGACCCGAAGAAATGGACGTCGCCGCCGTTCGGGGCCGAGCGTAAGGGCGGCTACGTCTACGGCCGCGGCGCGGTCGACGACAAGGACAACCTGGTCGCCAGTCTCATGCTGATGCTGTGGCTGAAGCGCACCGCGCCGGCGCTCGACCGTGACGTCATCATGCTCGCCGAGTCGGGCGAGGAAGGGGCGCCTGAAGTCGGGGCGCAATACATGGTTGACGAGCACTTCGACGCGATTAACGCCGAGTTCTGCCTTGCGGAGGGCGGCGGCGTCGAGCGTGCCGGTGGCGTGGCGCGTCAAGCGAACGTCTGGACGACGGAGAAGGAGCCGCGGCCGATTGAGCTCGTCGCGCATGGTCCCTCTGGTCACGGGTCCGTGCCGTTGAAGGCCAACGCGGTGTCGCATCTCGCAGCCGCGGTCGATCGGATTGCGAAGTGGACGCCGCCGCCGCGAGTCAACGAGACCACCAAGGCGTACTTCACGAAGCTGGCGACGATGGTGGAGCCGGACGCGGCGCGCCGCTACCGTGATGTCCTCAGCGGTGTGCCGGCCGTGTCAAAGCCGGCCGACGACTGGCTGGCCGCGAACGACCCGGCGCACTGGTCGATGCTCCACACCTCGCTCACGCCAACCATCATCGGCGGTGGCTTCCGCTACAACGTGATCCCCTCGGAGGCGAAGGCCACCTTGGACGTGCGTCTTCATCCCGACGAGGATCAGACCGCATTCCTCGACCGGGTGCGCGCGGTGATCAACGACGCGACCGTCGAGGTGCGCTGGGCGCGCGATCGCTATCGGCCCGCCGGGGCGTCGCGACTGACCACCGACGCCTTCCGCGTGCTCGAGGCGCAGGTGAAGAAGCACTACGGAACGGTGGTGCTGCCGACGATGGGAACGGCCGCGACCGACATGTCACAGATCCGGTCGAAGGGCGTGCAGTGCTATGGGATTGGGCCGGCGGTCGATCGCGAGGACGGCGCGTTGGGCTTCGGTGCGCACAGCGATCAGGAGCGGATTCTCGAGAGCGAGCTCCATCGCTTCGTCCGCTTCCAGAGAGATGTCGTCCTGGAACTGGCCCAGCGTCGCTGACGTGCGCTCCGCGATCGCCGGCACTGGTCGTTTCCGCCTGAAGCTATACCCGAAGCCCGGCCTCGCGAACCACAGGGATGTTGTCCACGAAGGCGCGCCACCCCTGCTCGGAGCTGGCTCGATTGTGTGACAAGGCTCCGCCGCACCAGATCGAGGACCCCGGCTTCGAGGGGGAGATGGTCCACATCCTTTGCACGATGATCGCCACGCCTACGAGCGGAACCCGGACCGCAAAGTACGGCGGTAGAGCCGCTCGCCGGTCACGCGGCACTTCCAGGCGCAGGCCTTCGCGGCTCACGTCAACGATGCCGGACGGCACGCCGTTGACGAGGGCATCGAACCGGTGAACGGCCTTTCGAGGCGAGCGCCGCACCGGCCGGTCGTCCATGAGGGCCATCGAGACGAAGCAGGTGAGTACTCCGCGTTCGATCGGTCGCGTCATGTACATCGTCTGCGCGTTGACGGCGGTGGTCCGGCGGTCAAGGGCCTCGCCGATGAGAATCGTCGGGGCAAGGGGATTGCGCGCGCGGCTGGCTGTGTTGAGTGCGGTACCCACGGCCCAGGTGGCGTCGGCAATCAGCAGGTCGAATGCACGCCGTTGCATTTCGCCCGCAGCGGCCTCGGGAGTCCAGCGGTGGACCGGCTCGAAGCCGTCCGCGGAGAGCCAGTCGGCCACGGCGGCCCCTTCGGCGGGATCGGGCAGGGCCACGATGACACGAGGGCGGTCAGCCACGTTGCATTCGGCAGTGCAGCGAATGTGCCAGCGGGAAACATCGGCCGATTCGCGTGACCAGGCCGGTAGCGGACTGCGACGGGATACGGATATGAGGCCGAGAAGAGAAAACCGTAAGATGATCGCGCTTCAGGAGGCAGCGTGACTGAGGAAGTTCCAGTGCTCTTTGCCGGCGGCGGGCTGGTCGGCTTGTCCACCGCGATGTTTCTGGCCCAGCACGGTATTTCATCCGTGGCGATCGAGCGGCTCCGCGGCGGCTCGCCCGTGCCGCGCGCGGCGTTCTTCCACATGCGTACGCTCGAGATGTTCCGCGCCGCCGGCATCGAGGATCAGGTCCGCCGGCAGTCGCTGAAGGAGTTCGAGCCCGAGGGGGCCATCCTCCTGATGGACACGCTGGCCGGAAAGCAGCTGGCAGGACTCATCCCGAGCCTGAACGAGGGCGTCGAGGCGCTGAGCCCGTGCCGCCGATTGTTCATCACGCAGCCGGGCCTGGAGCCGATCCTGAGGGCGCGCGCGGAGCAGGCGGGGGCAACGGTCGTCGAAGGAAGCGAGGTTGTCGGCCTCGAGCAGGATGCCGACGGCGTCTCGGCGACGGTCAGGGACGTGGCCACGGGGAACGAGCGCCAGATCAGAGCGAAGTACCTGATCGGCACAGACGGCGCGCACAGCACGGTTCGCCAGCTGCTCGGCATCGAGTTCGATGGCCGCGGCGTGTTCTCCAACAGCATCACCATCTATTTCAAAGCCCCGCTCGCGCCGTACCTGGTCGGCAAGAACCTGAGCGTCATCTACGTGAAGAACCCCGACCTCTCGGGCTTCTTCCGCCTGGATAAGGATGGCAACTCCGGGTTCCTCGTCGTCAACACTGTCGGCGACACGTCGCTTCCCGAAGCCGCAAGTCCCGCCAACGACGTCCGCGAATCGCGCCTGATCGAATTGGTGCGCGCCTCCGCCGGCGTGCCGGACCTTCCCGTGACGATCGACGGCGTCGCGCGCTGGCGCGCCACGTCCGACGTGGCGCGGCGCTTCCGCGAGAAACGGGTGTTCATCGCTGGCGACGCCGCGCACCTGATGCCGCCCAACGGCGGCTACGGCGGCAACACCGGCATTCACGACGGCCACAACCTGGCCTGGAAGATCGCGATGGTCTTGAAAGGCGTCGCCGGCCCCGAGCTGCTCGCCAGCTACGATCTCGAGCGGCGGCCGGTCGGGAGGTTCACCGTCGAGCAGGCCTACACACGGTACGTCACACGCTCGGCGACGTACCTCGGCGCCACGGACTTTCAGCCGCTCGCCAACGACTTCGATATCGAGCTGGGCTACATCTATCGCTCGCCGGCCATCCTCTCCGAAGACGAGGTCGCTCGCGAACACGAGGATCCGCGTGAGTCGTTCGGACGACCGGGCTCCCGGGCACCGCATCTCTGGCTCGAGAAGGCTGGGCAGCCTGTATCGGCCCTCGACTTGATTGGCCAGGGGTTCGTGCTGCTCACTCCGCCGCAGGGCGCGGCGTGGGCAGAGGCGGCGCGGGTCGCGGCGCGTGGATTCCCCGGGTTGGTACTGGACGCGCACGTGGTCGGGTCCGCCGACCTGCGCGATCCGTCAGGGCAGTTCGCCGCCGCCTATGGGCTCACCGAATCCGGCGCCTCGCTCGTGCGACCGGATGGGTTCGTCGCATGGCGCTCGACGACGATGCCGAGCGACCCGGCGGCCGCGATCGACAGTGCGCTCAGGGCGTTGTTGATGAAAACGTAGAGCGGCTGATTCCGGCGATCCTTCAGGCTTGTCGCTCATTCGAGAAGGATGCGACAGCCTTGTCGGCTGTCGAGGCAACGACTGATCGCGCGCGCTCGAGCGCGTAGAGCCTTGCCGTCAGGAACATACGGGGATTTCCAGACGCCGGCGGCCACCGGAACGATCATTGCGAGATCTTTCCGCCACAACCCTATGAGTCCTATGAGCGGAACGCGTTGAACGCCACTGGTGTCGCACAGCAGCACAGGCTGCAGGAACTGGTGGAAGAGCTCCACAGGAAGCACGCACCCTCCGCTGAGGGTGCCGTCGCCACCTACATCCCCGAGTTGAGCAAAGCCGATCCGGATCGGTTCGGCGTGTGCGTGGTCACCGCCGAGGGAGAGGTGCTCAGCGCCGGCGACTGTGATCAGCCGTTCACGATTCAGTCGATCTCGAAGCCCTTCACCTTCGGGATGGTCCTCGAGGAGCTCGGGCGGGATGAGGTCTCACGCTACGTTGGAGTCGAGCCGAGCGGAGACGCGTTCAACTCGATCTGGCTGCACGGCGGCACCAATCGTCCGTTCAACCCGATGGTCAACACCGGCGCCATCGCGGTCACGGCCTTGCTGCATCGGCGTTACGGCGATCGGGCACTCGATCGCATCCTGGACCGCTTCAGCGCGATGGCCGGCCGCCGGTTGTCGGTTGATGAATGCGTGTACGAATCGGAACGGCGCACCGGTCATCGAAACCGCGCGATTGCCCATCTGCTCTTGAACTTCGACCTCGTGCACGACCAGGCGGAAGCCGCGCTCGACGTCTATTTCAAGCAGTGCTCCATTCTGGTCACCTGCCGAGACCTGGCCACCATGGCCGCCACCTTGGCCAATATGGGCAGGAACCCGATCACTGGCGAACAGGTGTTTGTCGAGATGGCGTGCATCAGGGACGTCCTGTCCGTCATGTTCACCTGCGGGATGTACGACTACTCGGGCCAGTGGGCGTACCGCGTCGGCGTACCGGCCAAGAGCGGGGTGAGCGGCGGGGTGATGGCCGTTGTGAATCGGCAGCTCGGCATCGCCAGCTACTCGCCCAGGCTCGACGCGCAGGGCAACAGTTGCCGGGGCATCGAGGTCTGCGTGGACATGGCCGCTCGCCTCGGCCTGCACGTCTTCGACTGCCTCAACGTTGGATCCAGTTTCCTCAGCGCGTCGTGAACGGTATCTGACGACTGACGACGGCACGGTCCCCAAGACTGGACCGTGCTTCGACTTTCAAGACGTACGATCCGGCGGTCACATTGGCAAGCGCGACGTCCGCCAGGAAGCCGTAGAAGCCAGTCTGTCCCGAGAGCTCTGATGACTCCCTGGTCTCCTGGCTCCGGAAGACAACGATGCCTGCCTCGGAGGTGACGGCCAGGGTGATGTCAACGCGGTGGGACTGAGAGACCTGGTTGTCGTAGATCTCCGCGAACACCGTCAGCGCGTCGCTGGTGGGGAATACACGAACGGCCACTGGCACGAGCGTCGAGGACAGCGACTTGTCGATGCTCAGGTTCGGTTGCCGCGACGCGGCCGCCGACGTGAGCACCAGACCGCTCATCGCGAGTGGCGCCTTCGAGAAGTCCGGCACGTCGAGGTCGTAGGAGACCGACCCGACGCCGCCGGCGTCGAGACGGTCGGCAATCACGCGAAGCTGGTAGCGGCCCGGTGGGAGATCCAGGCGGGTCATGGCGCGCACGCCCGCGGCCTCGATGGCGGCTTTCGTGTCCGCCGTGACGTTGAGCTCGAATGCGTCCGACTTCGCACCGCGCACATCACCTTTGGTGTCGGCGGCGAAGTAGGACAGCTGCAGTTGGCTGCCCGGCGTCAGCCGCAGATCCTTCCCGCGCATCTCCGCTCCCACCAGGACTGATGCATGCGTCGCCGTTCCCCTGAACGGCGCCGCGAACACCTGGATGGCGAGTCCGGTGATCGGCAGCGGGTTGTCCAGCGCCCGTCGCGCATCAGGCGATAACGTCTCCGCAAATTTCTGTTCGGCCGCACGCGGCGTCGACTTCGGGGCGGTGTATCCCGGGCGCGCCTGGACCGTCAGGCCCGGTCGCGTGACGCGGACCTTGACGTCGTGAAACTTCCCATCCCGTTTTGGGTTCGGCGGTGAGTACGAGAGCACGTAGTACGAGCTGTTCTCTTCCACGACGCGATCGAAGGCGCCGGCGAAGTCGCTGGTGTTGACGACAGCAAACCCGCCGGTTTCATCGGCGATCGCGCGGAGACTGTCGCCCTGGCCCCGCTGCTGGTCCCGTAATCCGGTTGGCGTGATCGCGCGAAGGGCAGACTGTTCGGGGTTGTCTCCCGCTTTCAAGCCATTCAGCCGGATGTTGTCGTCGCCCAAATCGGTCAGACCACGCGGATCGATCGCGTAGATGTTCACGTTCGAGCGCGATGCGGCGCGGACCACGTCCCGTGCGCGCTCGGACAGGCCGCCCTGCCCGCCGGTAAAGCCGACGGAGAATCCCTCGCTGATGAACAGGATGGATTTCTTGCGGCCACGCACCGAGCTGCCGAGCGACTCCGCGATCACCTCGAGCTGCCGCAGCGTCGTCAGCGAATCGTTCATGCGCGAGTCGGCATAGGGATCGGTGGGGACGCTGCCTTGTCCACGGTTCACCATGTACTGCTCGTACATCGCCACGGTCTTCGAGGGATCGGCGTGGCCGATGAATTGTTCCACTGCCGCGCGCAGCAGCCGCTTGTTGCTCGTGAGCTCCTGCGAGTATTCGGCTCGCGCGCGGACGTGCACGACGGCCATCAGGTCGTCCGGGCCCAGGTGCTCGTCGATGAACCGGCGCGCGGCGCGCGTGACATAGGCCGTGCGCGACGGCACCACGTGGAGATCGTCGAGCACCATGACGTAGAGGCGGCCATCGAACGGACGCTCGTTCGTGGCCACGTCCGGCTCGACGGCTTCGCGCGCCTGGGTTCCGGCAGGCGAGGCGGAGGTCGTGCGCCTGACGGGGATGTCGACAAGGGAGAACGTGCCGAGCGCCTGCGGCTTCCCGTCTTCCGAGATCGTGAAGTCGTCCTGCGTCAGATCGCGAACGAATCGGCCCTGCGCAGCAGGCCGCCCGGCGTAGCCCCGCATCGCGCATACACACCGCACTGGACTGTGAATGCGGTCTGTATGCGCCGATGCGTGGCCACGCCGGCCGCCTACGGCGGCCCGGTCGAACGAGAGAGCGCCCGCGCGCGGACTGTTCTCCGTGTCCTCCGTGGCCCTACTTCGTGTCCTTCGTGATCTTCGTGGCCTTCGTGGTTGATGAGGAATGGAATGCACCGAACACGTCGCTTGCCAGATCAGACGGGAGGCGGGTTCCGTTCCGCAAAGCCTCGCTGATGCCAGTAGGGATAGGCCAGGGTCACGGCGCTGGCGGCGTCGAGCTTCGCGATCTCCTCGGGCGTCAGCGCCCAGCCGATCGCGCCGAGGTTCTGACGCAGCTGCTCCTCGTTGCGCGCGCCGATGATGATCGTGGCCACCGATGGCCGGTGCAGCAGCCAGTTGAGCGCGATCTGCGGCACGGTCTTTCCGGTCTGCCTGGCCACGTCATCGATCGCATCCACCACGCGGTATACCAGTTCGTCTGCCACGGGCGGGCCCCAGTCGATGACGGTCTGCGTGTGGAGACGACTCGTCTCAGGCAGCGGCTGTCCGCGGCGGATCTTCCCGGTGAGGCGCCCCCAACCGAGAGGGCTCCAGACGACCGTGCCGATCTTCTGATCGAGGGCCAGCGGCATCAGCTCCCATTCGTAGTCGCGGCCGATGAGGGAGTAGTACGCCTGGTGAGCGACGTATCTGTTCAGCCCATATCTGTCTGACACGGCGAGCGACTTCATCAGGTGCCAGCCCGAAAAATTCGAGCAGCCGATGTAGCGAATCTTGCCCGCGCGTACCAGGTCGTCGAGCGTGCCGAGCACTTCGTCGATCGGCGTCATCGCGTCGAAGCCGTGGAGCTGATAGAGGTCGATGTAGTCCGTCCCCAAGCGCCGCAGGCTGTTATCGACCGCCTCCATCAGGTGGTGACGGGATGAGCCCACCTCATTCGGACCGGGTCCGGTGCGAAACGTGCCCTTCGTGGAAATGAGCACTTGTTGACGCCGGCCCTTGATGGCCTGCCCCAGAATCGTCTCGGCCTGGCCGCCCGAGTACACGTCGGCCGAGTCGAACATCGTGAGGCCGGCCTCGAGACAGATGTCAACCAGACGTGTCGCGTGAGCGACGTCGCTCGCCCCCCAGGCCTTGAAGAACTCGTTCGACCCGCCGAAGGTGCCAGTGCCAAGGCTCAGGACTGGGACCTTGAGCCCCGAGCCACCCAGTTGCCTGTGTTCCATGGTTGTTGGTTCGTGGTTAGTGGTTCGTGGTTGGGTTCTAGGTTCGTAGTTGGCAATGGCTTTGAGCTCATGCAGATCGATGGACGTGTTCGTCCAACTCCGGTGGCTTGTTCGAAGGCATACGCGAGCTGCAGCACACCGAGATCGTCACGGAGACGGCCCACGATCTGGAGGCCGACTGGCAGTCCTTCGGACGTGAAGCCGGCGGGAACCGAGATGGCAGGACAAAACGTCGTGCTGATCCAGTACGCCGACTTCATCCACGCGACGTAGCCCTCCATCTCCACGCCGTCGATCGTCTTCGGCCAGTCGAGCGCAGCGTCGAACGGTGGCACCTGGTTCACGGCGCACAGGATGAACTCGTAGCGCTCCTGAAACTGCCGCACACGTTCGAGAAGCTGGCCGTGACGCATCATGGCCTGCGCGACATCGGCGCCGGTGAGGGCGAGCCCCGACTGGATCTCACGCACCGCTTCGGGCTTCATCTGATGACCGTGTTCGGCGAGCAGCGGTCCGAGCACGGCGGCGGTGCGCCACGCACGAATCGTCAGGAATAGGGAGTCGGCGTTGCTGAGATCCGGGCACGCATCCTCAACCACGCAGCCGAGCATCTCGAACCTCGCGCGTTGAGCCCCGAGTACCGTGCGCACTCGCCCGTCGAGAGGGAGGCCTCCAAGATCCGGGCACCACGCCAGGCGGGTGTCGCGGAAGTCGCGCCCCAGTTCCTGCCCGAACACCGACGGGTTGGAGGGGAAGCACCCCGGGTCACGCGTGTCGGCTCCGGCCATCACGGTCAGGAGAAACGCCACGTCCGAGACCGATCGCCCCATCGGGCCGGCGACGCTGAACCCGAGCAGAGGGAACGGGTCGGGCGCCGTGGGCACGAGTCCCACCGTCGGCCGCAGCGCGACGATGTTGTTGAAGTTCGCGGGATTGCGAAGGGAGCCGCCGAAGTCGGAGCCGTCTGCAATCGGCAGCATCCCCGTGGCCAGAGCCGCGCCCGCGCCGCCGCTCGAGCCGCCGGCGCTTTTCGTCACGTCGTACGGGTTCAGCGTCGTGCCGTACACCCGGTTGTAGGTGTGCGACCCCATGCCGAATTCCGGCACGTTCGTCTTGCCGATGCCGATCGCGCCCGCGTGCCGCAGCCGCTCGACGAGAACGGAATCCTCCTCCGCCATCGTGTCCCGGTAGATCGGCGAGCCACGTGTGAACGGAAAGCCTCTGGCCGCCTGCAGATCCTTGAAGGCGATCGGCAGGCCGTGCAATGCGCCATGCGCCGTCCCGGCCGCGACGGCGCGGTCGGCCTCGTCGGCCAGCGCGAGGCATTGCTCCTCGCCCAGTCTGGCCACGATGGCATTGACGGTTGGATTGATCCGGTTGATCTGCGCGAGGTGTGCGTCCATGACCTCGCGAGCTGACAGCTTGCGGGTGCGGATCAGGCCAGACAGCTCCCTGGCGCCCATGAAGCACGACTCGAAAGGACTGGCGGCCATCTCCAGGTCGTCGTCTGCGCGCGCCTAGTCGGGGACGGCGACGGGCTCGTCCTCGGGTCTGAGGCTGGTCATCTCGGCTTCGATCATCTGTTCCCCGGCGGAGGCCGGCACACCTTTGTTGAAGTTGACCGGCGGCAGGAACAGCGTGGCGACAAAGCCCACAGCCGACACGACAGTTCCGGCCAGGAACACGCGATGCAAGGCGGCGGCGAACTGATCGCGTGCCGCCGCCGACAGGGCCATCACGCCCGAGGCGGTGAGTCCATCCGCTCCGGCCGGCAACGACGCGCCGGAGAGCGACCTCGCCATGATTGCGCCCATCGCCGCGACTCCGACCGCTGCGCCAATGCTCCGCGAGAACTGGTTGAGCGACGTGGCCAGGCCAAGACGGGATCGATCGACGCCGTGCTGCACGGCCAGCAGCAGCGACAACATCTGCATGCCCATACCCGCGCCCAGCATCGTACAGCTCGTGACGAGTAGCGGGCGCGGCGAGTGCGCGTCGAGCAGACTCAGACCGAAGAACCCCAGGGTCATCAGCACGCTTCCGCCGATCGCCGACACCCGGTAGCCGAGGTGCACGGTCAGGCGTGCGGCGGCGATCGACATGACGACCCAACCCAGAAACAGCGGTGTCAACACCTGGCCGGCCTGCGTGGCGGTCCCGCCCATGACGGTCTGCACGAAGAGCGGAATGAACGCGATGGCGCCGAAGAGCGCGATGCCAACCAGAAACACCACGATGAGCGATCGCGTGATGACCGGCAGGCGCAGCAGATCGACAGGCAGAATCGGCTCCACCGCGCGCCGCTCCACGAAGGCGAACCCGCCGAGGAGGGCGACCGACGCGGCCAGCCAATAGCCGATGCTGCCGCCTTCGCCCCCGAGCGCAATCAGCAGTGCGCTGACACCGGCAAAGAGCAGTGACGCCCCGAGCCAGTCCACCTGGACGGGCTTGTCGCTGCGTGATGGCGGGTAGGCGAGCGCAATCACGGCCATGCAGCAGAATCCGAACGGCACGTTCAGATAGAACACCCATCGCCAGGACACCGCGTCGGTGATGTAGCCGCCGACGAGCGGTCCCGCGATTGACGCCACGCCCCACACGCCGCTGAAAAGCGCCTGCGTCCGCGCCCGCTCCGACAGCGCGTACAACTCGCCGACGATCGTCATGCTGAGCGGAATGATGGCGCCGGCCCCGAGGCCCTGGATTGCTCTGGCGGCGATCAAGAAGGCCATGCTCGTTGCTGCGCCCGACATGACGGATCCGACGAGGAACACCGCGACGCCGATGAGATACAACCGCCGCCGCCCGTAGAGATCCGACAGCCGTCCCCAGATTGGCACCGATGCCGTCGAGGTGAGCAGATACGCGGCAAAGACCCAGCTGTAGTGCGCGAGTCCGCCGAGCGTGGCGACGACCGTCGGCATGGCCGTGCTGACCACGGTGGCTTCGAGAGCGCCGAGCGACATGCCAAGCAGGAGGCCGGCGGTGATCGCCCGACGGCGAGGAAGACTGATTGGAGGATGGTTCGACGCCGACATCCTCCCAGCGTACCACTCGAAAGTGTGAAGTTCGAAGTGCGAAGTGCAAAAGGACGACGTGCAACGTGAAGTGCGACGCAAGTTAGGTAAGATTCGACGCATGAAACTGTCTTCCACAGGCCTGCTCGCACTCGTGATTGTCGCCTGCGTCTTCGTGCCGTCCGTCGCGACGGCGGCAACGTGCGAGAGCCTGGCGTCTCTGGCGGTAAAGGGTGGGACCGTCACGCTGGCGCAGGTCGTGGCGGCCGGTGCGTTCACGCCTCCGGCGGGTCGTCGCGGCGGACCTCCGGGAGGAGCCAATGCGTTTGCGGGGCTCGCCAGTTTCTGCCGTGTGGCCGTCACGCTCGAGCCAACGCCGCGCTCTGAGATCAAGGCGGAAGTGTGGATGCCGTCGAGCGGCTGGAACGGCAAGCTGCAGGTCGTAGGCAACGGCGGATTCGCCGGGACGATCAGCTACCCCGCGATGGCCACGGCGCTTGCCGCGGGCTACGCGGCGGCCAGCACGGACACCGGTCACACCGGGCCGTCGAGCAACACGTTCGCCAACGAGGACGCGCTCATCGACTTCGCGCATCGCGCGATCCATGAAACGACCGTCGCCGCCAAGACAGCGGTGGATGGGTTCTATGGCAGCGCGCCGAGATTCTCGTACTTCAACGGGTGCTCGACGGGTGGACGTCAGGCGCTCACCGCCGCGCAGCGCTATCCCGAAGATTTCAACGGCATCATCGCCGGCGCACCGGCGAGCCACACCTCGACGCAGGCCTTCGGGCAGATCTGGTTCGCGCAGGCGCTCTCCGATCCGGCCGGTGCGCTCTCCCGCGAGAAGCTGGCACTCGTGCACGACGCCGTGCTGAACGCCTGTGATGCCAGCGATGGAACCAAAGACGGTGTGCTGGAGAACCCGCTCGCATGCACGTTCGATCCCAAAGTGCTGACGTGCACCGAGGGCGGTGATCCCGCGGGGTGTCTCACACCATCGCAGGTCGCCACCGTGCAGAAGGTCTATGCCGGACCGTCGAACCCGCGCACCGGCGCGAAGGTGTACGCCGGACTCGAACGGGGGAGTGAGCTGGGCTGGTCCGCGGTGCCGGTCGGCTACGCCGTGGACTACTTCAAGTACATCGTGTTCAAGGATCCGAGCTGGGATGTGAGCGCGCTGAACTACGACTCGCACGTGGCGCGCGCCGCCTCGTCTGAAAACCTCATCTTCGACGCTACTAACCCGGATCTCAGCCCGTTCACGCGTCGCGGGGGGAAGCTGCTCATGTATCAGGGGTGGGGCGAGCCCGGCATTCCGCCGGCGAACCTGGTGGCCTACTACGCGCAGGTCCAGGGGAAGACGAGCCGCGCCAGGGAGTCGGTGCGTGTGTTCATGGTGCCCGGCATGGGCCACTGTGGTGGTGGTACCGGCGTCGGCACCTTCGACATGGTGACCCCGCTCGATCAGTGGGTAAGCGCGGGAAAGGCGCCGGCATCGATTCCCGCGTCTCGCGTGCGCAACGGGGCTGTCGATCGCACGCGACCGCTGTGTCCGTATCCGCAGATCGCGATCTACACGGGATCAGGGAGTGTCGAGGACGCCGCGAACTTCTCGTGCGGCGTGCGATGAGATTACGGTCCGGCTAAAGCCGGACGCTACGTGTGTCGCTGATACCGCTGTCGTAGTGTCCGGCTTTAGCCGGACTAGCGGAAACTAGATCCCAGCCCCGACGGGGCGAGGACGTGGATGCCGATGACGATGGTGAGGGCCGCGGTCAGCCCGACGAGCACCAGGAGGCCCTGATAGACGCGTCGGAGCGCCTGGAACTTCTCGGCGTTGGTCCGAGCCAGCAGATAGGACTGCAGCGCCATTTCCCGATTCACCTGGCTCAGATCCGCCTGTCGCCACGTGTCGTAGTAGGCGTCCGGGTCTCGATCGAGGATGTCGCCCGGCAGCCGCAACCCGGGGGCGCCGTCTCGCGCTGCACTGGTGCCGCTCATCTCGCGCGATCGCGGGCGCAGCGCGATGATCGCGAACACGAAGAAGTACAGGGAGAGCAGCACGTAGCCGGCGATATACAGCTGCAGGAAGGTGTGACTCAGGCCGTCAGCGCCCAACTGCGGCGCGCGTATGGCAACCAGCAGGTTGACGGCGTTCAGCGCGCCCAGAATGACCAGCGCGAAGCGCGTCTTCCGATCGGCCAGCTCGGTCACATTGAGCAGATGGTCGACGTGGTCCCCCAGCGCGCGGTAACGCTCCCATGGCTCGAGGGGACGCGACTCGACCATCCGCTCCGCGTCCTTGCGGCGGCGGCGCTCGTCCTTGGATTCCTGCTCGACGAGCGTCGGGCGTGCGAATGGCGACATCCCCGCCCGCCCGACGCTGCCGCTGCCAAAGTCTGGTTGCATCTTACTGTTTGGTTAGTGAGACATTGAGCGCGGTCGTTTCACCACGCCGGACGGTGATGTCGGTGATGTAGCTCCGATAACCGTCCTTCCGAATCTCGACGTTGTGCGTGCCGGCCTCGAGCTCAACCACAAGTCGATCCTGGTCCTGCGCGCCTTCCCATCGTTCGCCATCGATGGTGACCGTCACATCGCCCGGCTGCACGCGCAGCGCGATGGATCCGAAGTCAGACTCCCTGGTCGCGGCTTGATCGCGGTCGCGAGGCTGATCGCGATCGCGGGGCGGCAACGGCCGCCGCGGTCCGCGCGCGCGTGGACGCTCAGGATAAGGACCCGCAGGCCCGGCTTGACCTGTCTGCGAAGTCGCGCCCGCGGAAGGCGGCGGTGTGCCGACTGGTCGCAGGGGCTCCGCTTCACCCGCGCCGAGCGGCTCCATGCTGTGACGGACACGGAAGGTGCTGAGCGGCTGAAGATAGATCTTCTGCGTGAAGCTGCGATGGCCCGGCAGGAACAGCTCGAGATCGTGTTGGCCGGGTTCGAGGCGCAGTCGCTGGAAGGCGCCGTCGAAGTCATCAACCGTGCCGGCGTAGTAGCCGTCAACGAAGACCTGTGTCTCCCGCGGCGACGCCTGCACCCGAAGCGATGAGCTGTTGTCGTAGTACCCACCGTACGCACCGTAGGGTGGATACCACGGGGAGTAGCCGTAACCGTAGCCGAAGCTGTTGTAGCCGTAGCCGTAGAACGGGTAATAGCCGAACGAACTCGCATACCACGGCCGGTAACGGATTGTCGGGCCGTAATACACACCGACCCGGACTGCGGGCCGCGAGCGAATGACCGCTACGCCGCGACGGCCCTGCGCGTCGGCAACAGCAGGGAGCGCGAACATTGAGGCGAGGGCGGTTGAGAGAATGATGGTGCGAAGACGAGGCGTCACAGGAACCTCCCCAAGTGAACTGAACCAATTCCCGCACACGCAACGGTTGTGCCGAATCGGAATCTGATGTCCGAGCCAGAACTGGCCGGAACTTCACAGATTCTTCGAGGGATAGTTCCGTCCTCGTGACACCGATTCCGCGAAATGGCTACCGCAGTAGCTTTCTGGCGACAGCCTGTCATGGTGCGAGGACGCCCGGACTCGGCAGCACGATCTCGAACACCGCCCCCTCCTCATTGCGCGCCGTGATGGTTCCTCCTTGACGCTCGACAATGGCTTTGACGATCGACAGGCCAAGACCGCTGCCGCCGGCCGCCTTGCGTGCCGCGTCGGCCTTGTAGAACCGGTCGAAGATGAGCGGCAGATGTTCGGGCGGAATCCCTGGACCGCTGTCGCGCACAACGAGCCTGATGCCGCCTGCCACACGGGCGCCCGACAGTTCCATGCGGCCGCCGTCCGGTGTGTGACGCAGGGCGTTGGCCGCGAGGTTCTGCAGCGCCTGCTCGAGTCGATCCGGATCCCCGATGAGTGCGTCGGCGCCCGGTTCCACACTCTGGTCGAGACGGATGCCGCGCTCGAGGAGTTCCCGCTCGTGTCTCGCCGCCACGCGGGCAAAGAGTGCCGCCACGTCAACGGGCTCCTGCCGCCACGTCGTGCCCCCGCCCTCGAGCCGGGCGAGGTCGAGCAGATCTCCCACGATTCGCTCGAGGCGATGCGTTTCCTCCGACACGATCTGCAGGTATCGCTCGCGGGTCGGCGCATCGAGCTGCAGCTCGGGCATGGCAAGGGTTTCGATGTAGCCGCGCATCGCCGTCAGCGGCGTCATCAGCTCGTGCGAGACGTCGGCCAGCAGTTGCCGCCTCGCGTTATCGGCCCCGTCGAGTGCCCGCGCCCGGTGCGCGAGCTCTTCCGCCATCCTGTTGAACGATCGGGCGACCGCCGTGACTTCGTCGCCTCCCTGCTCCGGCGCTCGTGCGTTCAGGTCTCCCGCACCTAACCGCTCTGTGGCCACTTGCACGGCCTTCAAGCGGCGGCGTGCGGGGCCGAAAACGATGAACGCGATGAGCGTCGTGCCGACGACCAGGACCCCGGTCGCGAGCAGGGCAATGGTGGGGCCGAACCGTCTCACGATGCGCGAGAAGGGCGGGCCTCCCGGGAGCACCACGACGCGTCCGACCGGCATGCCGCTCACCATGATCGCGGCGAACTCGCCTCGAGGGCGCGGCCGGCGCGGACCCTGATCAGGAGGGGGCCGAATCGGACCATCTCCAGATTCCAGACCGAATCCTCCGCGACGGCCGAACCGCCGGGGGCCCATCGCATCCATCAGCTCCAGTTCCGCACGCACGGCCTCGACGAGAGCCGGCGGTACATCGTCATGATTCGCCAGGATCTGACCGTCTCTCATGATCACGACGAAGGTCTGCAGCACTTGTCCGTATTGCTCGCGAAGGTACGGCTCGAGGTCGAGGCTCGTGTTGGCGGCGATCGCCGCGCCGAGATCGGACGCCACGAGCACAGCGAGTCGCCTCGGCGATCTGGCGGGCATCGAGCCAGCAATCCGATCGGTCAACCAGAGAAAGAGTCCGCCCTCCGCCGCCAGCATGAGCGCGAGGAACGTGATCAGCCCGAGTCCGATCCGCCAATAGAGACTCCGATACCACTGCGGCTTAGACATCGGCGCCTTTGTACCCGGCCCCCCACACGGTCAGGATCACCGCCGGCTCAGAGGGGTCGCGCTCGATCTTCTTCCTCAACCGCTTGACCAGCGTGTCCACGCTTCGTACGGTCACAAACGTCTGATCCTTCCAGACCTTGCTCAGGAGCGCTTCGCGGCTGAAGACGATGCCCGGATTCGAGACGAGGACGTACAACAGCTCGAACTCGTTGAACGTCAGATCGACCTCGTCGGCACCCACACGGACACGCCGGCGTGCCGGATCGATCTCGATGTGTTTGTAGACGATGGGCCCCGCGCTCGCGCCGGTGGAGGGGCGAGTCTGCGCCGAGTGACCGCGGCGAAGCAGGGCGCGCACCCGAGCCAGCAGCTCCCTGATCCCGAACGGCTTGGTCAGGTAGTCGTCGGCTCCGCTGTCCAGGCCGAGCACCTTGTCGGACTCGTCGCGCCGGGCGGTCAGCATCAGGATCGGCGTGTCGGCATTCGGGGAGTCGCGCCGGACTGCGCGGCAGATGGTGACGCCATCGAGTCCCGGCAGCATCAGGTCGAGGATGATCAGATCGAATTTGCGCGAGCGGGCCAGCGCCAGACCGCCGTCGCCATCGATCGCCTCAGTCGGCGCGAGCCCTTCGAGCTGGAGGTGGAGCGACACCAGCTCGCGGATGCGGGCTTCGTCTTCGACGACGAGCACAGCTGGACGATCGGACGGAGGGCTCGTCATCAGATTCGACGAGGCGCGTGTCGCCTCGACGTGTTCCAGTGTACCGCTGGCGGGTGTCATGGTCAGTGCGCCTCCGGGACGCGCCCGTTATTCGTATCGCAGCGCATCGATGGGATCGAGCGCCGCGGCCTTTCGAGCCGGATAGAAACCGAAGAAGATGCCGACCGCGGCCGCGCATCCGAACGACATCAGCACCGCGGCCGGGGTCACCAGCGTCGTCCATTGCAGGAGCTGGCTGATGAGGAAGGACGCGGCGAGCCCGAGGGCCACTCCGAGCGCGCCGCCGGCCAGGCTGAGGACGAGGGCCTCGACCAGGAACTGGAGCAGCACATCGATGTCGCGAGCGCCCACTGACAGCCGCAGACCGATCTCACGCGTGCGCTCCGTGACCGACACCAGCATGATGTTCATGATGCCGATCCCGCCCACCAGCAGTGACACCGCCGCGATGCTCGCGAGCAGCCAGGTCATCGTCGTGGTGGTTGACGTCAGGACGCTGGCCATCTCTTCGAGGCTGCGGACGGTGAAGTCGTCCGGGGCGCCCGGCGCCAGTTGATGCCGAACGCGCAGGAGATCGGTGAGCTGCTGAGACACACGCGCGAACGGCACACCGTTGGCGGTTGAAAGCGTGATGCTCTGCAGATGTGTGATGCCGAGGAGCTTCTTCTGCACCGTGGTGTAGGGCAGGATGACAGTGTCGTCCTGGTCGGGTCCCATCGCCGCCTGTCCCTTGCTTATCAGGACTCCCAGCACGCGGAATGGCTGGTTGGCGATCCGGATCGTCGTGCCCGTGGGATCGGTGCCGGGGCCGAAGAGCTGATCGCGCACGACCGATCCGAGCACCGCCACCTTGGCCGCGCTTTGCACTTCTTGTGCGGAGAAGAATGCGCCGTACTCGAGCGCCCACGCGCGAATGGCCGGCAGGTCCGCGCCGGCGCCTTGCACCTGCGTGTTCCAGTTGGACGCTTCGCCGACGATCTGCTGGCGCGTGTTCGCGCCGGGCGACACGTACTGAATGCCCTGGACTTCTCGCGCGATGGCGTCGGCGTCGCCCGGTGTCAGCGCGGTCGTGTTGCCGGTGCCCTGGCGGACCGGACCGAACGAGTTGGACCCGGCCGACACGGTGACGACGTTGGTGCCGGCGCTGCGAATCCGGCTTTCAATGGACGACTGCGCGCCGTTGCCGATCGCCACCATGACGATCACCGCGGCCACACCGATGATGAGCCCGAGCGCGGTGAGCGCGGTGCGCATCGCATTCCGCCGAAGGGCGGTGACGGCGATGGTGAGTGTGACGAAGGGTGACATGAGCGTCGGACTCCTTATGGGGCCGCCTGACTCCTTGTGGGGGCCGCCTTCAGGCGGCCCCTCTCACGCCGACAGCGCGTTGCTCTCGGCGTCAAACGTGCGCAGCTCGTCAATCGCGTTGCGGCGGTGTGCCACGGCTTGATCGAGGCGAATGCGTCCGTCGCGGAAGCCAATGGTGCGTGTGGCGTATTCCGCGATGTCGGGCTCGTGGGTCACGAGCACGATGGTGATGTTCCGCTCCGTGTTCAGCCGCTGGAAGATCCCCATCACCTCGATGCTCGTCCGCGAGTCGAGGTTGCCGGTCGGCTCGTCCGCCAGCAGGAGCGCCGGATCGTTGACCAGGGCCCGCGCGATCGCGACACGCTGCTGTTGGCCGCCGGACAACTGGTTCGGATGGTGATCCATCCTCGAGCCCAACCCCACCGCCTCGAGGGCGGCGGCCGCACGCTGGCGACGCTCCTTCGATGGAATTGGCGCCCCGTACAGCATCGGGAGCTCGACGTTCTCGATGGCCGACGTCCGCGACAGCAGGTTGAAGCCCTGGAACACGAAGCCGATCTCATGGTTCCGCACGGCAGACAGCCCACGCTTCGACAGGTGCGATACGTCACGCCCGTTGAGGTGATACGTTCCGCCCGTCGGACGGTCCAGGCATCCGGCCAGATGCATGAACGTGGACTTACCGGATCCAGACGGACCAGTGAGCGCCACGAATTCTCCTGGCTGAATCGACAGCGACACTCCGCGCAGCGCGGGCACTTCGACCTCGCCCACGACGTAGGTCTTCGCCAGATCGCGGACGGCGACGACCGGCGCGGTGCCGTTCACTGACGGCCTCCACCGCGCCGGCCCGTCGGCAGGAACGGCGACCCGCTCTGGGCTGGGGCCGGAGCGGCGGCTGTAGACGAACTGCCGGTCACGACATGCGCGCCTTGCGTGAGCCCGCCACCGACAACGGCAGTCTGCGTGCCGTCGCTGATGCCGACCCGTACCGGGACGCGCGTGATTGCACCTTGCTCGAGCAGCCAGACCGACCCGCGATCGCCGGTCCCGCGGCTGCCACCGCTGCGGTCCTGCGCGCTCGGCGCGAAGGCTTGTGTGTCGCGCGTGCGTTGCGGCTGCTCGGGCGTCTTCTGTCCGAGCGACGTGAACACCTCCGCAGTGGGGCGGAATCGCAGTGCCGCGTTCGGCACCTTCAACACATCGTCGGCCTGCGCGGTTTCAACCGTTACCGACGCGGTCATACCCGGCTTCAGCTTGAGATCGAGGTTTGGCACGTCGATGACCGTCACGTAGCTCACGACGTTCTGCGCGACGATCGGCTGCAGACGTACCTGCGACACGGTTCCCGTGAAGGTCTCGTTCGGGTAGGCGTCCACGCGGAAGCGCACCGGCTGATTCATCTGAATCTTGCCGATGTCCGATTCGTCGATGCTCGCGTTCACGCGCATCTCTCTGAGGTTCTGCGCGATGATGAACAGCGTCGGGGCCGACATGCTGGCAGCGACGGTCTGGCCGACGTTGACGTTCCTGGCGATCACCACCCCGTCGATCGGCGCGCGGATGATCGTGTGGCTCAAATTCACCTGCGACTGGTTGAGTGAGGCCTGGCCCTGCACGAGCTGCGCGCTGGCCGACTTCACGGCGGCATCGGCCGCATTGGCCGTGCTCTGTGCCGCGTCGAGGTCGCTTTGGGCGATGAGCTCTTGTTTGGCCAGCTCTCGCGCGCGAACGAACTTCACCTTGGCATCGTCGGCCTGAACGCGCGCGCGCTCGACCTCGGCCTCGAGACGCGTGACGGTCGCCTGTTCCTGTGCGACCTGCGTCGCAAACAGCGAGGGGTCGAGCTCAGCGACCACCTGCCCTTTACGCACCTGCGAGTTGAAATCGGCGTAGAGAGCCTTGATGGTGCCCGAGGCTTGCGTGCTGACCTCTACCGTCGTCACCGCCTCGAGCGTCCCCGTGGCGTCGACGGTCGAGATGATGTCGCCGCGGGTCACTGCGGTGGTGTCGAGCTTGGGTGTTTCGGCTGCGACGTCACCGCGGTAGTAATAGATGCCCGCTCCTACCGCAACGATCAGTGCCGCCAACCCCAGCCACAAACGTTTGGTCATGGTCCGTTCCTCTAGCTGTTGGACGACCAGCTGGTGACGGGTCCGTGGCGCAGATGTGACAAATCCGTGATGGGGAACAGAGCTGCGGGCGGTGTCATAGAAGTGTCACGAAACAGCCGTGCCTCGGCCACGTGCGTACCGTCCAATCCATCAGCGGCGCCAATCCGATGATGGAGGAGCACACATGGTTCGTTTTCGTTCAGTGATGGTGGGAGTTGTCGTGGCGGGATTGCTGGCCACTGGTGTTGCGTTTGCTCAGGGTCCCAGGGCGGGCGGCGGTGGACGGGGAATGCGTGGACCACTCGGTCCGGACGGCATCGGCCTGCCACTGAACAGACTGAATCTCAGCGAGGCTCAGCGGACGAGGGTCGCAGAGATCGGTGACCGGCATCGTGACGAGATGAAGAGTGCACTGGATCGACTTGGGGCGGCGCGTCAGGCGCAGCAGGCGGCGATTCAAAAGATCCCGGTCGATGAGGCGCTGATCACGTCTGCGACACAGGATATGACGCAGGCGGAAGTGGATGTCGCCATTCAGGCGGCCCGGCGGAATGCCGAAGTGTGGTCCGTGCTCACGCCCGCTCAACGGGAGCAGCTCACCGAGGCGCGCGCCAGTCGGCAGGCGCGACGACGCTGACTAGCTGGTAGCCGGTAGCTGGTTCGTAGTTGGTGGTTCGTGGTTCTTGGTTGTTCTTGATTACCCGCGGTAGTTGCCGAACTGGAGCGCGACGCCGAAATCCTGTTCGCGCAACTGCCGCATCGCTTCCTGCAGATCGTCCTTCGATCCCGACGTGACGCGCAGCTGATCGCCCTGTATCGACGCCTGCACTTTCTTCAGCTTGGCGTCTTTCAGAAACTTGACGATGTCCTTCGCCTTCTCGGTGGGGATGCCTTGCTGCAGGGAGATCTCCTGCCGGACGGTGGTGTTGGCGGCGGCGATGACCGGGCCGCGGGTCATGTTCTTCACCGGCACGTTCCGTCGTACGAGCCGGGTCTGCACGATCTCCCACAGCGCGTTCAGCTTGAATTCGTCGTCGGCCACGAGCGAGAGCTTGGATTCCTTGACGTCGAAATCGATCGAGGCCTTCGCCCCCTTGAAATCGTAGCGCTGCGCCACTTCCTTCCGCGCCTGGTTCAACGCGTTGTCCACTTCCTGCAGATCGACGTTCGAGGTGACGTCGAATGAGCACTGTGCTGCCATGTGTGCATCATGTTAACGGCGTCGATCGATTCCTTCAAGCGTCTTCAACCTTCGTACAATGAGGTGTGCCTTCCGATCTCGATCCACCGCGCATCGGCATCTCGCGCTGCCTCCTGGGTGACGAGGTCCGCTACGACGGCGGTCACAAGCGGGAAGACACCCTCGTGTCGGAGCTGGGTCGACACGTCGAGTGGGTGCCTGTGTGTCCGGAGATGGAAGTGGGCATGGGCGTGCCGCGGGAGCCGATTCAGCTTGTCGCGTCCGTCGACGGTGTCCGTTCTGAATCGGCCCGCGTGCGCATGGTCGGCGTTCTCAGCGGAGAGGACTGGACCGCGCGAATGGAGCAGTGGGCTCGCGCGCGCGTGCACGCCTTCGCGGCCTTGCGCGTGTCAGGGTTCGTTCTGAAGGCGCGCTCACCAAGCTGTGGACCGCACGACGTGCCCGTTCATGGGCACGGGAACGACGCACACACCTTACGCGGTCGCGGCTTGTTCGCGGAAGCGCTCGACGAGGGGTTGCCGGGCTTGCCGATCGAAGATGAAGAAGGACTCCGCGATCCGGACGCGCGACAGCGGTTCCTGGACCGTGTGCTCGCGTATCAAACTGAGAGGCGCTGATGGCAGCAAAGACCGAAGGCGACGACGACCTGCACGACCTCGTTGCCAAGGCGCGCAGAGATCGCGAACAGCGCGACCACGGCTTCCGAGCCCACGCGCTGCAGCTGTTTCCGCCCGTGTGCGCGCGCTGCGGGCGCGAATTCGCCGGGAAAAAGCTTCGCGAGTTGACTGTCCATCACAAAGATCATAATCACGACAACAACCCGCCTGACGGTAGCAACTGGGAGCTGCTGTGTCTCTACTGTCACGAGAACGAGCATGATCGTAACGAAGTAGCCGGCGCCTATGCCGAACCGTCCGACGCGGACGCTCCGGCCCCGTCCACGTACCAGCCATTCGCCGGTCTCGACAAACTGTTGAAGAAGCCTCACTAGTGTGGTGCCTGTCAACTCCCAACTCGAACCTGAGCCAACTCCCAACTCCCAACGCAAAGCCCAGCGCCCAAAGCCCAGAGCCCAGGCACTACGAACGGATTCCTTCCGAGGCCTCGGCCCTGAGCCTTCCGGGCTGCAGCCGGGCCTGCAGTCCCATGCCGGTAGCGGCGAAGCCCCCCTCGACGAAGAGTGCCGCCGCTTCGTGCGATGTCGCCGGCACGCCGTCGATCTCCGAGAGCAGCATGCCGCGTCGCCCTTCCTCGCGCGATGCCGCCAGCTCGAACAGGGCGATCGCCGCCGCGCGCGTCAGCCGCGAACGTTGCGGCTCGGTCTCGGGAACAAGCAGCAGCAATTCGCGCTCGCCCCGCCGCAGATACGCGGCGGGAAAGCCGTCCACGAGCACCACCAGCGCACCGACGGTCCGCGTCGGACCGCGCCCGTACGCCGGGTCCTGCGTCTCCTCTTCTTTGGACCCGGCGATCTCAGGCCACTTCACCGTCGAGCCATACGGGTTTGCGGGATCGGTGGCCGCCAGGATGAACGCGCGCGGCTCCTCGCTTTCCTCACGCATCGATCGCAGTTGATCGAGCGCGGCCGGAAGCGCGAACTGCGCGCCTCCGAGGCCGGCCACGAAGTACCCACGCCGAACCCGCCCCGCGTCCTCCATCGCCTTGAGCACTTGATAGACCACCGAGAAGCCGCCGGCGATCCCTTCATTCGTGGTGGTCTCGCGCGTGACGATGCCGTGGCGCGTGAGGAGTTGCTGGGCGATTGCCGCACTCCACTCGGTGGCGGAGGTCTTCGTGGGAGCGGCGCGGTCGATCGCGGACCAGCGCCCTTCGGCAGTGGGTGGCACCAGCCGGCGTGACCGGAACGGTGCGCCGCGCGTTCGCCGATTCGTGCGCGCTTCTGACGGACGTGTGATCGCGCGCAGCGCGTGCAGCGTGTCGTTGGTGATGAGGCCCTTCCAGACCAGATCCCATAGCGCGTCCACAGTTTCCTGCGGGAAGCCTTCACCCGTCCCCTGGTGGATCGCGGCGAAGAACGAGGCGCCGTGCTCACGCAGGTACTCGAGGATCTCCGCGGCGCGACCGTCGGGCTCGCGATCCGGTGGGGACGATCCTCTGGCTCCGCCAGGGTCGCGAAGAACCCGTTCCCTGGATGGGCGGGGCGTGTGATCGGGGCGGCCCATCGACAGCCGCGCACGATGATCGGTGAGGTAGAGCGTGATCCGTCCGTCGCGTTCGCCGAGCGGTTCGACCCCGACCCACACGACTTCACCCGCGGCCATCAGTGTGTCGAGCATCGCGGGCTGATAGTCGGCCACCCGCGCCGGCAGGATCTCGCGTTCGAGAACCGAGGCCGGGATCGGTGCTCCTTGAAGCTGCTCGATGGCGTCGAGCAGCGCGTCCGCGCCTCGCCGCGCCGATCCGATACCGTGCCACGACACGAGGAACCGAGCGAATGCGTCGGTCTCGACCGGCTCGATCTGCTGTCGCAGCCGCGCCAGCGATCGGTTACGCAGCCGGCGGAGCACGTCGGCGTCAACCCATTCGCGGTCAGTGCCTCGCGGGCGGAACTCGCCCTCGATGAGCCGGCCGGTCTCGGTCAGCCTGGCGAGCACTGTCTCGGCGACGGCAATCCCCAATCCATAGCGCTCCGCGAACAGGCGAGCGCTGAACGGGCCGTGCGACCGGGCGAAGCGGAGCGCCAGGTCACCAGCCGGGTCGCGCACGGACTCGAGGAGCGCCTGCGGAAGTCCCGGTGGCAGCGGCGATCCCAGCGCGTCGCGATACCGGGACACGTCTTCCACGGCGACGAACCGGCGCTCGCCCGCGACCGCGAGTGGCACGATGCGCCGCGCGCGCTCCAAGGCGGCGATCTCGGTACGCGTCTCGGCCAGGGCGCTCCGGGCCTCGATCTCCTCGATGGTCAGGTCTCCGATCTGGATCAACAGGTCGTGCAGTCCATCCGAGGTGCGGGCGCGGTGCGTTCCGTCGAGGTGCTGCAGCTGGCGCTCGACCGCGTCGAGCGCCTCGGGGTCCAGCAGCTCCCGCAGCTCCGCGTCGCCGAGCAGCTCTCGCAGTTGGGCCTGATCCACCGACAGTGCCTGCGCACGCCGTTCCGCAAGCGGCGCGTCGCCGTCGTAGATGTAGTTGGCGACGTAACTGAAGAGGAGCGACGCCGCAAACGGAGAGGGCGCCTTCGAATCGATCGTGGTGACGCGCAGTGACCGTGCCGAGACGCGCCGCAGAACGTCCACGAGCGCGGGCATGTCGAAGTGATCGCGGAGCACCTCCCGGTAGGTTTCGAGCAGCGCGGGAAACGATCCGAAGCGCGATGCAACGGCCAGCAGATCCGCGGCTCGTTTTCGCTGGTGCCACAACGGTGTCCGCATCCCGGGCCCTCGTCTTGGTAGAAGGAGGGCACGCGCTGCGGTCTCGCGGAACCGGGCGGCGAAGAGCGAGGTCGATCCGAGCTGCCGTAGTACCAGACGTTCGACGTCGGCAGGGTCCGGCAAGAGGAGCATTGGATCCGGCGGGTGCTCCACGTCGGGAAAGCGGACGACGAAACCTTCGTCGCCCCACATGACCTCGACGTCGATCCCGGTACGGTTGCGGATCTGCGCGGTGACTGCCATGGCCCACGGTGCGTGAATGCGGCTGCCGAGTGACGAGAGCAGGCACACCCGCCAGTCGCCGAGCTCGTCGAGGCACCGTTCGATCACGAGCGATCGATCGTCGGGTATCGCGCCGGCCGCGGCCTGGTCGTCCAGATAGCGAAGCAGGTTGTCCGCGGCGGCCGCGTCGAGGTCGTGGTGCGTCACCAGTCGCTCGGCGGCTTTGGCCGGCGTGACGCTGCGCAGCTCGCGTACGAGCTTGCCGATGGCGAATCCCAATTCCACCGGACGTCCGGCCTGATCGCCGTGCCAGAACGGCATCTTCCCCGGTTCACCGGGAGCCGGCGAGACGAGCACACGATCGTGCGTGATCTCCTCGACACGCCAGGTCGAGGCGCCGAGCGTGAACGTCTCGCCAACCTGAGTTTCGAAGACCATCTCCTCGTCCAGCTCGCCGACCCGCACCGGTCGATCTGCGCCGGCGAGGAACACGCCGTAGAGCCCGCGGTCGGGAATCGTCCCGGCATTGGCGATCGCGACCTGCTTGGCACCGGCGCGTCCGGAGATGCGGCCCTGCAGGCGATCCCACGTGATGCGCGGGCGAAGCTCGGCGAACTCGTCGGCGGGATAGCGGCCGGAGAGCATGTCGAGCACACCTTCGAAGACGCGCCGGCTGAGATCCGCGAACGGCGCCGCGCGTCTCACGAGCGCGAAGAGCGCATCGACCGACCATGTCTCGAGCGCCGCCATGGCGACGATCTGCTGGGCGAGCACGTCCAGCGGATTGCGCGGATACCGGGTGGCTTCCACTCGGCCGTCGTGCATCGATCGCACCACGGCGGCGCAGGCCACGAGATCGCCGCGGAACTTGGGAAAGATGATCCCTTCGCTGACCGCGCCTGCCTGATGCCCGGCCCGTCCAATGCGCTGGAGACCGCTGGCCACCGACGGCGGCGCTTCGATCTGGACGACGAGATCAATCGCACCCATGTCGATGCCGAGCTCGAGCGAGGAGGTGGCCACCAGCGCCTTGATGCGCCCGGCCTTGAGGAGATCCTCGACCTCGCTGCGGGCGGCCCGCGCCAGCGAGCCGTGATGCGAGCGCACCAGCGGCTCGCCGGCGAGCTCGTTGAGCGCACCCGCCAGCCGCTCGGCCAGGCGGCGGCTGTTGACGAAGAGCAGCGTGGACTCGTGCGATCGAATCAGCTCCAGGAGACGTGGGTGCACCGACGACCAGATCGATGGCCGCACCGGTCCCTGCGCCGCAGGCCCACTTGGCAGATCGATTGGCACGGCGAGCCTGGCCATGTCCTCGACTGGGACTTCGACGCGAAGCAGGAGCCGCTTTTTCTCGGAGGCGTCGATGATGGTGACCGGACGAAACGTCGCCGGGCTGCGGTCGTCGGTGAATTCGCCGTGCAACTCGGACTCGACCTCGGCAAGGGCCACCGGCTCGTGCTTCCGGCGTGGCTTGGTAGCCGTTGTGCGGGCTTTCGAAATCGTTCGCGCCTCGGCGCCGCCGAGAAACCGGGCAACTTCCTCCAAGGGACGCTGCGTCGCCGAGAGTCCTATGCGCTGAATGGGCCGCCTGAAGGCGGCCCCCACCTCCGGACCGGCGTAGGGGCCGCCTTCAGGCGGCCCGCCGCGCAGCGCTTCGAGTCGTTCGAGCGACAACGCGAGGTGTGCGCCCCGCTTGCCGGCAACCAGTGCATGAATCTCGTCGATGATGATCGTATCGACCGACGCCAGCCGCTCACGCGCGTTCGAGGTGAGGAGCAGGAAGAGCGATTCCGGCGTGGTGATGAGAATGTCGGCCGCGTCGCGGAGAAATCGCGCGCGTTCGAGTTGCGGCGTGTCGCCGGTTCTGATCGCGATCTCCGGCAACGTGATCGCGGTGCCGCGCGCGCGAGCCGCACTGGCAATGCCGGCCAGCGGCGCACGCAGGTTGCGCTCGACGTCAACGGCCAGCGCTTTGAGCGGCGAGACGTAGAGGACACGGCACCGCGCCTTCTTGGGCGGCGCCGGCGTGAACATGAGCCGGTTCAGGCACCAGAGAAACGCGGCCAGCGTCTTCCCGCTGCCGGTGGGCGCCAGAATGAGCGTTGACTCGCCACGCGCGATCGCCTGCCATCCCAGCTGTTGTGGCGTGGTCGGCGACGGAAACGCATCGGTGAACCACTCGCGGACGGCATCGTCGAACAGCTGGAGCGCGGGTGATTTGCGAGCCACCTTCCGATCTTAGAACCGGTTCGTGGTTCGTGGTTCTTGGTTCTTGGTCTGCTGGTGGCTATCCTGGCTCGTGGATGAGCGGAAAGGGCCGCAACCATGCGTTGCCGCCCCAACGATGCCCGCCAAGAACCAGGAACTACGAACCAAGAACCACCACCGGGTTGTGCAATAATCGAAAGATATGGGTGACGCTGGAGAAGGCCTCGTCGACGCGGAGTCCCGCCTCGCCGAGCGGATGGAAGAACGCGAACAGGAACGACGCAAGGCCCGGCAGGGTGTGAAGGGTCAAGACCCGGAACGCGCGCGGCAGATTGAATCGCTGCGACTGGCGCGAACCGAAACACAGCGCCAGCTCGAGACGGCCACGCACGCCGCTCGCAAGCAGCAGCTGACGCAGGCGGTGGCTGAGATCGACAAGCGGATCACGGCCCTTTCGAAATAGGTTGAAGGGCTGTTGTTTGCCCTTCAATATCATCAGTCCACCAAGCACTACTTCAACCGGTTCGCGCGTTCAGCCGGTCTGCTCGACTGGGCGACGCAGCCGGATCCGTTCCGGCGCTACTCCGGCGCCCCGCTGATCGAGTTACCGCGGGACGTCGTGGCCGGCGCGGTTGAGTACTCAGCGCTCTTCGACCGGCGTGCGCCCGCACAGCCGATCGACGATCGATCGGTCGCGGAGTTTCTCCGCTGTTCCCTGGGACTCTCCGCATGGAAGCGGCTTCGACAGTCGCGTTGGGCCCTTCGCGTGAACCCGTCGAGCGGCAACCTGCATCCGACAGAAGCCTACGTGCTGCGCGACGGCCGTGTGTGTCACTACGCGCCGCGGGAGCATGGGCTCGAACTTCGCACCGTGCTCGATCCAGGCGCGTGGCAGGCCTTCACGCAGGGGCACGACGGGTTCCTCGTGGCTCTGACGTCGATTCACTGGCGCGAAGCATGGAAGTACGGCGAGCGCGCGTTCCGCTACTGCCAGCACGACACCGGGCACGCCATCGGCGCGATGCGTCTGGCCGCGGCAATGCTCGGCTGGACGCTGACGCTGCTTCCGCGCTGGTCCGATGCACAACTCGAGACACTTCTCGGACTCGACCGTGACAGCGAGTGGGAAGATGCCGAGCGTGAAGAGCCGGAATGCCTCGCTGTCGTGACGAGTGGCACGACGAGACCGTGGGTTGCCGCCGATCCGATTCCGCTCGTCACCTCGGCGCGGTCCGCCTCGTGGCACGGCCGGCCGAATGCGCTGAGCCCGGGTCACGTCGCATGGCCGATCATCGAGAGCGTCGCTGCGGCGACGCGTTACCCGGGCGGATCAACTCCCCCGCCTTCGCGCGCAGGAGTCCACGCGCGCTTCGGCGCGGCGGGCAACTCCCAACTTCTGCCGCTGGACCAACTCCCAACGAATCCTTTGGCGCGAGAAGTGATCCTCAAACGGCGAAGTGCCGTTGCCTTTGATGGGCGTTCGACTCTCCCGCGCGCGAGGTTTCTCTCGATGCTCGCCAGACTGAACCCGATCGCGCCACCGTGGGATGCCATCGACTGGCCTCCACAGGTTCACCTGCTCATCTTCGTCCACCGCGTCGAGGGTTTGACGCCGGGGGTCTACACCTACCTGCGCGACCGATCCGCGCTTCCGGAATGGCGCGCCGCGATGCGCCCGGAATTCCTCTGGGAGAACCCGCCTTCGCCTGCCGGCTTCGGCGGGGCAAGCGCCCCGAACGATCCGAACGATCCGAACGATCTGTATTTGTTATTCCCCTCCGACGTGACCTGGCCGGCCAATCGCGTTTCCTGCGATCAGGACATCGCCGGCGACGGGTTCTTCAGCCTCGGCATGATCGCGCGGCTCGAATCGTCTCTCGTTGAGCGCGGCGAGTGGTTCTACCGGCGTCTCTTCTGGGAATGCGGCCTCATCGGACAGGTCCTGTATCTGGAGGCCGAAGCGGCCGGCGCACGCGGCACCGGCATCGGCTGCTTCTACGACGATGGGGTGCATGAGTTGGTGGGGTTGTCGGGCGAGAAATGGCAAAGCCTGTATCACTTCTCGATGGGTATTCCGGTCGACGATCCCCGTTTGACGACCGAACCGGGCTACCCGTGGGAGGTCGGTTGACGCAGACGGTGCTGTCAGCTACGGTATGACGGCCGGTCCGACGGAATCGGCCTTACAGTTGCGCGGAAGCGGAGGCACCTATGTTGCGGTATGGCTTCGCGGTCTTCCTGATCGGAGCGGTGGCCCTCGCAGTCAACGACGCCCGGCCGTCAGCAGCCGATGCGCCCGTCACCTTTCACAAGGACGTTCTCCCGATTCTCCAGAAAAACTGTCAGTCGTGCCATCGGCCCGGGCAGATGGCGCCGATGTCGCTCGTCACCTTCCGCGATGTCCGTCCCTGGGCGCGCTCGATGAAGACCAAGGTGGAGAGCCGGCAGATGCCGCCCTGGTTCGCGGATGCCGCGCACGGTGAGTTTGCCAACGACCGATCGCTCGCGCCGCGCGATGTCGAGACCATTGCGAAATGGGCCGACGCCGGGGCGCCCGAGGGCGATGCGAAGGATGCGCCGCCGCCGGTTGACTGGCCGGCCGACGGCTGGCAGATCAAGCCCGACATCATCGTCCGCGGTCCCGAGTTCCGCGTGCCGGCACACACGCCGAACGACGTGGTCGAGTGGGTGACGTATCTGTTCCCGAGCGGCTTCACAAAGGACACGTGGATTACCTCGCTCGAGATCAAGCCGAGCGTGCTCGCGGTCACGCACCACATCTGCTTCACGTTCCAGCCGCATCGGCCCGACGTGAAGTACTACGTGGCGAACTGGCAGGAGAACCCGCGTGACGAGGAAGGCGCGGCCATCAAAGGCGCGCCGCGGCCGGCGCCGCAGCGGCCTGCGGGATCGAGACCGAATCCGCCGCCACCGGGCGCGGATCTCGGCGGCGGCTTCAACTGCTACGTGCCGGGCCGCGCCGCCGACGACTATCGTCCCTTCGGCGCCGGCAAGCTGATTCCGGCTGGCAGCGACATCTCGTTTCAGGTCCACTACACGCCTACCGGCAAGGAGCTGGTCGATCGGCCGATGATCGGATTCACCGTCGCCGACACGGCGCCGGCCAAGCGCTGGATGTCGTACGGCATCGTCGGCGGCGGGCCGGACTTCGCGATTCCACCGAACGAGGGCAACTACAAGAGCCCTGCATTCGAGCTCGAGTTCAACGCCGATGTGGAGCTGGTCGAGTTCATGCCGCACATGCATGTGCGCGGCAAGGACATGACGTATCACCTGGTCCATCCAGACGGCCGGGATCAGATCGTCCTGAACGTGCCGAAGTACGACTTCAACTGGCAGCTCCTGTATCAGCCGATGAAACCGATCCAGGTTCGGAAGGGCACCAGGATGTATGTCGACGCGCACTACGACAACTCGACCGCGAACAGGTCCAACCCGAATCCGAACCGGACGGTGTATCTGGGGAGGATGACGTGGGAGGAGATGATGGCGCCGTTCTTCGGCGTGCTCATCGACGCGAAGACCGATCCCTCGAGTGTGCTCAAGCTCGGTCGTGGCCTGGTGTCGGGAGGCGGTGCCTGATGCCGCGCGTCGCGTGGGCCGGTGGCGTCCTGGTGATGCTCGTCGCGAGCACGCCGTACGCCGCGGCACAGGCCCCCGGGAAACCAGCCACGGGCAATCCGACGCCCGGGACCGAGCAGCCGGCGCCGCCGAACCTGGCCGATCGCATGACGTTCAGCGGCTGTCTCAGGCCCGCTCCAGCCAACGGCGCAGGCAGAAGCACTGGGGCGAGCACAGCCGCGATCGATCCGAACGAACCAAGCGACGCACGATTCGTGCTGACCAACGCCGAGCGTCAGGACAGAGTGCCACCAGGAACCGGCGGATCCGCCGCGACCGCTGCGGCGACGGGCCGGACCTATCGTCTGGAAGGGATCGACAGTCAGCTCTCTCCGTTCGTCGGCACGAAGGTCGAGATCTCCGGCGAGATCAAGCCGCTTCCGGCGGGCAGCGCGGGAGCTGCGGGCAATTCGCCGGCGCTGCTGGTCGAGTTCGTTCAGAAGATCGCGGCCAGTTGCTCCTAGCGTCCCAGCCGCGAATCACGCGGCCGGGACACTAGCGGATTCGTATCTGGATATCTCTGCTCACTGTGGGGCGTCCTGCCGCGTTCGACCGCGCCTCAACGTGGACCACGTAGATCCCCGGCGACAGGGCGTCGAGCGGCAGTTCCGCGGCGAAGCCGTGCCCACCGCGGTTGCCCTGCAGGTCGCTCGATGAGCGCTCGTCCGCGACCCTCCGAACGACGTTCCCGCCGTCGGCGCGAAGCTCCGCGGTCAGGTCAACAGTGTGCGGGATCGCGTCCTTCAGGTTTTCATACGCCTCGGCATAGATCCCGAGCGTGTCTCCACTCGCAAATTCGCGCGATGAGGTGATCGACCCGGGCAGCCGCGCCGCGAACGGACTCTTCGAGGTCATCGTCATGACACGCGAGGACGAGGACGAGCCGAGGGCAACGCCGCTCAACGCGAGCGGTCCTTTCGTGAAGTCCGGCACCTCGAGGTCGTACACCACGCTGCCGGACTTGCCAGCGCGGTTCGCCGCTGCGACCCGCATCTGATAGCGCCCTGGCGCGAGCCGTGTCTCCGCAAGCATTCGCATCCCGGACTGCATCACCTGGTCGTACGTCTCGGGCTTCAAGGTCAGGCGCGCGGTGTGGGTCTGTCCCGGATAGATCTTGTTTCGGGTGTCAGCCGAGAGATAACTGACCTCGAACGTGCCTACGTACGAGCCGTCCTTCTCGACGAGCCCAAGCTGTGACGCCTGCACTTCTATCGCGAGTACCACGGTCGCCTCGCGCGAGTCGCCCTTGTAAGGCGCTGCGAAGACTCGCATCGGCAGACCGCTGACGGCCACCGGGCTGCCGAGGGCTTGCGCGACGCCCAGGCTCATGTTCCGAGGTGACGCGACCGGCGCTGCTGGCCGCTCGGTGCGGAGCGGCGCCATGTAGCCGTCACGTCCTCGCACGACCAGGCCCGGGCGTTTCACGCGCACCTGCAGACGTCGATAGCGGCCGTCTCTCCGTTCGTTTGTGGAAGAGAACCCGAGTACGTAGTACGTGCTGTTCTCCCGGACGATGCGGTCGAACGCGACGTCGAAGCTGTTCGAGTTCGTCAGCGCGAAACCGCCGGTGGCCGTCGCCAGGGCACTCAGGCTCTGCCGGGCCTCCATGCCTGCGAGGGCGGCGGAAAACCGCTCGTCGGCTGTGGGTGCTGTCTCGGTTTCGGCGAGGCCGCCGTCTGGAGTCAGGCCGCGTGGATCGATCGGGTAGATGACGACGTTGCCGCGGGTGGCCGCGGTGATGGCCTTGTGGGTGTCTTCTTCGGCAATCGTCAGCACGCCTCCCCGATAGTCCAACACTCTGAACATGTCCATCGGGAATCCCCGACTGAAGAGCAGCAGGGCCTTACGTCGTCCGTGAACCGTGGCCATGAACTCGACGACGCTCCGAAAGCTGCTCATCGCAATCCGCAGGTTGAAGTCACCCTCGATGTTCCTGGCTGGGGGTGTGGGCGCCACGCCTCCTTGCGTTGCGGGGAACGGTGTGGCCTGCGTTGTGGGGAACGGCGTGGTCGGGTTGGCCTCCTGGCCGAATCCACCTGTGAACGCGTCGATCGCCTTGAGCAGCAGCCGGCGGTTGTTGGTAAGGCCCTGCGCCTTCGAGTGATCGGCGCGTCCCAGAAACACGACCGCAGCGAGGTCGTTCGCGGAAAAGTACTGTTCCAGAAAGCGACGGAGAAATCGCCGCGTGCGCAGTGCCTGCTCGGGGGCCATCTGGTCGAGTGCGAAGACGTACAGACGCCCTTCGCCGTCGCCGTTCGACTGGACGTCGGGCTCGATCGCGCTCTCTGTAAAGAGTGGACGCTCAGCACGCGCGCGTGGAATGTTGACGAGCGCAAAGGATGTGACCGTCTGAGGCTTGCCGTCCTCCAGGATCTCGAAGTCCTCTGGCGTGAGCCCCGTCACAGGGTTGCCCTGTGCGTCGGCGACCGTGGCATCGAGCTCGACGGCGTCGATCTGGACCCGAAAAGTGGCTTCAGGCTGCGGAGAGGGCTGCTGACCGAACAGCGCCTGCGTGCAGGCGGCTGCCGCGACGAGCGCGGCGGCGACTCGCGATTTCATGGGCATGCCATGGGGCAGGCTGGCGACGCGATTCTAGCTCGATGCCACCAAGTTCACAAAGTCCTTTAGCCACCAAGAACACAAAGAACACCAAGGAAATACTTTGTGATCTTTGTGATCTTCGTGGCTAAGGTCTTCGTACTCCCTGTGGCTAGCGTACGAAATCGACACCCGTCCCGAGCTCGCCAAGGATCTGCCGCGCTCGCTCGGTGCCATCGGCCGTCAGGTGTGCTGGCCAGTCTGCCGGACGAGGCGGAGGCGCGAGTGATGCCGCATCTCGGAGGATCTCGCGCCACGCGTCCGCGGCATGGGCGACGGTTGCGTGGGTCCGCCACCAGGCGTGCGCCGCTGTCCCGAGCGCCTCGCGCAAGCCCTCGTCTTCGCCAAGGCGACGGAGTGCTAGAGAGAGGGAGTGTTCCTCGTCTCGCGGATCGACTGAGACGACGATCGGCTGCTCGCCTGGCAACCCGCGTGGCCGCCATGTCTGCGGATCGAGCGCGGGCCATCGGGCGGTACGCTCGGTTTCAAGCACGATGATCGGCTTGCCCGCCGCCATCGCGGCCAATGTCGTCGCCTGCTCGCCGGAGGCCGGCCATTCGAGGTCGACGACGATCTCCGCGTCCGCGAACACACGTTCGGGCGATGTGTCGGTCAGCAGCTCGAGGCGTGCCCCGGCGTAGTTCGCCCGATCCACTGCCCGCCGGACGAGGGACATCCTGGCCAGGGTACCGATTGGGGTCAGACCCGGGGTCAGACCCCGACTCTGACCCCGACTCTGACCCCAACTCTGACCCCGACTCTGACCCCACTCCGACCCCAGTCCGATGGGCGCAAATCGGAGCCGCGCCCTGGGGTAGTCGCGCTGCAGCGACGCGGCGAGGTGGGGATCGGAGACGACGGCGAGGCGGGAAGCCAGCAGCGGTGCGCCGAGCAGCTCGTACTGGCTGAAGGCGAGCTCGGCGGCCCGGTCGCCGGATTGGCGCTGCCGGCGCAACGACGCCGAGCGACTCTCGTGCAGCGACAGGCTCCGTAAGCGCAGCACACCTGGATAGTGGAGCAGGTACGGCCAGACGAAGGCGTGCTGCTCGGTGTCAGCGAGCTCGAACACCGAGACATCGAATTGCCGACGAAAGTCGAGGCGGACGAAGTCGGGTGCGCGCGACTGGTCGAAGCACTCGATCTCGTGGTCCGACCGCAGATCGGCGACCAGCGCGGCAGTGTCGTCGAGCCGTTCCGACACCTGTGTGGCGGGGCGAAACCAGGCGAGCCTCATAATTGACGTTTCCAGGTGGGTTCTATAGCATGAACAGGTTTGCGAAACTCTTCACAAGCGCGCCGGGTCGTGTCGCGCTGGTGACGGCGTCGGCAACCACTCCCTGCGAGTTGAGAGGCACATGGACGGCTGGCTAGGCGTAGTGATCATGATCGTCCTCGGCCTCGGGTTTGCCGCGACGATGATCGGCGCGTCGCTGCTCCTGGGCCCGAAAAACCCCACGCCCGAGAAGCTGGCCCCCTATGAGTGCGGCATGCCGGCGGTGGGCGATGCGCGCGAGCGCCACTCAGTCAAGTTCTACCTCGTGGCGATGATCTTCCTGCTCTTCGACATCGAGATCGCGTTCCTCTATCCCTGGGCGCTGGCGTTCCGGAAGCTCGGCTGGCCGGGGTTCTTTCAGATCGTCACCTTCTTCGGCATTCTGTTGGTCGGCTACGTCTACGTGTGGCGCAAGGGCGTGCTCGACTGGGGTCCCGCGGTACGGCGCGTGCGTGATCAGTCGGAACGGAAAGTAGCGTAGTCGTCATGGCACAGGCACAGACCGATCACGATCACGGTCTCGACCCCGAGCTCCCGTTCCTGACCACGAAGTTCGAATGGCTGGTCCAGTGGGCGCGCCGCTCGGCGATCTGGCCGGCGCAGTTCGGTCTGGCCTGCTGTGCCATCGAGATGATGGCGATGGCCGCCAGCCGCTACGACATCGCGCGTTTTGGCGCCGAGGTCTTCCGCGGCTCGCCGCGGCAGTCGGACCTGATGATCGTCGCCGGCCGGCTGTCGCGAAAGATGGCGCCGGCCATGCGCCGTGTCTACGACCAGATGCCCGATCCGAAGTGGGTGATCTCCATGGGTGCCTGCGCGTCGGTCGGCGGCGTCTTCGACAACTACGCCATCGTCCAGGGTGTGGACCAGGTCGTGCCGGTCGATGTCTACGTGCCCGGCTGTCCCCCGCGTCCCGAGGCACTCATCTACGGCATCGTTCAGCTGCAGCAGAAGATTGAGCGCTCGCGGGCGTAGGGGCACTCGGTAATGGATTCCGCCGCCATCATCGATATCCTTCAGCCGCAAGTGCCCGGCGCCTCGTACGAGGCCGGCCGGAGCGTGGACTTCGCCACTCTCTACGTTCCCGCTGATCGCCTGATCGAGACGTGCATGGTGCTGCGCGACCATCCCGCGCTGCGTTTCAACGTGCTGGCCGAGATCACGGCGGCGGACTATCTGCCGCGCGATCCGCGTTTCGAGGTGGTCTATCACCTGCTCTCGATTCCGAACCGGATGCGCGTGCGCCTGAAGGTGCGCGTCGCCGCCGATGGCGCGGTGCCGACAGTGCAGAGCGTGTGGCGAGGCGCCGGCTGGCCGGAGCGCGAAGTCTGGGACATGTTCGGCATCGTGTTCGACGGCCATGGTGATCTGCGCCGGCTGTTGATGCCGGAGGACTGGGAAGGGCACCCGGCCCGCAAGGACTATCCGGTACAGATTCGGAAGAGTGCGCAGACGTACGAGCCGCTCGAGGTCAGCGAAGCGGAGTTCAGAGCGAACATCGTGCGCGACCGGCAGGGCCGGACCTGACGCCCAGTGCCCAAAGCCCAAAGCCGAGAGCCTAAAGAGACGAATGCCTGAAATCCGCACGGAAACGATGACCGTCAACATGGGGCCACAGCACCCCAGCACGCACGGCGTGCTGCGTCTGGTGCTGGAGCTCGATGGCGAGGTCATCCAGTCCGTGATGCCGACAATCGGCTACCTGCACACCGGCATCGAGAAGACCGCCGAGCAGAAGAAGTGGCAGCAGGTGATCCCGCTCGTCGAGCGCATGGACTACCTGGCGGCGCATTCCAACAGCCTGTCGTACGCGCTGTGCGTGGAAAAGCTGCTCGGCCTCGAGATGCCGCAGCGCGTCAAGGACATCCGGGTCCTCCTCGGGGAGCTGCAGCGGCTGGCGAGTCACCTGATCTGGATCGGCACACACGGCATGGAGATCGGCGCCGTGTCGATGCTGTTCTACGCGGTTCGCGAGCGCGAGCTGCTGATGAACATCAACGAGCTCATCGCCGGCTTCCGCTTCTTCCCGAGCTACATCCGCATCGGTGGGCTGCGCGAGGATCTGCCGCGCGGGTTCCACGAGGCCGTGAACGCCTTCCTGGAACGCTTCCCTGGGAAGATCGACGAGTTCGAGGGGCTGCTGACCAAGAACGACATCTACCGCCGGCGCACCGAGGGTGTCGGGGCCATCTCTTTGGAGGACGCCTACACCTGGGGACTGGTGGGCCCCATCGCCCGCGCGGCCGGCTCGGACTACGACGTCCGCAAGTACTTCCCGTACACCGGGTACGAGACGTATGAATTCAAAGTGCCGACTGCCACCGAAGGGGACGTGTACGCGCGCTACCGGATTCGTGTCGCGGAGATGCGGGAGAGCGTGAAGATCTGCAAACAGGCGCTTCAGCGCATCACGCCGTCGGGCGCGTGGGCCTGCGACGACACGCGCGTGGTGCCTCCGCCCAAGGACAAGGTCTACTCGGAGATGGAGGCGCTGATTCAGCACTTCCTGATCTACTCGCAGGGGTTCACGGTACCGGCGGGCGACGCCTACGTGCCGATCGAAGGGCCTCGCGGTGAGCACGGGTGCTACATCGTGTCTGACGGGTCGAACCGCCCCTGGCGTGTGAAGATGCGGGCGCCGTCCTTCATGGCAATTCAGGCGCTGCCGTCGATCGTTCAAGGCGGGCTGATCGCCGACGTTGTCGCGGTCATCGGCAGCAACGACGTCGTCATGGGAGACTGCGACCGGTGAGCTTTCATCCACAGATGGACTACGCCCCGGCCAAGTTCCACCGGTCGGAGCGGAAGCTGGCCGAGGCGGGCGAGCCCTTTGCCTACACGCCGGAGAACCAGGCCAGGTTCAACGAGAACGTGGCGCGCTATCCCCCCGAACAGCGGAAGTCGGCCATTCTGTTTGCGCTGTACCTCGCCCAGCAGCAGCAGGGATATATCACCGGCGCCGCGATGCGGCACGTTGCCGAGCAAATCGGCTGCACCGCGGCGGATGTCGAGGACGTCGTGTCGTACTACACGATGTTCTACACGAAGCCGGTCGGGAAGTATGTGTTGAACGTGTGCCGGACGCTGTCGTGTGCGCTGCTCGGTGCCGAGCGCGTGACCGAGGCGCTGAGCGCAAAGCTGGGGATCAGACCCGGCCAGACCACTCCGGACGGCGCGTTCACGCTGATTGAAGTGGAGTGTCTCGGCGCCTGCGATCGCGCCCCTGTGGTGATGGTCAACGACGACTGGCACGAGCGACTGGCGCCCGAGCAGGCCGCGACATTTGTCGATGACATCCGCGCCAAGGGCAGGGCAGCGTTCACCGGGTGTCATTTGCATGTGGAGAAGAAGCAGTAGGCGGTAGGCAGTAGGCAGTGAGCAGTAGGCGCTATCTACTGCCTACTGCCTACTGCCTACTGTGAACTAACAACATGGCTTCATTTGAACCGATCCTGATCAAAGACGTCCGCGAGCCGCACTCCTACGCGCTCGACTTCTATGTGAAGCAGGCGCGCGGGTACGAGGCGCTGCACAAGGCGTTGACGCTCAAGCCGAACGACCTGATCGAGCAGGTGAAGGCGTCGGGGCTGCGCGGGCGCGGCGGCGCGGGGTTTCCCACCGGCCTCAAGTGGCAGTTCGTCCTGAAGGACACGCCCAAGCCGAAGTACATCGCCTGCAACGCCGACGAGAGCGAGCCCGGGACCTTCAAGGATCACGTGCTGATGGAGCGCAACCCGCACCTGCTCATCGAGGGGTGCGCAATCGGCTGCTATGCGATCGGCGCCAAGGTCGCCTACATCTACATCCGCGGCGAGTTCTATCACGTGCAGGAGATTCTCGAGGCCGAGATCGCCAAGGCATATCAGGCCGGCTACCTGGGGAAGAACATCTTCGGCAGCGGCTTCGATTGCGACGTCTACGTGCATCGCGGCGCCGGGGCCTACGAAGCCGGCGAGGAAACGGCCCTCATCGAGTCGCTCGAAGGCAAGCGCGCCCAGCCTCGCATCAAGCCGCCGTTTCCGGCCGTGGCCGGGCTCTATCAGTGTCCGACCGCGGTCAACAACGTCGAGACCCTCTGCAACGTACCGCTCATCGTCCTCAATGGCCCCGAATGGTTTGCCGGACTCGGTCCCGAGAAGAACGGCGGGCCGAAGCTCTATTGCATCAGCGGCCACGTGAAACGGCCGGGCGTGTACGAAGCATCGATGCACACCACGCTGCGCGAGCTGATCTACGGCGACCAGTACGCGCAGGGCATGCTCGGCGGGCGCGCGTTCAAGGCCATCATCCCGGGTGGATCGTCGGTGCCGCTGCTCCTCGACAAGCACCTGGATACGCCAGCCAGCTTCGATCACATCCAGAAGGCTGGATCGCTGCTTGGCTCGGCCGGGCTCATCGTGCTGGACGACACCGTGTGCATGGTGTGGCTGGCGATGAACCTGCTGCACTTCTACCGTCATGAGTCGTGCGGGAAGTGCACGCCCTGCCGCGAAGGCGGCGACTGGCTCTATAAGCTCCTGATGCGCGTCGAGCGCGGTGAGGGCCAGATGAAGGACATCGATCTCCTCTACAGCGTGTCCAACAACATCGTCGGCAAGACACTCTGCGCCTTCGGCGACGCTGCGGCCACGCCGGTGCTGACGACGTTGAATCTGTTCAGGAACGAATTCGAGGCCCACGTGCGCGAGGGCCGGTGTACGTTGCCGGCGGCGTGGCGCGCGACGCAGCCGGTGATGGCGCACTAATGGAGTCGCTCGCGCCCTACATGCGGCCGGCCGTACTCGGCCTGATGATCTTCGTGGTGTTCAATCTGCTGATCGTCGCATCGGCGGTCCTGGTGCTCGCCGAGCGGAAGATCATGGGGTTCATGCAGCAGCGGTACGGCCCGTACCTGGTGGGGCCGCACGGCATGCTCCAGCCGATTGCCGACATTCTCAAGCTCCTGTTCAAGGAGGAGCTGCGCCCGAAAGGCGCCGACAAGTGGCTCTTCACGCTGGCGCCCGTGCTCTCGGTGGTCACGGCGTTCGTCGCCTTCGCGACGGTGCCCTTCGGCGCGGAAACCACGTTCTTCGGGCTGCTCGACGAACCCATCAAGCTCGGCATCTCGGACGTCAACGTCGGCGTGCTGGTCGTCTTTGCCGTGACGTCGATGGGTGTCTACGGCATCGTGCTGGCCGGGTGGTCGTCCAACAGCAAGTACTCGCTCTTCGGCGGGCTGCGCGCCTCGGCGCAGATGATCAGCTACGAGCTGTCGTACGCGACGTCGCTCGCCGCGGTGATTCTGCTCGCCGGCTCGTTGTCGCTGCGAGAGGTTGTCGATAGTCAGGCGGGAACCTGGTTCGGGTTCATCCCGCAGTGGTACGTGTTCCTGCAGCCGGTCGGCTTCATCATCTACGTGATCGCCGGCGTCGCCGAGACCAACCGCGCGCCGTTCGACTTCCCGGAAGCCGAGCAGGAGCTGGTCGCCGGCTACAACACCGAGTACAGCTCGGTGCGGTTCGCGCTCTTCCCGCAGGCGGAATACATCAACATGACGACGATGGCCGCCGTGGCCACGGACCTCTATCTCGGTGGATGGCACGGCCCGTTCCTGCCGCCCGAGTACGGATGGATCTGGTTCCTGATCAAGATCGGCGCGATCCTCTTCACCTATATCTGGGTGCGGTGGACCGTGCCTCGCTACCGGTATGACCAGCTGATGCAGTTCGGATGGAAGTGGCTCTTCCCGGCGTCGGTGTTGAACCTGATCGTGACGGCCGCGCTGGTGCTCTATTTCAATGCCTGAGACCGTCGTCTTCTACCTGTTCGCGGCGCTGGCGGTCGGCGCGTCGGTGCTCGTCATCGGGCAGCGCAACCCGATGTACAGCGTCCTCCTGCTCATCGCCTCGTTCGGCGCGTTGTCGGGGCTGTACATCCAGCTCGATGCGCCGTTTGTCGCCGTCGCGCAGATCATCATCTACGCCGGCGCCCTCATGGTGCTCTTCCTCTTCGTGGTCATGCTGCTGAATGCTCCCAAGGAAGATGGCGCGGGATGGGATCGCACGCATCCGCTGCGGCAGCCGGGCGTCGCCCGTTGGGGAACGTTGCTGGCCGGCCTGCTCGTCGTGCAGCTGGTATCAGCGTTCATGGCCATGCGCGAGCTCGACGCCCCGGTCGCCTCGCGGACAGACGCCGTCGCCGTGAGCTCGGTGACCAACCTGGGGCTCGTGCTCTTTGAGCGACACACGTTCGCCTTCGAGGCGACGTCGATCCTGATTCTCGTGGCGATGATCGGCGCTGTGGTCCTGGCGCGGCGTGAGGACGAACAGTGATCCCGCTCAGCTACTACCTGATCCTCTCGGCGACGCTCTTCGCGATCGGAGGCGTGGGCGTGTTCCTGCGCCGCAACCTGATCACCATTCTGCTGTCGGTCGAGATCATGCTGAACGCCGTGAACCTCACGTTCGTGGCCTTCGGCCGCTATGCCGGGGACGTCGATGGACAGATCATCACGTTCTTCGTCATGACCGTGGCCGCGGCGGAAGCCGCGGTCGGACTGGCGCTGGTCATCGCCCTGTTCCGTCACCGCGAATCGCTGAACCCGGACGCCTTCACCTCTCTGAAATGGTGAGATGCTTGCGCTGATTCCGCTCTTCCCGTTTGTAGGCTTTCTCGTCAACGCGACGATGGGACGCCGGCTGCCCAAGAGCGTCTCGGGCGGTCTGGCCTCGCTCGTGATGGTCGCCTCGTTCGTCGTGTCTGCGAGTGGTGTCCTGCAGCTGAAGGACCTGCCGGTGGAGTCGCGCGCGATCGACCAGGTGCTTTACACCTGGATCGCATCAGGCGATCTGAGCGTCGACCTCGCGTTCCGACTGGATCCCCTGTCGGCCGTGATGATTCTGGTCATCACCGGCATCGGATCGCTGATTCACATCTACTCGACCGCGTACATGCACGACGAGGTCGACAGCGAGTTCGCGCGCTACTTCTCCTACCTGAACCTGTTCGCGGCCTTCATGCTGGTGCTGGTCCTCGGCTCGAGCTTCCCGGTCATGTTCGTCGGCTGGGAAGGGGTCGGCCTCTGCTCGTACCTGCTGATCGGGTTCTGGTTCAAGAAGAAGTCGGCGAACGACGCGGGCAAGAAGGCGTTCGTCGTCAACCGGATCGGCGACTACGCATTCATCCTCGGGATGCTCGCGCTCTTCGCGCGCTTCGGCACGCTCGACTTCCAGGGCGTGGCCGCCGCCGTCGCCCCGCTCGCGCCGGAGACGTCGTTCGGCATCATCTCGATCGCCACACTCCTCCTGTTCATCGGCGCCACCGGCAAGTCGGCGCAGATTCCGCTCTACGTGTGGCTGCCCGACGCGATGGAGGGCCCCACGCCGGTATCGGCGCTGATCCACGCGGCGACGATGGTGACGGCCGGCGTCTACATGATCGGGCGCACGGCCGTGCTCTTCAGCCATGCGCCGGACACGCTGGCGATCGTGGCCGTCGTGGGCGCGGTCACGGCGCTCCTGGCCGGGACCATCGGCCTCGTGCAGAACGACATCAAGCGCGTGCTGGCCTACTCGACCGTGTCACAGCTGGGCTACATGTTCCTGGCGATGGGCGTCGGCGCCTTTGGTGCCGGCATCTTCCACCTGTACACGCACGCGTTCTTCAAGGCGCTGCTCTTCCTCGGGTCGGGCGCCGTGATCCACGCGCTGCACGGCGAGCAGGACATCCGCAACATGGGCGGCCTGAGGAAGGCGCTGCCGATCACCTACTGGACGTTCCTGATCGGCGCGATCGCCATCGCGGGCGTCCCCGGGCTGTCCGGGTTCTTCAGCAAGGACGAGATCCTGTTCGAGACCTTCGTGGGGGGGCACACCGTGCTGTGGGCGATGAGCGCGCTCACGGCGCTGTTGACGGCTGCCTACATGTTTCGCCTCGTGTTCCTGACCTTCCACGGCGAGCGCCGGCACGACGCGCCCGCGGCGCCCGGGCAGGACGAGCACCCGGACACCGCGCCCGCG
>DATDOE010000105.1:0-27207 GCA_035293405.1 Vicinamibacterales bacterium | reverse complement strand
CACGCACCTCTCCGGTCTGCGGGCCGCGCTGACGCGCAGCATCAACAACTACGCGGCGAAGAGCAGCATGGCGAAGGATCTCAAGGACGCCAGCATCAGCGGCGACGACATCCGCGAGGGCCTGACCGCGATTATCAGCGTCAAGATCCCGAGGCCGCAGTTCGAAGGGCAGACCAAGACGAAGCTGGGGAACACCGAGGTGAAGGGCATCGTCGAGGCGATCGTCAACGACAAGCTGGGTCAGTTCCTGGAGGAAAACCCGGTCGTTGCGAAGCGGGTCATCGGGAAGGCCGTTGATGCCGCGCGTGCGCGGGAGGCGGCGAGGAAGGCTCGCGATCTCGTCCGCCGCAAAGGCGCCCTGGACGGCAGCAGCCTCCCCGGCAAGCTGGCCGACTGCCAGGAGCGCGATCCGGCTCTGAGCGAGATCTACATCGTCGAGGGTGAGTCCGCCGGCGGTTCGGCCAAGCAGGGGCGCGATCGCCGGTTCCAGGCGATCCTCCCGATCAAGGGCAAGATTCTCAACGTCGAGAAAGCGCGTTTCGACAAGATGCTCGGCAGCGACGAGATCAAGACCATGATCGCGGCGCTCGGAACCGGTATCGGCAGCGAGGACTTCGACGCCGACAAGGTGCGGTATCACCGCATCATCATCATGACCGACGCCGACGTCGACGGCTCGCATATCCGAACGCTCCTGCTGACGTTTTTCTATCGGCAGATGTTTCCGCTGATCGATCGCGGGTACATCTACATCGCGCAGCCGCCGCTCTTCCGCGCCAAGCGCGGACGCTCTGAGACGTTCATCAAGGACGAGCGCGATCTCGAGAGCTATCTGATACACCGGGCCGTCGAATCGCGAGTGGCCAGGCTGGCCGACGGCACCGAGATGTTCGGCGAGGTCCTCGAGCGCCAGCTGCAGCGGATGATGACGTTTCGCAAGCTGCTCCAGCAGGTGACGCGGCGCGGTCATCCATTGGACATTGTCTCGATGCTGTTGCAGTTGGGCGCACGCGACAAATCGTTCTTCGAACAGCGCGACAAGCTCGACGTCATCGCTGCCCGTATGACGACGCCGGTTCGCACCCTGTCGGTCAGCCGCGACGACGAACACAACACCTTTGTGCTCGACGTGGAGGACCGCTCACAGGGTTACCCGCGCGCGTCTCAGATCGGCATCGACTTCATCATGTCCGGCGAGTACCGAACGCTGCTGAGCGCCTACCGCGACATCGAAGACGTCACGTTTCCGGTCGTCGTGAAGTTCACTTCCACGGCCGCTGTTTCAGAGGAAGAGACCACCGACGCGACGGCGTCGGTCGATGAGACGACTATCGGCGGCGGACCCGTGGACGAGGCGACGAGGCTGGCGGCGGAACCGTCGTCGGCGGTCGGCCGCGGCCGGAAGGATGCGGACACGACGCTGCAGAACGTGGACGAGTTCGTCGAGTTCTTCATCATTGCCGGCAAGAAGGGCGTCGCGGTGAACCGTTACAAGGGGCTTGGTGAGATGAACCCCGATACGCTCTGGAACACGACGATGGATCCAGAGCACCGCACCCTGTTGCAGGTGCGGGCGGAGGATCACGCCGAAGCTGACCAGATGTTCACGACACTGATGGGCGACCAGGTCGAGCCTCGCCGAAAATTCATCGAAGACAACGCGCTCGACGTCAGAAACCTCGACGTGTGAGTCCGGAGGCTCGAAGGCCTCCGGCACGCACACTCGGTAGGCGGACACCTTCCGGTGTCCGCGAGAACGCATGACCACACCGCCACCGAATCGTATTCCCGTCAACATCGAAGACGAGATGAAGCGCTCGTACATGGATTACGCGATGAGCGTAATCATCGGGCGCGCGCTGCCCGATATACGAGACGGTCTCAAGCCGGCCCATCGCCGCGTGCTGTACGGCATGAAGAACATGGGGCTGGCGTCCACGCGCGGGTATCGCAAGTGCGCGAAGATCGTCGGCGAGGTGATGGGCAATTTCCACCCTCACGGCGACGCCTCCATCTACGACACCCTGGTGCGGATGGCGCAGGACTTCAACCTGCGGTACCTCCTGACAGACGGGCAGGGCAATTTCGGCTCGGTAGACGGCGACCCGCCGGCGGCGATGCGGTACACCGAGGCACGGCTGAAGGCGCTCGCCGACGAGATGATGGCCGACTTGGACAAGGAAACGGTCGACTTCGTCCCGAACTACGACGAGACGACCGAGGAGCCCTCGGTGCTCCCCTCGCCATTCCCCAACCTTCTCGTCAACGGATCGACGGGGATTGCCGTCGGCATGGCCACCAACATCCCGCCGCACAACATGCGCGAGGTGATCGACGCGGCGATCTGGACCATCGAGAGCGGGTTCGCCGCCACGCCGCCGACCGCTGCGGAGAAGCAGCGGAAGCTCCTCGAGCTGGTCAAGGGCCCCGACTTTCCGACCGGCGGCTACATCGTGGGCAGCCAGGGGATTAAGCAGGCACTGCTGACCGGCCGCGGCTCCGTGCTGATGCGTGCGAAGGCGGAGATCGAAGAGTCGAAGAAAGGCGACCGCCAGTCGATCGTCATCAACGCCATTCCATACCAGGTCAACAAGAAGCGGCTCATCGAGCACATCGCCGATCTGGTGCGCGAAAAGACCCTCGAGGGCATCTCCGACCTCCGCGATGAATCAGACCGCGACGGCATGCGGATCGTCATCGATCTCAAACGCGGCGAGGTGTCGGACGTTGTGCTCAACAACCTGTACAAGCACACGCAGCTCCAGAGCGGCTTCGGCATCATCATGCTGGCGATCGTCGGCGGCCAGCCGAAAGTGCTCTCCCTCGTCGAGCTGATCGACAACTTCATCGAGTTCCGGCGCGAGGTCGTTCGCCGGCGCACGGAATTCGAGCTGCGCAAGGCCGAAGCGCGGCGGCACATCCTCGAAGGGCTCAAAATCGCGCTCGATCACATCGACGCCGTCATCACGCTGATCCGCGCCGCCAAGAGCCCGGTCGAGGCCCGCGACGGCCTGATGGCACAGTTCTCCCTCAGCCAGATTCAGTCCCAGGCGATCCTCGACATGCAGCTCCAGCGCCTCACCGGCCTGGAGCGTCAGAAGATCCTCGACGAGCTCGCCGAGCTGTTAAAGGTGATCGAGCGGCTGCTCGCGATTCTGGCCAGCGATCGGCTGGTCATGCAGATCATCATCGACGAGCTGAAGCGCGTGCGGGAGAAGTACGGCGACGACCGCCGCACGGAGATCCTGGCGGAAGAGGGCGAGTTCCGCATCGAGGACCTGATCGTCGAGGAAGACATGGCGATCACCGTCACCAGCACCGGTTACATCAAGCGTACCGCGATCACCAGCTACCGGAGCCAGCATCGCGGCGGCAAGGGCCGCATCGGCATGCGGACGCGCGAGGAGGATTTCGTCAGCCACTTGTTCGTGGCGTCCACGCACGCCTACATCATGATCTTCTCGGACCGCGGCCGCGCCTACTGGCTCAAGGTCTACGAGATCCCGGACGTCGGTCCGGATGGCCGGGGCAAGGCGATTGCCAACCTCGTCTCGATGGAAGAGGGCGAGCGCATCGCGTCTACGATCGCCGTCAAGGAGTTCGAGGCCGATAAGTTCATCGTGATGGGGACGCGACGCGGCGTCATCAAGAAGACGGAGCTCAGCGCCTTCAGCAACCCCCGCGCGGGCGGAATCATCGCCATGGGCGTCGAAGAAGGCGATTCGATGATCGCCGCGCAAATCTCGGACGGCAACGGCGAGGTCTTCATTGGCACCAGAAACGGCATGGCCATTCGGTTTCCCGAGAGCGATGTCCGCCCGATGGGCCGCAGCGCCTACGGCGTCCGAGGCATCTCGCTCCGTGAGGATGACGAAGTCGTGGCCATGGAAGTGCTGGTGCCGGGAGGGACCATCCTGTCGGTAACCGAACAGGGCTACGGGAAGCGCACGGAGCTCGACGAATACCGCGTCCAATCGCGCGGGGGCATCGGCATCATCAACATCCAGACCAGCGATCGAAATGGCAAAGTCGTCGGGATCACGCAGGTCACCGACGACGACGAGCTGATGCTGATCACGCAGCAGGGCAAGATCCTCCGCATGGCGTCCAAGTCGATCCGGAGTATCGGCCGCGCGACACAGGGCGTGCGGCTGATTGACATCGAGGGCGAGGACCGCGCCGTGTCGATCGCACGCCTCGCCGAGAAGGACGTCGATGACAAGGACGTGGACGACAAGAACCTGGAGCCGAAGGACGCCGAACCACAGGACGTCCAGGAGAAGAACGTCGAGCAGACCGACGAGGGGGACAAGAGCGACGAATCGTGAGATGGCTCAATGCGCTCAGCCTCGCCACGGCGTGCGGCTGTTCTATCGTGTCGAGCGCGTGCGGACCCGCCACAGTAGAGGAGCAGATCCTCACCAGGTTCTTCCAGGCCGCCCGTACGCTCGATAGCTCCATCACCACCAAGTTCGCGACCGTGGGATTCAACCCTCGGACCGACGGCAGTGTCCAGACGTTTCAGGTCACGGCCATCGGGCCGGAACAACCGCGGGCGTGGGGCTTCGAAAAAGAAGTGACGATCGACGCGACTGTACGGCCGCCCGGAGGAACGATCTCGTCGCGGATGATGGTCGTGACGCTTCAGCGTTCCGTGGTCGCCGCGGGTCCGACGCCGGAAGGGCGGTGGATGATCACAGGCCTGCGGCGAGCTCCAGCTTCGCGAACTTCGCGCGCAACGTCTTCTGTCCCACCGAGCTGAAGCGGACGACGAGCTTCGTATCGTCGCTGAGCGGTTCGATGCTCACGATCGTCCCAAGGCCGAATTGCGCGTGCCGCACCCTGATCCCAGGCTTCAGCCCTGACGGCACGGATTGATCTTCATTCTCATAGTCATACGGCGCCGGCTCTTCCTTCACGCGTCCGCGATACGAGCCGCTCTTTCCGTAGCCGCCGCCACGAAATTGCGAAAACGAGGGCTGCGGAGACGCGAACGTTGAGGGCACTTCGTCGATGAGCTCCATGGGAATCTCGTCGATGAAACGCGACGGCACGGTGGACTGGTAGTCGCCAAAGACGCGCCGACGGGCGGCCGAGGTGAGGACCAGCCGGCGTTGTGCCCGAGTAATACCCACGTAACAGAGGCGGCGCTCCTCTTCGAGCTCGGCTTCGTCTTCGGTGGATCGCGAATGCGGGAAGAGGCCTTCCTCGAGTCCGCTGATCACCACGACCGGAAACTCCAGGCCTTTGGCGCTGTGCATCGTCATCATCCACACGCGCGCCTGTTTGGATCCGGCCTCCTCGTCAACGTCCGAGAGGAGCGACAGCTGATCGACGAATCCGGCCAGAGTCGGTTCCGGGTATCTCGCTTCGAACTCACGTGCCGCCGAGACGAGCTCGGCCAGGTTCTCGATGCGGCCTTCGGCGTCCTCACTTCGCTCTTCGCGAAGGTCCTGGATGTAACCGCTTTGGTCGAGCACCTTCGCGAGAGCCACTGAGACGGACTCCTGTGCCGCCATGGCGGTCATCCCCACGACCAGGTCCCGGAATGCGGCAAGCGAGGCAATCGCCCGCGGAGCAAGCTGCCGCTTGTCGACCGCATGGTTCAGCCTCGCCCAGAGGGATGGCCCTGACGCGGTGGGATTCAATGCCGCGAGCAGGGGCGCGTCCGTGTCAGGCGGAGTGTCTACCGCCTCGAGAGACTCCATCACGCCCTTGCCGATGCCGCGCGCCGGCACGTTGATCACCCGCCGAAGACTGACGTCATCCTGCGGGCTCAAGATGAGCTTCAGGTACGCGAGGGCGTCCTTGATCTCCTTGCGCTCGTAGAACCTGACTCCGCCGATGATCTTGTAAGCGGTTCCGTTCCGCCGCAGCGCGTCTTCGAGTGTGCGGGACTGCGCGTTGGTCCGGTACAGGAGCGCGACAGTGCAATCGGGGTCCTCGTGAAGTGCCGCCCGTGCGTTTCGCGCGATGAACTCGGCTTCGTCGATGTCGTCGCCAGCGCGGTAGTACAGGACCCGTGCTCCGCCCGTGAGCTCGGTATAGAGCCGCTTCTCTTTGCGGTTGCGATTCTGCGAGATGACGGCTGTCGCGGCATCGAGAATGATCTGGGTCGAACGGTAGTTCCGTTCGAGCTTCACGATCGTCGCTTCCGGGAAGTCCTGCTCGAAGTCGAGAATGTTTCGCAGGTCGGCCCCGCGCCACTTGTAGATCGACTGGTCCGGGTCCCCGACGACACAGAGATTCCTATGGCGGGCCGCCAGGCGCTGCACCAGGAGATACTGCGGTCGATTCGTGTCCTGGTACTCATCGACCATCAGGTATCTGAACTTGTGGCTGTAGCGCTCGCGGACGATCTCCGACTTCTCGAACAGTTCCACGGTCTTGAGCAGCAGATCGTCGAAATCCAGCGCATTGGCGTCCGCGAGGGCGCGGACGTACATCGCGTAGAGCTTGCCGATTTGCTGCGTGCGCGGATCATATGAGCTCGCGTTGAAGACCTCTGGGCCCTCCATGCGGTTCTTGGCGTGGCTGATTCGCGACAGCGCCACGCGAGGTTGCGTCACGCCATCATCAAGCCCGAGCTCCTTCAGCGACTGTTTCACGACGGTGAGCTGGTCGGTCGAGTCGTAGATGACGAAGTCACGCGAGAGACCGATATGCGGTGCCTCTCGTCTGAGCAGGCGCGCGCACAGCGCGTGAAAGGTCGAGACCCACATCTGACGGCAGTCGACGCCGAGGAGCTTCTCGACGCGCGTCCGCATCTCTTCGGCGGCCTTGTTCGTGAACGTGACGGCAAGGATCCGATCAGGCTCGGACAGGCCGTGGCTGACCAGGTATGCGATGCGGTGGGCAATGACCCGCGTCTTCCCCGACCCCGCTCCGGCAAGGATCAAGAGCGGACCATCAGTCTTGAGGACGGCCGCCTGTTGTTCGGGGTTCAGGGAGGAGAGGAGATCCACTCCTCCCTATTCTACCGTGACGCTCTTGGCAAGATTCCTCGGCTGATCGACGTCGCAGCCGCGGCGCACCGCGATGTGATACGCCAGCAGCTGAAGCGGAATCGTCATGACGATCGGCGTCAGCAGCGGTGTCGTGCGTGGCATCGGCACGATGATGTGGTTCGCCGAGTCCAGGACGGCGGCCATCCGCTCGTCCCCCATCGTCGTAATCGCGATCACCGAGCCACCTCGGGCTTTGGCCTCCTGCACGTTGCCGATCATTTTCTCAAACACGTGATCGTCGGGAGCGATAGCCACCACCGGCATGCTCTCGTCGATCAGGGCGATCGGTCCGTGCTTCATCTCCCCGGCGGGATACCCTTCGGCGTGGATGTATGAGATCTCCTTCAGCTTCAGCGCGCCCTCGAGCGCGATCGGATAGTTGATCCCGCGGCCGAGATAGAGGAAGTCGGTCCGGCTGTGGAACTGTTCCGCCACCCGCTCCATCGATGCGGAGGCCTTGAGGGCCTGCTCGATGATCTGCGGCATGTGCAGCAGGTCCTCGATGTAGCTGCGGAGGCCGGCCGCAGGAATCGTGCCCCGCACCTGGGCCATGTGAAGAGCCAGGATGTGAAGAGCCACCAGCTGGGAGGTAAACGCCTTCGTCGACGCGACACCGATTTCCGGCCCGGCGTGCGTGTAGACAGTCCCATCCGCCTCCCGCGTCACCATGCTGCCGACGACGTTGCAGAGGGCGATGCTCTTTGCCCCTTTCCGCTTGGCCTCGCGCAAGGCGGCGAGCGTGTCTGCGGTTTCTCCAGACTGCGTGATGACGATGGCCAGCTCGTTGGCGCTGATGATGGGGTTGCGATAGCGATACTCGGACCCGTAGTCGACCTCCACGGGGACCTGCGCGAGCGTCTCGATCAAGTACTTGCCGACGAGCGCAGCGTGCCAGGACGTACCACACGCGATGATGGTGACCTTGTGCAGGGCGCGGAAAGAATCGGCAGAGACGTTGAGGTCTTCGAGGAAGATCTCGCCGCGGTCCAACGAGACCCGTCCGAGAATTGTGTCGCGCGCGGCGGATGGCTGCTCAAAGATTTCCTTGAGCATGAAGTGCTTGTGACCGCCCTTCTCCGCCGCGATCGGGTCCCACAACACGCGCTGCGTCGTCTTCGAGACTGCCCGCCCAGAATAGTCCGTGAAGGTCACGCCAGAGCGCGTGATGATGGCCATCTCTTCATCACCGAGGAACACCACGTCGCGGGTGTGGCTCAAAATCGCAGGAATGTCCGACGCGACGAAGAACTCGTCCTGGCCCAATCCGACGACGATCGGAGGACCGTTCCGTACGGCGACGATCTTCTCGGGGTCTTCCACCGAGACCAGCACGATCGCGAACATGCCGCGCATGACCTTCAGCGCCCTTCGCACGGCCTGTTCGAGACCATCGGAACGCATCTCGCGCTCGACCAGATGCGCGACGACCTCCGTATCGGTCTCGGTTTTGAACTGATGCCCCTGTTGCTGGAGTTCGTGTTTCAGCTCGAGGTAATTCTCGATGATGCCGTTGTGGACGACGACGATCCGGCCCGTGCAATCGCGATGCGGGTGCGCGTTCTCCTCGGTTGGCCGGCCGTGTGTCGCCCAGCGTGTGTGGCCCACGCCGTACACACCGTCCACCGGCTCGGCTCGTAACACGTTCTCGAGGTTGACCAGCTTGCCCGCGGAGCGGCGAAGCGCGATGCCCTCGGGGCTGACCAGCGCCACGCCGGCGGAGTCGTAGCCGCGATACTCCATGCGCCGGAGGCCGTCGAGCAGCACCGGTACGACGGGCTTCGAACCGATGTAACCAATAATCCCGCACATGTTCAAACACCAGAGCTCGGGCACAGGCCCAGCCCGAAGAGGTTATGGTTTTGCCGATGGCCGCGCCTTGCGCCCCGCCCAGCCTTCGACATTGGTCTGGCGTCCCCGGGCAATTCCCAGCGCCCCGGCGGGGACATCCTCAGTGATCGATGATCCGGCGCCCACATACGCGCCCTTCCCCACTCGCACCGGAGCGATGAGCTGCGTATCGCTGCCGATGAACGCTCCGTCCTCGATGACGGTCTGGTGTTTGTCGACACCATCGTAGTTGCACGTGATGGTCCCCGCTCCCACGTTGACGTCCGCACCAATGGTCGCGTCGCCAAGATAGGCGAGATGATTCGCCTTGGAGCGCGCGCCAAGGGTCGTCTTCTTCAGCTCCACGAAATTGCCAATCTTCGCGGCGGCCCCGACGACGGTTCCGGGTCGCAGATGGGCGAAGGGCCCCACCGCGGCCCCCTCTGCAACTTGCGCACCGGAGATCACGCAGAAGTTGTTGATCGTCACGCGGTCGCCAATCTCGGAGTCGGAGATGCGCACATGTCCCTGGATTTCACAGGCTGAGCCGATGCGCGTCCGCCCCTCGATGATCACGCCCGGGTGAATCACCGTGTCAGCAGCGATCTCGGCGTCGAGATCGATGTAGGTCGTGGCCGGATCGATCAGGGTGACGCCGGCCGCCATCAGTTCTTCGTTCTTCTTCTGTCTCACGAGCCTGCTCACTTCCGCCAGTTCGGTGCGGCTGTTGATGCCCCGGATGTCCTGGGCGTTGTCGATGAGAAGCGCTTCCACCGGCAGCTTTCGCCGACGATAGATGGCAATCACGTCGGTCAGGTAAAACTCGCCCTGGGCGTTCTGGGAGGCAATACCTCGCAACGCCTCGAACAGCGGAGCCAGATCGAAGGCGTAAATACCGCTGTTGATCTCCTTGATCTGTCGTTCAGCCGGGGACGCATCCCGCTCTTCCACAATCCGCGCGATGCGCCCACGCGAGCGGACAATCCGCCCGTAGCCGTAGGGCCGCTCGACTGTGGCCGTGACTACAGTGACTGCGGCCCGCGCGCCACGGTGGGTCTCGACCAGGCGCTGCAGCGTGGCTGCACCAAGCAGGGGCACGTCGCCTGAGAGTAAGACCACAGTCCCAGTCCGCCCCGCCAGAAGGGGTTCGGCCTGCTGCAGAGCATGAGCGGTACCCAGCTGGGGCTCTTGCACCGCGAACTGCAGTTGGCGCCCCGCCAAGTGTTCCTGAAGGCTGTCCGCCTGATGGCCGACAATCACCGTCAGGCTCGCCGGCGAGAGCGCTTCCGCGGTCCGCAGGACGTGCTCGATCAGCGGGAGTCCCGCGACATGGTGGAGGACCTTCGGCATCCGGGACTTCATGCGAGTCCCCTGTCCGGCCGCAAGAACCACCACGTGGGTGTCGTCTCGGTTTATAACCATTAAAGGTCGGTTGACCAATCATTGACACGCCGCCGCCCCGTGCGCGGCCGCGCGACTTGGTTATTCAACAGACAATTTGGCATTCTCAACGATCGCATACACTTCCCTGGCAGGCCTGCGATATTTCTTGGCTATCGCGGCGATTGCCGCGCGACGTGAAAGCCCCCCGTATTCTGTTGAATGCCAGAAATCGTGCGCGATTGTGGAATCCGCCACCAATTCAGGCTCTCTGCCATCTTCAGACAGAGGGCCTACCACCACTGTGAACTCACCCTTGGCTTGCTCGAAGCGGCCAATGAGCTCCTTTGCCGTTCCACGAAGGAATTCTTGATGAACCTTCGTCAGTTCGCGGCCCACTACAATTGGCCGTTCACCCAATAACACCGCAGCGCCCGCCATCGTGGCTGCGATTCTGTGCGGCGTCTCGAAGAAAGTGAACGTGTGTGTCACTTTGCAAATAGCTGTTAACCAATTAGTTCTTGCTTTCGACCTACTTGGTGCGAATCCGAATACGGTCAGGGGGACAAGCGGAAACCCTGAGGCGATCGCAGCCGTCAACGGTGCGCTGGCACCCGGGATTGGATCGACAGGTATCCCGGCCTCTACACAGGCTTGGACGAGCTCAGCGCCGGGATCAGACACGCCCGGAGTTCCAGCGTCTGTGACGACCGCGACCGACTTCCCGGCCGCCAACCGGGCGACTAACTGGGACACACGCTCTCGCCAGTTGTGCTGATGAAAACTCAGCATGGGAGTGGAAATCCCATGATGGGATAGGAGCCGTGCGGTTCGCCGCGTGTCCTCAGCGGCGATCAGCTCGACCTCGCGCAGGACCCGGAGCGCCCGCAGCGTGACGTCCTCCAGGTTGCCGATGGGCGTAGCGACCACGAACAACGTGCCGGACATCGCGTGTGGACAGATGGTTATTGTAACATTGACGGGATGAGCGCTCCTCAAGCTGCGGCACCGAGCGCCAACCATGACCGGGCATGTACCCATCGGAACCCTTTCCTCACTTCGTCGACGACTACCTCGCGTACTTGCACGAGACGCTGCCCAGCCACGCCGGTCTGGACGGCGTGCACGTTCATGACGACCTGCTCGAAGACCTGAGCCGCTCCGCCATCGACACGCACGTCAGAACGCTTGCCGGCTTCGGCCGACGCCTTCGCCAGATCGATCCGGCGCTGCTCCCCACGGTCGAACGAATCGAGCATCCGATCGTTGCCGCGAATATCGAGGCGCGGATGTACGAGCTCGAAGTCGTCCGCTCCTGGGAGCGCAATCCTCAGGTCTACTCGGACCTGATTGGCAGCAGCCTGGCGGGGCAGGCGCTCTTCGCGTACGCGCCCGAAGCGGAACGCGCGCGTCGCGTCGTCTCAAAGCTGCGGCAGGTGCCGAGGCTCGTGCAGGCGGCCCGCGACAACATCAAGGAGTGCCCGGGCATCTTCGTGAAGGTGGGGCTCGAGACGTGGCGCGGTGCGCTGAAGTTCATCGAGGCCGATCTGCCACGCGCGTTCTCGACGCTCGATGACCTCCACATTCTCGGAGACCTTGCGGACACGTCCACCGAGGCGGCCGCTGCGATCACGTCATACCTCGATTACCTCGAGAACGATCTGGCGCCGCGTGCCAAGGCCTCATTCAGACTTGGTCAAGAGCGTTTCGCACAGAAGCTGAAGCTGGAAGACGGGGTCACACTTGCTCACGATCGGCTGCTGCCGATCGCGCTCCGGGAGCTGCAGGCGGTTCAGGAGGAATTCCGCAGCGTCGCGGGCCGCCTGAATGGCGGCGATTCGCTCGAGGCCTGGCGTCGCGCAAAGGAGCAGCATCCCGAGCCGGGCCAGCTGTTGTCGGTCGCTCAAGCGCAGGTCAAGGAGCTCGAGGAGTTTCTGCGCACGCAGGGCATCGTCTCGTTGCCAGACTCGGAACCTGTAGTCGTGGCTCCCTCACCAGACTTCTACCGCTGGGCGTTTGCCAGCATGTGGACGCCGGGGCCCTTCGAGAACAAGCCGAGCCGCGCCTACTACTACCTCACGGAAGCCGATCGCAGCTGGCCGCTCGATCGCCAGAAAGAGCACATGCGGGACTTCAACATCCCGACGCTCTGGAACATTTCGATTCACGAGGTCTATCCCGGGCACTTCCTGCACTTCCGTCATCTTCGAACGGTTGAATCGAAGGTGCGGAAGTCGACGCTCTTCGCACCGGTCTCGTTCGTGGAGGGATGGGCGCACTACTGCGAGCACATGATGATCGAAGCGGGTTTCCGCCGCGGTGACGCCACCATCAAGCTCGGCCAGCTCGCAGAAGCCCTCGTTCGCCTGGTCCGTTTCATCGTGGCCATCCGTCTGCACTGCGAAGATCTCTCGGTTGAGCAGGGGATGCGCTTTTTCCGAGACGAGGCCTTTCTGGAAGAGGCCACGGCACGCCGGGAAGCCGAGCGCGGCACGTTCGATCCAGGCTATCTGCTGTATTCAGTCGGCAAGCTCATGATGTTGAAGCTGCGCCGCGACTACAAGGAACAACAGGGCGGAAAGTATTCACTGCGCACGTTTCACGACGCAGTGCTCTCTCAAGGTAACGCGCCATTCTGGGCCCACCGTCGTCTGCTCCTCGGCGAGACGACGGACGCCTCGCTGGAGTAGCCGGACATCATGCCGCTCTACGAGTACGAGTGCGACGCGTGCGGGAATCGCTTTGAGGTGATTCGGAAGTTCTCCGATCCGCCGCTCGAAGCGTGCACGAAGTGCGGCAAGAGCCCCGTGCGGCGGTTGCAGTCGTCACCGGCGATTCAGTTCAAGGGGACCGGCTGGTATATCACCGACTATTCGCAGAAGGGCAAGGGCGGCGGGGAGTCGTCTGCGTCCTCGAAGAACGAGAAGAACGACAAGAACGACACGAAGAAGACCGACTCAGGGTCGGCTGATACGGCCGCAACCAAATCAGACACCGCCCCGGCAAGTGCCCCGCCGAAACCGTCCTCGTCAGAGAGTTGATCGTTCTGTGCCGACCTTCAGGTCGAGCGTTTCCAGGTATTGCTTGAACGGCTCCGCCAGCTCCGGCCGCTGCAACGCGAAGTAGACGACCGCCTTCAAGAAACCCAGCTTGTTACCGGTGTCGTGTCGCACGCCGTCGATTTCGCAGGCGTATAACGGTCTGTCGCGGAGCAGGCGCCTGAGACCGTTGGTCAGCTGAATCTCGCCCGTTCGATCGCTGGCGGTCTCCTGCAGCGCGGGGAAAATATCAGGAGTGAGGATGTAGCGGCCGATGATGGCCAGGTTCGACGGCGCATCCTCGCGACGGGGCTTCTCGACCAGGTCCTGGATTCGATAGACGCCTTTCCCCAGATCCGCGCTCTCGTCGACGGCCACGATACCGTAGCTCGAGACATCCTCCTGGGGCACGCGCTCGACGGCGATCACGGGTCCACGTACACGATCGTAGACGTCGATCATCTGTCGCAGCGCGGGCGGTGAGGCGTCAATCACATCGTCGCTGAGGATGACTGCGAACGGCTCGTCGCCGATGAGATTTCTCGTGACGAGTACCGCATGCCCGAGGCCAAGCGGCTCCCCCTGGCGCACGTAGGCCACGTTGATCTGCTCGGTGATCTTGCGCAACTCTTCGAGCTGCTGCGTCTTGCCGCGCTGCTGAAGAAACGTCTCGAGCTCGAAGGCGATGTCGAAGTGATCCTCCATCGCGCTCTTGCCCCGGCTCGTGACGATCAGAATGTCCGCCACGCCGGACTGGACAGCTTCCTCGACGCCATACTGAATGACCGGCTTGTCGACGAGCACCAGCATCTCCTTGGGCTGTACTTTGGTCGCAGGGAGAAAGCGTGTGCCGAGGCCGGCGGCGGGGAAGACCGCCTTTCGAATCGATCGCTCCATGCGTGTCATCCTATCGCAGGTACAATCGGCAACATGCTGGATCCGGCCTTTCTCAGGGACGACCTCGACGCGGTACGCACCGGCCTGCAGAAACGCGGTGTCGAGCTCGCGGGAGAGCTGGAAGAACTCGCCGCACTCGAGAGCCGCCGTCGACGACTGCTGCCGGAGATGGAAGGGTTGAAGCGCGAGCAGAACTCGGCGGGCGACGAAGTCGCCCGTGCCAAGCGTCAGGGTCTGGACGCCAGCAAGATCCAGGAGGCCAGCCGGCAACGCGCGCAACAGATCAAGCAGCTGAGCATCGAGCTCGACACGGTCGAACAGCGCCGCAATCGTGGGCTGCTGACCATTCCGAATCTGCCCCACGACAGCGTGCCGGTCGGAAAGAGCAGCGCGGCGAATGTGGAAATCCGGAGGCACGGCACGCCGCGTGAGTATGCCTTCACACCGCAGGCGCACTGGGACCTCGGGCCCGCGCTGGGCATCATCGACTTCGAGCGCGGCACCAAGATCGCCGGTGCGCGATTCTCCGTGCTGATGGGCGCCGGCGCACGGCTGGAGCGTGCGCTGATCAACTTCATGCTCCACATGCACACGACGTCGCACGGATATCTCGAGGTCGAGCCGCCGTTCCTGGTCAACACGGCTTCGCTGACCGGGACAGGCAACCTGCCGAAGTTCGAGGCCGACCTCTTCAAGATTGCGGGCGACTGGGACCTGTATCTGGTGCCGACGGCCGAGGTGCCCCTGACCAACATGCACCGTGGCGAGATTGTGGACGGTCGTGAACTGCCCATCCGCTACACCGCATACACGCCCTGCTTCCGGAGCGAAGCCGGTTCCTACGGCGCGGACGTGCGTGGATTGATTCGGCAGCACCAGTTCGACAAGGTCGAGCTCATGGTGTTCACGACGCCGGAGCAGTCGTACGGCGAGCTCGAGCGGCTCACGCTGAACGCGGAGGAAGTCCTCAAGCGCCTCGAGCTGCCGTACCGCACCATGCTCCTCTGCACCGGCGACATGGGATTTGCGTCGGCGAAGACCTACGATATCGAGGTCTGGCTACCCGCGCAGAACATGTACCGGGAGATCTCGTCGTGCAGCAACACCGAGTCGTTTCAGGCGCGCCGGGCCAACATCAAATACCGGCCAGACGGAACCGGCAAGGCCGAGTTCGTGCACACCTTGAACGGGTCGGCCCTTGCCGTCGGCAGGACGCTCATTGCGATCCTGGAGAACTATCAACAGGCCGACGGATCGGTCGTCGTCCCGGATGCGCTGCGTCCCTTCATGGACGGCGCGTCAGTGATCAAGAGAAACTAGCTGTGCGCTCCGCGCGGAGAGATGGCCGAGTGGTTTAAGGCGGCGGTCTTGAAAACCGTTGGCTCTGAAAGGGGCCCGGGGGTTCGAATCCCTCTCTCTCCGCCAACCTTCGCTCACCCTTGCCAATGCGGCGTGAGCAAGCCCCAGAGAGAGTCTTTCGACGTTAGGAAACGTGGATGACCAGACGTTGGAAACTGCTTGCCGTGGTGATTGCACTCGCGCTGACACACGCGCGTGAAGCGAGCGCAAGCCAGGTACCCAACGAACAGGCGCCGGCGACCTACCGCGCGAGGTTCGACACCAGTCAGGGCGTGTTCGTGATCGATGTGACGCGAGAGTGGGCGCCGCTCGCCGCCGATCGCTTCTTCACCCTGGTGAAGAGCGGTTTCTACGACGGGGCGCGTTTCTTCCGAGTGCTCAGCGGATTCATGGCCCAGTTCGGGCTGAATGGCGATCCGTCTGTCCAAGCCGCGTGGGCGTCCGCGAATCTTGTCGACGAGCCCCCGAAGCAGAGCAACCTGCGGGGCTTCGTGACGTTCGCGAAGGAGTCGAGCCCGAACTCGCGGTACACGATGGTGTTCATCAACAACAAGGACAACAGCTATCTGGATGCGGACGGATTTGCACCGTTCGGTCAGGTCGTCCTCGGCATGGACGTCGTCGACAAGTTGCACGGCGGCTACGGGCGAACCAACGTCCCCGATCAGCGTCGGATCAAGAGCGACGGCAACGCGTATCTGAGCGCCGAGTATCCACAACTCGATTTCATCAAGAAGGCCACGATCGAACGGCCGAAGTAGACACCGGTTACGGTCGGCGCGCGGGTGATCGTGCCGACTTCTGGTGAATGGCGACCACCGCCTGTCCGCGCAGCACTTTGAGGTAGTTGAGGCGTGCGGGCGTGAGAAGCCGGGCGTTGGCCTCGTCGCCATCGATGTAGAACAGTCCCAGCGCCTTCTGTTCCACGACGAGGGGAAGCAGTACCACATAGCGGCGCGCGATGAGCCTCTGCCGGTACCAATGAGGAAGCAACACGGCTGCTTCAGGCGCCGACACATTCTTGATGACGATGTCTTTGTGTTGACGCGCGGCCAGGCTGAACAGATCGTCGGTTCCGCCGATCGGCACTTCCATCCAGGCGCGCATGTCCGCCGCCGATTGTCCGAGACCGAAGCGGAACCGCGCGACGGGCGCCGACCGATCTTTGAGCAGGAAGAATGCGCGCGTGCGGCCGACACCGAGCGCGCGGTAGATCGTCTCGAGAATCACGCGCAGCACGTCATCCAGCGAGAAGTCGGTGACGAGCAGACTCGTGATCTCGTGAAGTCCTCGTGTCAGAACCGTCTCCGGGACTTCGTGCGCGGAGAGGTCGTGTTCGGGGACGTCGATCAGTCCACCTGCCGCTGACGCCGCTGTGACGGCGTCCTTGCCGCCCGGCGACACCAGGGAGTCGATCCGCCATTCGCCGAGACCGTGGACGAACGCGCTGTCTGGCAGATTCAGATGGAAGGCCCCCGAGTGTTCTTTGAGCTCCTTGACCGCCGCGGTGATGAGCCCATCGATCTTGCCGTCGAGCGCCGCGAAGTGTGAGCCATACGAGCGAATCAGCGTGTTGATGGCCGCGCGCTTGTCCCTGGCTTCGGTGGGCGCGGCGAGCGCATCCGTGATCCCATTGGAGAGCGTCGAGAGGCATCCGAGTCTCTCTGCGTCGGTCATCGATTGGTGCGCGCGCGCGCCGGACACGCGCGTGATGCTGCGCGCGAGCTTGGACGGCAGGTTGAGCGTCTCGGCAACGGCGACGCCGACGGCAGCGTACGACAGCCCCAGCACCGACTGCACGGCTGCCTCGTGATCCGGTTCCGGCGACGCTTTGATCGCCACCAGGTCGTCAGGCAGATACATCGCCACGAGGATGCGACCGAGGTTGTGGAACAGGGCGGAAATAAAGGCTTCCTCAGGATCTGCGAAGCTCGTTCCGTCGGCGATCGCGCGGCCGAGGATCGCGCTGTAGAACGACATGTTCAAGGTGTCTACGAGATCGGGCGCCTTGGCATGGGCCTGCAGGTGTTCGAACAGAATGAGGCCGGTTGCCACATTCCGGACGCGCTCGAACCCCAGGAGCAGCACCGCGCGCGAGATCGTGGTCACCTGGCCGCGCTGGGCGAACGCGACCGTGTTGACCAGGCGGAGAAGTTTTTGCGCCAGACCGTAGTCCTGCAGGACCGTCTCGGCGAGTGCGCTGGTCGACGTCGCCTCCGACGAGGTCAGCTTGCTGATCTCGCCCACCGTCTTGGCCATCGCCGGGAAGTCGCCGCGCTCGCGCATCCGAGCCAGGATGCGCTCGACCGCAGAAGGCGGGGACATCTCGAGTCTTACGTCCCCTCGGGCGAGTCGCTGTCGGGCGCGCCGACTGCCGTCCGGACGAACTGATCTTCCGGCAGGGCGCCCAGCATCTCGATCGATCCATTCACGATCGTTTTCGGAACACCGGTCACTCGGAACTTCCGCGTCAGGTCCATGAATTCGGTCGCCTCAACACACGAGGCACGAATGTGGGGGCTCTCGACCGCCATCCGATGAGCGAGTGTCACGGCCCGGGGGCAGTGCGGGCACGTCGGCGTCACGAAAACCTGGATATCCAAGGGTCCGGTCACATGTTCGGCCAGCAGGGCCCGGCTGGCCGGGGTCAGGCCGGAGTCGTTGGTGCCGGCCAGAATCACGGCTTCAATCAGCGACGTGAACTCATAGCCGGCCGGCGCACCAAGAAAGCGCATCCGGGTGTCCTGATCGCCCTTCAGCAAAACGATCGCCGGGATGTGCTCGATGCCGTACGCCGTGGCGCGATCGCGGTCGAGGACGAAATTGACTTCCTCGAGAGAGACGTGGTCACTCAGGCTGACGATCTCGTCGAGGACCTGCCTGGCGACCTGTGCCGTCTCGGGAGCGCCGATCGTCTGCGTGAAGAAGAGCAGCCTGACCGGCTCTTCGATGACGGCGAGGTGTCCCCGGACGGTCTGCCGGTCTTGTTCGGAAAGCAACGCCATCTGGAAAGCCTAGAACTTGAACAAATCGTCGAAAGCCTTCCGGGCATCGTCGGTGCGGGGCGCCGTGGTTTCGCGCTCCACCGTCGTCCTGGCCGTATAGAGCGTGCAGGAATTCCGCACGTTCTTTGGCGTCACCCGTGCCGTGATCACCTGCATGCACTCAAAGGTGCTGCCCGGATCAAAGGACGTGCACTGCGCGCACGCATGCAGGTCGGTTCCGCAGCGGGAGCAGCGGCTGTCCAGGGCGACATCGCCCGATCCGACGTTGCCGCACTGCGCGCAGCGAACGACCTCGCGATAGCCCGGCATGTTGATGTTTCGTGGGCCATCCTGGGAGATTCGCCGGGCACCGGCCGGGGCACCCGGTTCCTGGGCCGGCCGGGGCGTCGCCGGTTTGGCTGGCCGATCGTGGTCAGCGTCGTGATAGCCGCGTTGACGGTACTTCCTGTCGCTCATGGGGTTGGCGCTGACGAGCGCGATTGTATACCGGCGCGGACGATGACCACGCCTCCTGAAACCGCACGCCTGCGATGAAACGTGGATGTGCGACCGGGTTTGCGCATAGAATCGCGCCGTCGCGCAGAGGGTTCGGCGGCGATCTCGCCTGCTTGATCCTTTTTTCACAAATGTGGTACAAAACGGGGCGGGTCATCGAAAACCGGCCCGTCAGTCATCTCATAGCCGCTGATGCCGCAGATCTTCCATCGAAGCGCCAACACCCTTTCCAAGGTCAGCCTCGCCGGCATTCTTATCCTGGTCGGAAGCCTGATCGGGTTGGCGATGCTCCTCGGCCGGTCGTCATACGTGACCCGGGCCAATGAATACATCGAACAGCCGGTGCAGTTCAGCCACCTGCATCACGTGCTGGATGACGGCATCGACTGCCGGTACTGCCACACCTCGGTCGAGACGTCATCGTTTGCCGGCATCCCGCCGACCAAGACCTGCATGAATTGCCATTCGCAGATCTGGCAGAAAGCCCCGATTTTGGAGCCGATCCGCGCCAGCTTTCGCGAGGACCGCCCGCTGCAGTGGACGCGCGTGCACGACCTTCCTGACTTCGTGTACTTCAACCACAGCATCCACGTGAAGAAGGGCATGGGCTGCGAAACCTGTCACGGGCGGGTCGACCAGATGCCGCTCATGAAGCAGGATCAATCGCTCCAGATGGAGTGGTGCCTGAACTGTCACCGCAATCCTGAGAAGTACGTCCGTCCCCGCAGCGAGGTCTTCACGATGGGCTACCGCCCTCCAGTGCCGCAGTCGGTGCAGGGTCCCAGGCTTGTGCAGGAGTACAACATCAAGGGCAACACCAACTGCTCGACGTGTCATCGGTGACCCGCTCATGAGTAACGACATTCAGGCGCTCCGCGCCAAGCTCGAGGGAACGCGCGGCCGCGACTACTGGCGCAGCCTCGAAGCGGTGGCCGAGACGCCCGAGTTCAAGCAGTTCCTGCACCGCGAGTTCCCACAGAACGCATCGGAGTGGCTCGATCCAGTGGGTCGCCGCAGCTTCCTCAAGCTGATGAGCGCGTCCCTGGCCCTGGCCGGTGTGAGCGCGTGCACCCGGCAGCCGGACGAACGCATCGTGCCGTACGTGCGGCAGCCAGAGGAGATCGTGCCCGGGAAACCCCTCTTCTACGCGACGGCGATGCCGTTTGCGGGATCAGGCGTGGGTCTTCTCGTCGAAAGTCACGAAGGCCGGCCGACGAAGATCGAAGGGAACCCCGATCACCCGTCGAGCCTTGGCGCGACGGACCTGTTCGCACAAGCCGCGATTCTGGGACTCTACGATCCCGATCGCTCGCAAACGATCACCCACGTCGGCGAGATTCGCTCGTTCGATTCCTTCGTCAGCGCGATGCAGGCCGTGGTCAGCGCGCAGCAGTCGTCCAAGGGCGCGGGCATTCGCATCCTGAGCGAGACGGTGGCATCGCCGACGCTCGGCGCGCAGATGCAGGATTTCCTCGGACGCTTTCCGCAGGCCAAGTGGGTGCAGTGGGAGCCGTTCGGACGCCACAACGTGCGAGAGGGCAGCCGCCTCGCGTTCGGCGAATATGTCGACGCGCAGTATGCGATTGAGAGGGCGGACGTCATCCTCTCGCTCGACGCCGACTTTCTCTGCTCGGGCAATGGCGGCCTCAAACACGCGCGCGCGTTCGCGTCCAGACGGCGCATCGAGGGGACGCAGGCGCAACTCAATCGCTTCTACGCCGTCGAGAGCTCTCCGACCAATACCGGTACGAGGGCCGATCATCGGCTGGCGTTGCGCGCGTCCGACATCGAAGGCTTTGCCCGCGCGATCGCCGCGCAGCTTGGCGTCAGCGGCGTGGGCAGCGCGACACCGCCAGCGGCGGCGCAGGCCTGGACCGCGCCCCTCGTCAAGGATCTTCAGGCGGCGCGCGGACGCAGCCTGATCATCGCCGGCGAGTGTCAGCCGGCAGCCGTGCACGCGCTCGCGCACGCCATGAACGCGGCGCTCGGCAACGTCGGCACAACGGTCGTCTACATCCAGACCGCCGAAGTACGCCCGATGGATCAGCGGGCCGGATTGCAGGAGCTCGTCGGCGAGATGAATGCCGGCACGGTGAGCCTGCTCGTCATCCTGGGTGCCAATCCCGTCTATGCGGCCCCGGCCGATCTCAATTTCGAGCAGGCGTTGGACAAGGTTGCGCTTCGCGCGCACCTCGGTCTCTATCACGACGAGACCGCCGCCCGCTGTCATTGGCACATTCCCGAAACGCACTTCCTCGAAATGTGGAGCGATGTGCGGGCGCACGATGGAACCGTGACGATTGTGCAGCCGCTGATCGCACCGTTGTACGGCGGCCGATCGGTGCACGAGGTCATGTCCGCATTCAGCGACGGAGGCGCGCGATCCAGCTACGATCTGGTGCGCTCTTTCTGGACGGCTGGTGCGAGTGCTTCGCCTGCTCCTACGCCCGCGCCGCCGGCCACGGCACCTGGTGCCCCTGTGGCGGGAAGCACCGTCGCTCCCGCCGCGACCGGGTTCGATCACGACTGGCGCCGCTGGCTGCACGACGGCGTTGTCGCCAACACCGCGTTTGCCGCGAAGACGGTGACGCTGCAGGCCAGCCTTCCCGCGAGTACCACGACACCGGCAAAGGCAGACGAGCTCGAGGTCGTGTTCCGTCCCGATCCCAGCGTTTACGACGGCCGCTTTGCCAACAACGCGTGGCTCCAGGAGCTCCCGAAATCGCTGACGAAGCTGACCTGGGACAACGCCGCGCTGATCGCGCCTGCCACGGCGGCGCGTCTGGGTCTGATCACCATGCGGGCCACCGACGATGCGAAGTCGTGGGTTCCCGTCGTTGAGCTGCGACAAGGTGGTCGCACGATCAAGATTCCGGTGTGGGTCGCTCCCGGTCAGGCGGCGGATGTGCTCACGCTGCACGTCGGCTACGGTCGCTCACGAGCGGGTCAGGTCGGCAGTGCGATCGGTGTGGATGTCGGCGCGTTGCGCACGCTTGCGTCGCCCGACATCCAGACCGGCGTCCAGCTCGTTCCCGCCGACACGACATACCAGCTCGCGTGTACGCAGGATCACTGGACGCTCGAAGGTCGAAACCTGATTCGGCAGACCACGGTCGAGGAGTTCGAGAAGGATCCGGCGTTTGCGGCCAAGAAGGAGCACCTGCCGATCACCAGCCTCACCATGTACCCCGACTACGACTACAGCAAGGGGTACCAGTGGGGCATGACGATCGATCAGAACGTCTGCACCGGCTGCAACTCCTGCGTCGTCGCGTGTCAGGCGGAGAACAACGTGCCAGTGGTCGGCAAGGAGCAGGTGCTCAACGGCCGCGAGATGCACTGGCTGCGCGTCGATCGCTACTACAGCGGCGGGTTGGACAACCCGGAAACGCACCACCAGCCGATGCCCTGTCAGCAGTGCGAGACCGCACCGTGCGAGGTCGTCTGCCCGGTTGCGGCCACCACACACAGCGACGAAGGCCTGAACGACATGGTCTACAACCGCTGTGTGGGCACGCGGTACTGTTCGAACAACTGCCCGTACAAGGTGCGCCGATTCAACTTCCTGTTGTATGCGGATTTCGAGACGCCAAGCCTGAAGTTGATGCGCAACCCCGACGTCACGGTGCGCAGTCGCGGCGTGATGGAGAAGTGCACCTACTGCGTGCAGCGGATCAACCAGGCTCGCGTCGCGGCCAAGCTCGAGGATCGACAGATTCGTGACGGCGACGTGGTCACCGCGTGTCAGTCGGCGTGCCCGACCGATGCGATCGTCTTCGGCAACATCAACGACCCGAACAGTCAGGTGTCCAAGCGAAAGGCGAGCCCCCTGAATTATCCGCTGCTCGCCGAGCTCAACACCCGGCCGCGGACGACGTATCTGGCGATCGTGCGGAATCCGAACCCCGAGCTTCCTTACGAGAACGCCGTCGGCGAGGAAGGACACTAGGGATGAGTCAGCGGGATCTGCAGGTGAGCCAGTCAGCGGAGACAGCGGCACTCCTCGCCAGGACGCCGGCGGTCATCACGCCGGGGCACAACTTCAACTCCGTCACCGACACGATCAGCCATGTCGTGCTGACGAAGCGGACCCCGCTCGGCTGGTTCCTCGGGTTCTTCATCGCCTTCTGCCTGCTGATGATCCTGAACATGACCATCGGCAAGCTGCTGCTGACGGGCATCGGGATCTGGGGCAACAACATTCCGGTCGGCTGGGCGTTCGACATCATCAACTTCGTCTGGTGGATCGGCATCGGCCACGCCGGCACGCTGATCTCCGCGATCCTGCTGCTCTTCCGGCAGCAGTGGCGAACCTCGATCAACCGCTTCGCCGAAGCGATGACGCTCTTCGCGGTGGCGTGCGCGGCGATGTTCCCGCTGCTGCATACCGGCCGGCCGTGGCTGGCGGTGTACTGGCTGTTCCCGTATCCCAACACGATGGGGCTCTGGCCGCAGTTCCGCAGCCCGCTGATCTGGGACGTCTTCGCGGTGTCCACCTACGGCACCGTGTCCGCGCTGTTCTGGTTCGCGGGCCTCGTGCCCGACATGGCGACGCTCCGCGATCGCGCGAAGTCGCCGATTGCCCAGCGCATCTACGGAGCGCTGGCACTCGGCTGGCGCGGGTCGGCCAAGCACTGGCAGCGCTACGAGACGGCGTATCTCCTGCTCGCCGGCATTTCGACGCCGCTGGTCCTTTCGGTCCACTCGGTGGTCAGCTTCGACTTCGCGGTGTCTGTGCTGCCCGGGTGGCACGCGACGATCTTCCCGCCGTACTTCGTCGCCGGCGCGATCTACTCCGGCTTCGCGATGGTGATGACGCTCGCCATTCCGCTGCGGAAGTTCTACGGCCTCGAAGACTTCATCACCATGCGTCACATCCACAACATGACGAAGGTCATGCTGGTGACGGGCATGATCGTGGCCTACGGCTACGCGAACGAGGCGTTTTTCTCCTGGTACAGCGCCAACCCGTACGAGGAGTTCATGATGCAGAACCGCATGGCCGGTCCCTATGCGGTGTTCTACTGGTCGCTCATCGCGATCAACGCCTGCATGATTCAGCTGTTCTGGTTCCGCAGCGTGCGCGACAACATCCCGCTGCTCTTCCTGCTGTCGCTGCTCGTGAACGTCGGCATGTGGCTCGAGCGCTTCATCATCATCGTCACGAGCCTGCACCGCGACTTCCTGCCCTCGTCGTGGGATATGTATGCCCCGACGCGCTGGGACTTCGGCATGTTCGTCGGGACCATCGGCCTGTTCCTGGCGCTCTTCTTCCTCTTCATCCGCTTCCTGCCGGCGATCGCGATCTTCGAGATGCGGACGATCGTGCCGGAAGCCAAGCTGAAGGCCGAACACCACGGGTGATGTGATGGCACACGCACAGTCACCGACGCTCTACGGCCTGATGGCCGAGTTCGACAACGCGACCGCCCTGGTGGACGCGGCGACGAAGGCGCGTCTCGCCGGCTATCGCAAGATGGACGCCTATTCGCCGATCCCGATCGAGGAGATCAACGAGGCGCTCGGTCTCAAGAGGACGCGCCTGCCCCTGCTCGTGCTGCTCGGCGGCATCGCCGGCGGCGTCGGCGGATTCAGTCTCGAGGCATGGTCCTCCGCGATCGCCTACCCGATGAATATCGGCGGCCGGCCGCTGGTCAGCTGGCCGCAGTTCATTCCCGTCACCTTCGAGACCACGGTGCTGGGGGCGGCACTGACGGCGTTCTTCGGCATGTGGGCGCTCAACAAGCTGCCGCAGCCGTATCACCCGGTGTTCAATTGCGCGGTGTTCGCCCGTGCATCCACCGATCGCTTCTTTCTGGTGATCGAGACCGCCGACCCCCGGTTCGATCGCACGGCGACGTGGACATTTCTCGAGGGGCTGCACCCCGTAGGAGTATCCGAAGTTGCGCCGTAGCCTCTTCGCTTTCCGCACGCTCGCTGTCGTCGCGATGTGCGTGGTGCTGGCGGCGTGTCGCCAGGACATGCACGATGCGCCCAGCTACGACCCGCTGCAGCAGAGCGCGTTTTTTCCCGACGGCGCCGCCTCGCGCATGCTCGTCGCCAATACTGTCGCGCGCGGCCAGCTGCGGGAAGACGAGCACCTTTACACCGGCAAGGTGAACGGCCAGGTGGCCGCCGAGTTCCCGATGCCGGTCACCGCGGAGGTCATGGCCCGCGGGCAGGAACGCTTCAACGTGTATTGCTCGCCGTGTCACGGGCGAACCGGCATGGGCAACGGCATGATCGTGCAGCGCGGATTCCGTGCGCCGCCGTCGTATCACGAGGAGCGGCTGCGTAACGTGCCGGTCGGATACTTCTTCGACGTGATGACCAGCGGCTTTGGCGCCATGCAGGACTACTCCGCGCAGGTGCCGGTGACGGATCGCTGGGCGATTGCCGCCTACATCCGCGCGCTGCAGCTCAGTCAGCGCGCCAGCGTCTCGGACGTGCCCGCGGATCGCCGCGGCGACCTCGACGCGGCGGCGCCGACGCCAGCCGCCACCGAACCGCGGCCCGCACAGGAGAACCGGTGACCAGCGTGGACACGACCTACGATCCGCCCGTTGCCCACATCGAGGTTCCCCGCTCGCGGGCGCTGATCGCCGGAGGCGTCGGCGTGATTGCCTGCGCCATCGGATTCCTGGTCGATCGCGATCAGTTCTTCAGGTCGTGGCTGATTGCCTATCAGCTCTTCCTCGGCATTACGCTGGGCTCGATGGCGCTGATGATGATCCAGCACCTGTCGGGCGGCACGTGGGGTGTGTTCCGCCGGATCTTCGAAGCCTCGAGCCGCACGCTCCCACTGCTGATGCTGCTGTTTCTGCCGGTGCTTCTCGGCATGAACTCGCTGTACCCGTGGACGCACCCGGAGCTGGTCAGCGCAGACAAGATGCTGCAGCACAAGGCCGCCTACCTGAACACGCCATTCTTCATCGCGCGCGCGGTGATCTACTTCGCGGGATGGTGGGGCATCTCCTTCCTGCTCAACAAGTGGTCGCGTCTGCAGGATACCGGCGACGTCGCGGTCAACAGCCGTCTCCAGCGGCTGAGTGGCGCGGGCCTGGTGTTCTACGCGCTGGCCGTCACCTTCGCGGGGATCGACTGGATCATGTCGCTCAACCCGCACTGGTACTCGACGCTCTTCGGCTTCCTGATCATGGGCGGCCAGGGGCTCGTCGCGTTGGCGTTCACGATCCTGGTCGCCGCATTTCTCTTCCGGTCTGAGCCGATGTCGGATCTGCTCAAGCCACATCACTTCCATGATCTCGGGAAGCTGATGTTCGCCTTCATCATGCTGTGGGCGTACTTCAACTTCTCGCAGTACATGCTGACGTTTGCCGCGAACCTCGCCGAAGAGATTCCGTACATGATCACCCGCACGACCAACGGGTGGCAGTATCTCGCGCTGTTCCTGACCATCTTCCATTTCGTGGTGCCCTGGCTGCTCCTGCTGTCGCGCAATTTGAAGCGCAACGCACACCGTCTCGTGTTCGTGGCGGCGTGGATGATCTTCATGCGCTTCGCCGACATCTACATGCTGGTGTCGCCGGAGTTCGCCGCCGACGGCCAGAATCTGCATATGCTCCCGGGCGAGCACGCCAGCCATCTCTTCGTGCACTGGCTGGACCTCGCCGCGCCGCTGGCGATCGGCGGGTTGTGGCTGTGGATGTTCTTCACGCAGCTCCGGCAGCGGCCGCTGCTCGCCGTGGGTGATCCCTATCTGCGCGAGTCGCTCGAGAGCGGAGCAGGAGGCCACTGATGACGCAGCATCACGACGCCGCGCACGCCTCGGCCGACGATCAGTACCTCAACACGACCGGGGGGGCGGGGCACGAGCACACCGACGCCAACGTCTGGATGATCGTCCAGTTCGCGATCTGGCTGGCGGCGAGCGCCGTGGTCACGCATGTCGGGATGTGGTTCATGTTTGTGTGGTTCGTCGACTCGCGCACGCCCGCTGCCACCGCGGTCGTCGAGTTCCCGCTGGCCGTGGGTCAGGAGCAGCGGCTCCCGGCCGGGCCGCGCCTGCAGCGCTTCCCGGCGAACGAGATCCTCGACTTCCGGACCACCGAGAACGCCGAGCTGAACGGCTACGGCTGGGTCGACCGCAACGCCGGCACGGTGCACATTCCCATATCCGAAGCGATGCGGCTGACCGTGGAGCGGGGCCTGCCGTCCCGCGCCCAGGCGGCGCCGCCC
>DATDOE010000104.1:0-74326 GCA_035293405.1 Vicinamibacterales bacterium | reverse complement strand
GGAAGCGCAGGCCGTGCAGGCCGGCCTCGTCACGCAACGCTCGCCAGGCTGTGTCCCACTTCAGCATCGGCTTCGTGGCATCGTACCGTCCCCACTGACACGCCGGCCAAAGATAGTGCTCCGGCTCCGTGTGCCCGAGCAGGTCCGCGCGCTCGAACATTCGCGCAGCGGCTTCGATCGCCGACGCGTTGAGCGGGATGACCCGGTGGCTCGTCTCATTCTTGCTGCGTCGGACGTGCAGGAGACGCTTGACGAGATCGACGTCGCACCGGCGCAGGTGCTTGACCTCGACCGGCCGCATTGAGGTGTTGGCCGCGACGATCGCGGCGCAGTACACGTGCTCCCATTCCGGATTCGACGCGGCTGCCGGTTCGGCACGACGAATGGGCTTATTGACTCGGAATCGAAGCCAACGCTCAACGGAATTCCCCAATGCACAATGCGTTCAAACTCGCGGAATCGCGCGGAGGAACGAGGGAGAGAAACGATGAACGGTCAGAAGCCTGAGGCGCAGGCGGGCCATCGTGTCGAGACCTTCTCCTTAACAAACACCAGCAGCTTGCGAACCAGCTCAAGGAGGGCGCGAAGGTATGACGGGCCACGGAGCGATGTGTCTCCAACCGCGCAGGAATGGCAGAAAGCGATCGAAATCGCTGTCCCGGGTAATCAGCGTGATCCCTTGCTCTCGACAGGACCAGGCGATCAGCGCGTCGTTGAGCAGCGACGGATTCTCCGACACGTGACGCCCTTCTTGGGCGGCCAGCGACGCGATCATGCTGCCGCTCTCCATGAACGCCGCCGCCGACGGCACAAACACGCGGCTCCGTTTTTCAAAAGGCTCGAACAACAACCGGCGGAGATCACGGGTGGCCGGCTCGGAACGCGCTCCCACGGCCAATTCCTGCATCACGACTGCGCTGAGAAAGGTGAACGGTAGCACCCGCTTGAGGAATGCGAGCAGCTCGCCTTCGGCCTTTTCGCTGCGGAAACTATCTACGAAGACATTCGTATCAAGCGCGTACTTCACACGGGTCGTCGATCTTCGAGTACGTCGTCGACGCCACCACTTCGGCGGACCGCCGCAATCCCCTTGGCGACTTCCATTCCGAACGTAATGAGATCGAGAGCCTGGTCGATCGCTTCAGTCTCCGTCTCGACGCCGAGCGCACGTCGGGCCGCATCGAGCTTGCTCTGATCCATGATCACGTTCTTGCGAACCCACCCGGTTCGTCGGCTACGGCGCCCTGTGCCGCTCGCGACACGCTTGGGCCGACGTGCGACCGTCTTTGCCATTTGATTCTCCGTCTGTATAGACATTAGCATACATCTGTATGGAGGGGCAGGTTGGAGCTGGAACCCTTCGGCCATGAGCGAGCGTGATCCGCTGCCGCCGGCGATGGGCGAACGCCGCGCGATTGGTGGCTACCATCCGCAGTATCGGGTATTCATCTGCACGCTTGTCGCGCGTGAGCCATGTCAGCACGTCCACTCCGTGCGACTCCGCTTCTTTCCGCACTTCCGCGACAAGCGCGTCCGCGATGCACTTCGACAACAACGCCTCGAACCCAGCGAGTTCGACGCGTTCCTTCTCACCGCCCATCGCGGCTCGCTGTCTCAGCTGATCGCCGACCGACATGTCCACCCGCGCAGGCGAGCCATCCGTCGGGATGACTCCGCGAATCGCCGGTGGCTTGGACAGCACCGGATGCTCAGACCATCGAACGAGTTTTGCCGAGAACAGCGGTCCAACGTGCTGGCCGCGAACAATCGGCCCGGTGCAGACCGACACAGACGCCGGCATGGACCAACACGGTGACGAGAAAGCCCGCCTGGCGCTCGGTGAATCCGAGCTTCGCGACGGCGGGAATCTGGTCGGCGCGCGTCACTGGAGGAGTTCCTCAGCAAGCCGCGGGTTCACGCCGCGACCGCTTCTGCCGGTGGTCCGAAGACCACCCAGGCGAGCACCGATGGCGCGGTAACGCGTGAATCCGGCTCGGACCTTTGCCGCCGCGTGAGAGTCACGGTAATGCGGGGTGACTACCTCGATGTTCTCCACGGCGCGGCGGCCATCTCGGTCCTCGTATTCGAGCCGCGCATCGGGCAATTGGACGTGCCCATCCTCGTATGGCAACTGATGCTCTTGCGCCCATCGAGCGACGGCATCGGACCTACCATCGACTCCCCCTCCCCGCTCACGGTGCGCACGATTCTCGGCCTGAAGAAACCGTTGATACTCCCGGTCCCAGCCACGTTCGACTGCGATCATTCGCTCTTCCGGTTGATCGAGTGTCTTAACAGGCCGCTTCAGGCCGCCAACCCGGCCGAAGTCACGCAGCACCTCCATTGCGACGCTGTGGAACGTCCTGAACTGCAGACGCCTCTCGTGAGCCCTGAGAGACATGCCCGCTGCTTCTCCGATCCTGCGTACCGCGGCATTCGAAAACGACGTGAACAGCACCCGGCCGCCCTGCGGGTTTCTTTTTAGCCAGGCGTCAGCGGCAGCAAAGGCTGTGGCGGTCTTCCCACGGCCTGGGCCCGCGATGATCAGAGCCGACCCGTCAGACTCGATGATTGCGTTCTGTTCGCCAGCCGGCCTGTGTCCTGATTGCCTCGCGGCGCTGGAGTTCTCCGAGGGCGCCTCGATCTGTCGTTCGTGCGGCTTCTCCACTGGGGCCTGAAGCAAATCGGCGAACGAGTCGCGGGAAGCGCAGCACGAATTCTTCCGCGCCGGTGCGTGAGATTGCGCACCTCGTCCTTCGGTTCTTCCGACGACGTCGAGGATATGGCCATTCAGAACGGACTTCGGCGCGAAGAGGCCTGGCGCGTCGTTTGCTGTATCGCCCCCGAGCAGATCGCTCAAGCATCTTTGGCGTGCTGAGCGTCGAACACAAGCTTCGCCTGGAGCGAGAGCCATGACAGCCGCCGTTGCAATGCACACTCCGCTAGAGGTGTGTCATGTCCGTTGTTGACAAGGCGCTCCACCACACGCCGGTCGGTGCACCACCGCTCACGGTTCCGGAGGCCATCGCCTCCCTCCTCATCGCCGCCATCACCGTCGACGGCAATGTGAACCCCGAGGAGGCGGTGCGCATCGGGGGCATACTGGGAACATCACATGTACTGCGTCAGGCAGGCGACGGCTCGATGGAGGCACTGGCCAATCGTGCGATCGCCCTCCTGACCGAGCACGGCCTTCCAGCCATCCTCACGGGGTGCGCGAAAGTGATTCCCTCCGACTTGCGGGCGACCACGTTCGCCCTCGCGGCCGATCTCGCGTTGGCGGACGGGCGCATTGGCGACCAGGAGAAGGCGTTCATCGACGAACTGCAGACTGTCCTTCAGATTGACGAGGCCACGGCCGTGAAGATCGTCGAAGTGCTCCTCATCAAGAATCGCGGGTGAGAGCGTATGGCCGCGCCGTTAGTGAAGACGTCGCCGCAGGACACCTGCGCACCCCTACGGGGTCGGGATCTGCTCTCGATTCGCGACCTGACGCGCGACGAACTGCTTGCGCTGCTTGCCCTCGCGGCTGACGTCCGGGAGCAGCCTGCACGTTACGCGCAGGCGCTTGCCGGCAAGACGCTCGCCACGATCTTCGAGAAGCCCTCGCTCCGGACGCGGGTGTCGTTCCATGTGGCTGTTTATCAACTCGGAGCCCAGGCGATCGATCTCGGCCCCCAGGACATCGGTCTGCACGGACGCGAAACGCTCGAGGACGTGGCACGAACGCTCGACCATCTGGTCGACGGACTCATGATCCGGACCTTCGCGCACGACCTCGTTGAGCGCCTCGCCACGCTTGCCTCGATTCCTGTGATCAACGGGCTCACCGATTTCAGTCATCCCTGCCAGGCGCTGGCCGACTACCTGACGATGCACGACATCAAGAAGCGGTTGACGGGACTGCGTCTCGCGTTCGTCGGCGACGGGAACAACGTGGCGAACTCGCTGGTCTTCGGTGCCGCGCTGCTTGGCGTACGCATGGCAATTGCGTCGCCGCCGGGGTATGAGCCACAACCCGACGTCCTGGTCTGGGCCGGGCAACACGAGATGGTCAAGGGGACCGCCTGTCGTGTCGTGCGTTCGCCTGAAGAAGCCGTGGAAGGTGCCGACGTTGTGTACACGGATACGTGGATCAGCATGGGACAGGAAACCGAGGCAGAGGAGCGGCGGCGCGTATTTGCTGGCTTTCAAGTGACTGAAACCCTATTGGAACGGGCTGCCCCGGACGCCATCTTCATGCATTGCCTTCCAGCGCATCGCGGCGAAGAGGTGTCGGCAGAGGTGATCGATTCGACGCGATCGGTTGTGTTCCAGCAGGCAGAAAACCGCCTGCACACGGAGAAGGGCCTGCTGCTGGCGCTCCTCAGCTGACGGGACCGTCAACTCACATGCGTCGTACCGCACTTGTCGCCATCGGCGGAAACTCGCTCGCTCGGGCGGGTGAGCCTACGACTGTCGCGGCCCAGCGTGCGCACGTCGTTGAGGTCTGCGGAGTGCTCGCGCAGCTCGTTGCCGCCGGCTGGCGGCTGGTGGTGACGCACGGGAACGGTCCGCAGGTTGGCGCTGCACTACGGCGCTCCGAGCTGGGTGCGGCCGACGCCTACCCGCTGCCGCTCGACATGTGCGTCGCGAGCACGCAAGGCGAGATCGGCCTGCTGCTGCAGCAAGGGTTGCGCGAGGCCCTGGACGCACGCGCGCTCGAGTGTCCGGTCGCGACGGTCCTGACGCAGGTCATCGTGTCGCCGGACGATCAGGCGTTCGCTCGGCCGAGCAAGCCGGTTGGTGCGTTCTACTCCGAGGCGGATGTCGAAAGCCGGCGGCAGGCCGGCTGGACGCTGGTCGAGGAGCCGCCCCACGGATACCGCCGCGTTGTCCCGTCGCCCGAGCCGTTGGCGATTGTCGAGGAGCGTGCCATCCGAACGCTGCACGATGCCGGCGTGCTCGTGATCGCGCTCGGCGGTGGAGGTGTGCCCGTTGTTCAGCGGGGAGGCCGGCTCGAGGGAACTGAAGCCGTCATCGACAAGGATCTCGGCTCTGCGTTGCTTGCCATCCACCTGAGGGCTCACGTCCTCGCGATGGTGACGGACGTCGATCGCATCTACGTGAATTTCGCGCGGTCCGACGCGCGAGGGCTAGGTACGGTGACGCCAGACGAACTTCGGCGGCTTGCGTCCGGAGGCCACTTCCCGCCCGGAACGATGGGACCGAAAGTCGAGGCCGCACTGCGGTTCATCGCCGCAGGCGGCTCCGAGGTGATCGTGACGTCTCCCGATCGACTGCTCGCCGCGATCGAAGGTCACGACGAAGGCACGCGTGTCATGAGCGGCGCGCGAGTCGCGCGCCGCCACCGAGGCCGGGCGCTGGCGAGCACGGTTGTGGGGTGAAGGGAGACGGTCATGGAGCGCATTCGGACCCTGATACTCGGCGCCGCCGGGCGTGACTTTCACAATTTCAATGTGGTGTACCGCGACGACACGCGCTACGAGGTGGTCGGGTTCACCGCCGCCCAGATTCCAAACATCGCCGATCGCCGCTATCCCGCCGACCTCGCGGGCCCCCTCTATACGCAGGGTGTTCCGATCTTTCCGGAAGAGGATCTTGCCGGGTTGGTCGAACGCCTGGAGGTCAGGCAGGTCGTCTTTTCGTATAGCGACGTGTCCTACACCTACGTGATGCATCGGGCAGCAGTCGCGAATGCGGCTGGAGCGGACTTCGTTCTCCTTGGCCCGCGTGCCACGATGCTCGAAAGCGCAAGGCCGGTTGTCGCCGTCTGCGCGGTTCGAACGGGCGCCGGAAAGAGTCAGACCAGCCGGCGCATCGTGCAGTTGCTGCGAAATGCCGGCCTCCGTGTCGCCGTCGTTCGACATCCGATGCCCTATGGCGACCTCTCCGCGCAACGGGTGCAGCGTTTTGCGACCGTCGCCGATCTCAAGGCCCAGCACTGCACGATCGAGGAGATGGAGGAGTACGAACCGCATCTCGAAAATGGCACGGTCGTCTACGCCGGCGTCGACTACGCGGAAATCCTCGAGAGGGCGTCGCGCGACGCCGACATCATTCTCTGGGACGGCGGCAACAACGACCTGCCGTTCTACCGGCCCACGCTCCATGTCGTCGTGGCCGATCCGCTGCGGTTGGGAAGCGAGCTGACCTACTACCCTGGCGAGGCCAATCTCCGCATGGCGGACGTCGTCGTCATCAACAAGGTGGACACCGCGGATCTCGCCGCCACCGAGGCGCTTCGGGATCACGTGCGCGCAGCGAACCCCGATGCGCGCATGGTGGAGGCCGCATCGCCCGTGATGGCGGATGGCGCGGAGCGCATTACCGGTCGACGCGTGCTCGTGGTCGAGGACGGGCCAACCCTGACGCACGGCGAGATGCGGTTCGGCGCCGGGACAGTCCTGGCCCGGAAGTTCGGGGCCGCAGCGATCATCGACCCGCGTCCGTTCGCCGTTGCCAGCATTGCCGCCACGTACAACACGTACCCGGCGATTGGACGGCTGCTGCCGGCTATGGGGTACGGGGACGCGCAGATTCGCGACCTCGAAGCGACGATTGCGCAGGTCCCGTGCGACCTCGTCATCGTTGGCACACCGATCGACCTGAGCCGGCTCGTGAAGATCGACAAGCCGGTCGTGCGGGCGCGGTACGAACTGCAGGAGATCGGGAGACCTGATCTCGCGGATGCGTTGGCGCCGTTGCTGAAGCAACTCACGAGCGCACCGCGAGTGCCGGCGGCAGGATAGGAAACGCCACCTCTCAGTCCGGCGCTGTGCTTGGCCACCGCCGGCCCGACTACTTGACCTCGAACGTGATGTTCGCGTTCACGCGATATTCGACGATCTTGTCGTCCTTGACGACCGCTTCGAAGTTCTTGATCCAAATCGATTTGATCTGTTCGACGGTCTTGCCGGCGTCAGCTACTGCGCGTTGCGCCGCATCCTCCCAGCTCTTCTCGGACTGCGAGATCACCTCGATCACTTTGTGGATGGCCATCGGTCCTCCAGTTCTGCAGCAAAGGAATGTGCCGCTCAGGGTCGTGCTGTGTTGGTGCTCAATGCGGTGTTGCCCCGTTGCCCGCGCTGTCGTCGCAGGGTCGGATAGCGCCGCAGGAACTCCCGCTCCGAGAGGATGGGGATGCCAACGGCTCTGGCGCGATCGAGCTTGGAGCCCGGAGCGGATCCCGCGACCACCAGGGTGGTGGCGCGCGTGAGGGTGCGCATCGCCCGTCCGCCGTGCTGTTCTACCAGCCGTTCGGCGTCCGCGCGTGTCATCGTCTCGAGGGCACCGGTGAAGACCACGGACCGTCCAGCGAGGGCGCCCGCGGCACGTTCGCGGTAGGGCACGATCGTGACACCATGGCCGACCAGCGCATCGATGACTGCCCGGCTGCTCGGCCGCTTGAAGAACTCGACGATCTGCCGAGCAGCCGCCGGCCCGACCTCGGGAATGGCAGCCAATTGCGCGTGCGTGGCGCGACGGATCGCCGCGAGCGTACGGAATCGTTCTGCGAGCCGCCTGGCCGTCGCCGTACCGATGTCTGGAATGCCCAACGCGAAGAGGAATCGCGCCAGATCGACACGGCGTGCCTGTTCGATCGCGGTCGCCAGACGCGTGGCCGCGACAGCGCCGAAACGCGGCAGGGCTCGCAAGTCGTCGTCGGTAAGGGTGAACAGATCAGCGACCGTGTGCACCAGCCCATGGTCGACGAGGAGTTGGACGGTGCTCGGGCCCAGGCCATCGATGTCGAACGCATCTCGTGACGCGAAGTGCTCAATCGCGCGCACGCGCTGCGCGGGACACCCGATCGTGTTGGGACAGAGCCGGAACGCGCCGCGTTCGGCCACACGCGCGCCACAGGAGGGACACGTGGCGGGAGGCCGCGGCGCCGCTCCGCCGCGGTGGGATGGCTGGATGCGCCCCACGACTTCCGGGATCACGTCCCCAGCCCTGATCACGTCCACCGTGTCGCCCACGCGAATGCGCTTGCGCGCAAGGTCGCCCCAGTTGTGGAGCGTGGCGCGCGTGACCGTGACGCCGCCAATCGGCACCGGGCGCAACACGGCGACGGGCGTCAGGACGCCAGTGCGCCCGACCTGCACCTCGATCCGGTCGAGCCGGGTCGTCGCCGAGCGCGCCTCGAACTTGACCCCGATCGCCCAGCGCGGATGCTTCGCCGTGCTCCTCAGGCGATTGCGCGCCGGCAGGTTCTCGACCTTCGCCACAATCCCGTCGATCTCCACGTCGAGCGAATCGCGGGCGATCGCCATCCGCTCGCGGTAGGCGAGAATGTCGGCCGTGCTCGATCCCCTTCGCCGGTGCGGGCTGATTCGCAGGCCCCAGGCGCGCATCCATTCGGCACGCGTGGAGGCCGTATCAGCCTTGCCGCCCCCTTCAATCGCCAGCACGTCGTAGAAGTACACGTTCAGCGCTCGCTGTGCCGTGATGCGAGGGTCCAGCTGCCGGACGGAACCGGCAGCGGCATTGCGCGGGTTGGCAAAGAGCGGCTCGCCGGCGCGGCGCAAGCGCTCGTTGAGCGCTGCGAAATCGGCGCGGCGCATGAGCACCTCGCCGCGCACCGCCAGCAGTCGGGGTATCGAGGCGGGGCCGTTTCGCAGGCGCAGCGGCACCGCGCGAATCGTCCGAACGTTCGCCGTGACATCCTCGCCACGCTGGCCATCACCGCGCGTCGACGCGGAGGCCAGTTGCCCGCGCTCGTAGACCACTTCAATGGACAGGCCGTCGAACTTCGGCTCGAGGACGTATCGCAGCGACGGACCGAGAGCTGCTCTAACGCGACGGTCGAACAGGCGGACTGCCTCTGGATTGGTTGTCGATGCGAGGCTGAGGAGCGGCGCACGATGTGCCACCGTGCGGAAGCCGTCACGCACCTGGCCGGCGACGCGCTGCGTTGGAGAGTCCGGTACCACCAGCTCTGGATAGTTGGCTTCCAGTGTCTCCAGCTCGCGCATCAGTGCGTCGTACGCCGCATCGCTGATGGTCGGCCGGTCGAGCACGTAGTAATAGTAGTCGTGGTGACGAATTTGCTCCCGCAGGTGCTCCACACGGCGGACGACCCTCGCGCTCGGCGCCGCGTGTTCGATCTGTGCCGCTCGTCTGTCCCCGCCTAGGCGCAGCGTCATCGCCGTAACGCCTTCTGCAGCTGGGCGAGCGAACGCGTGTTGAAAATGTGCCGCACCTCGCACCACGCGCGTCGAGCCTGGTCGACACCGTAGCGCATGTAGTTCAACTCCTCGATCCGGTGCGCATCGGTGCTGATGACCAGCGCCACACCCGCCTCCTGCGCCGCGCGCGCCTGCCCGTCGTCAAGATCGAGTCTCTCGGGTTGTGCGTTGATTTCAAGCGCCACGCCGTAATCGGCCGCCGCCTCGAGGATCTCGTCGAAATCGAGCTGATACGGTTCGCGCTGGCCGATGATCCGCCCGGTGGGATGCGCCAGAATCTGCACATGCGGGTGCTTGAGTGCCCTGATGATGCGCTTGGTCATGGCCGGACGCGAGAGGTTGAACTTCGAGTGCACCGCGACGATCACCACGTCGAGCTCGGCCAGCGTCGCATCGTCCAGGTCGAGCGTCCCATCGTCGAGGATGTCGACCTCCGCGCCCTTCAGGATTGTGATGCTCGCGTACTTCTTCTGCAGCCGTTCGATCGCCTTGAACTGCCGGTGAAAGGCCCAGCGGGTCAGGCCGCCGGCCACCCGAACGGCCTTCGTGTGATCGGTGATGGCGACGTATTCGTAGCCCCGCTTGCGCGCTGCCTCGACCATCTCCGCAAGGTCGTTCACGCCGTCAGTGGCGCTGGTGTGGACCTGCAGATCGCCGCGGATGTCTGAGAGCTCGATCAGCTTCGGCAGCTGCCCGCTGCGGGCGGCTTCGATCTCCCCTCGCGCCTCACGCAATTCTGGTGCGATCCACGGGACGCCGACGGCCTCGAAGACCTGTTCCTCAGTGCGTCCCCCGATGCGGCGTGTGCCACGGAACACGCCGTACTCGTTGATCTTGAGGCCGCGCTTGAGGCCGAGCGCGCGAATCGCGATGTTGTGCGGCTTTGAGCCCGTGAAGTAATGCAGCGCCGATCCAAATGAGACCGCGGGAATGACGCGCAGATCGACCTGCAGCCCGCAATCGAGCACCACGGCGCTGCGCGTCGGTCCTTCGGCCTGTACCTGCGTCACACGTGGATACGACGTGAACTGCTTCACCACGGCGGCCGGACGCGATGAGGCGACCAGGATGTCGATATCGCCAACCGTGTCTTTTCGTCGCCGGTAGCTGCCCGCGACCTCCAGCTGCGCGACGGCGGGACTGGCTTTCATATACGCGACGAGTGGGTGGACGTACGCGTCGGCGTCGGCGAGCCGCCATCGCCCACTGTGCCCGCGCAAGTCCGCCAAGCCCTGTAGAATCTTGTGTTCGATCGTGCTCTTGATGCCTGGCAGCTCCCGGAGCTTCCCGGTTTTCGCCGCGGTCTCGAGGGCCTCCAGCGTCGTGATGCCCAGCGTGTCGTAGATCTGCTTCACGCGCTTCGGGCCGAGGCCCGGAATCTTGAGCATCTGCACCAGGCTCTCCGGCGTCTTCGCTGTCAACTCCTGCAGGAGCGGCAGCGTCCCCGTGTGGAGAATCGTGCAGATCTTGTCCGCCAGGTCCCGGCCGATGCCCGGCAGCTCGTCGAGACGTCCTTCCGTCGCTACGGAGGCTGCGGGGACGCCGAGCGTGCCAATGGTCCTCGCGGCCGTCCGGTACGCGCGCACGCGGAACTGATTCTCACCCTGGATCTCGAGCAGGTCGGCGATCTCCTCGAAGATGCGCGCGATGTCGATGTTCTCGACAGACCGCCGGGGCTCCTCCACCCCATCGCGCACGCGTGCGCGACGGGGACCCCGGTCCTGCGCCGCGGGATGGCTGCGGCGGTGATGTGGCGCGGGAGTGGTCGCGACGCGAGCAGCCCCTGCGGTGGCCACGGCCGTTGCCCTCATGGCGCAACGTAATGATGCTTGCCGAGGATGCGCACGGTGCTCGCCTGCGGCCCCTTCTCGCCCTGCTCCTCGGCAAAGGCCACGCGCGTGCCGATCGTGAGCTCGTCGAACGCGTCGTCCAGCACACTCGCGCGGTGGAAATAGATCCGGTTCTCGCCGGCCTGGATGAAGCCATAGCCATCAGCCCGCTCGAGCTCGACGACCTCACCGTGCGCCGGGACGTCATGGGTCTTGACGGCCCCGCGCTGCTCGCGGGCGACATCCTCCAGCCTGCGGCGCGCGGCATCGAACGCCTCACGGATCGCGACGGCCGCGTAGCGGTGCACGCTCTCGATCTCGGTCTCCTTGTGGTGCTCCTCTTCCTCGACATCCTTCAGGCGCCCGTGCAGCGACGGCTCGCGACTCGCCACGATCGGCGGCGCGCCGGGAACCGTCAACTCAATGCGCACGTGAACATGACGCCCGTCGTGGCGATGTCGATGAGGGAGCTCGATGACCACGCGACCGCGCACGATGCCGCTGTAGAACTGTTCCAGCCAGACCACACGCTCGCGCACGTCGGCGTCGAGGTCGTCCGAGTGCGGCAGGCCGCGAAAGGTGACTTGGGTCGGAATCAGAGTCATCGGTACCTCGTGTTACGCAGATGAGCGCAGGTCGGCTAGTGATTCGTCGTGGTGATTCCGTTGGATAGCGGTCGCCAGCAGAGGCGCCACACTGCAGATGTCCAGATGCGGCGGCGCTGGAGGTTCCATGGAGACGGAATCGGTGACCACAATGTTGGCGAGCGGAAGTCGCTGGAGAATCTCTCGTGCGCGGCCGACCAGGAGCGCGTGCGTGACGGCGATGGACATCGGCTCCACGGCTCCCGCTGCACGAAGCACGCCCACCGCCGCCTCTATCGTGGCGCCAGTACTGAGCATGTCGTCGACGATCAGCGGCGCCCGGCCGCGGACGTCGCCGATGACCGCGTGGGCTTCCACGGCCTCGCCGTTCAGGCGTGTCTTGTGGACGAACGCCATGGGGACGTGAAGATGATTCGCGTACGCCCGCGCCAGTTTGACGGCGCCGAGATCGGGTGCGACGACGACCGAGGCCTCGCCAATCGAAGGGGCAACCGCCCGCGCCAGCACTGGCACGGCCGTCAGGTGATCGAGCGGCATCTCGAAGAACCCTTCGATCGCAGGCGTGTGTGCGTCGATCAGCATCAGCCGGTCGAACCCGGCCGTGCCGAGGACGGCCGCGGCGACGCGCGCGCCAAGCGATCGACGAGCCGATCGGCGATCCTGCCGCGCGTACCCGAAGTACGGGATGACGGCGGTCATACGGACTCCTGAACGTCAATCTGCGCCTCGCCGTCAGGGAAGCGCCGGCACTCATAGCGGCCGGGTGAGACCTGGAGAGTGTCACAGATCGCAGCACCCAGCTGGGTGCTCGCAGGGCCGGCCAAGACGGTGATGCGGTGCTCCATAGGAGGCTCTCGAGTGTTGCGACGAGAGAATGCAGCCCCCGCGCCAGACTCGAAGCAAGGCGACGCGCCCGGCCGTGAGGCGAATGGTCGGTGTGGCCCACGATTACGGCTGGCAGCCATGTGGCTCTTTTTCCGCCTCCGGAATGCGGCTAGCGATCGGCGCCGTCAACAAATGGGAGGTCAGTGTTTCAAGCTGCCGACCGACGAGTACTGATCCGATGCGAAGAAGTTCGCAGGTGTTTGGAAATCCTCCGCATGAGCCGGCTTTGCCGATGCGAAAATCGGGCGGGATGGTTCGGTGAGTAGCGCGGCCAATCGTCGTGATCCTCCCTTTGGACAGAACGGCGCAGTTCTTGCGGCGAGCGCAGGCGGAGGTCGCTATGGCCACTGGCACTGGAGCCGCTAATGCAGTGGAAGCCGTGAAGGAACGTTTGAGTCCGGCGCTCGAAAGGCTCGACGAGACTATGCGTCAAGGCCGGAAGTTCATCATGCGCGGTCAGCACGCCGCGGAGGATGCCGCAGCGGCTGCGCTGAGAATCAGGCGGCGCCCCGGGAGCGCCGTGATGGTTGCGGCCGGTGTCGGCGCCCTAGTTGGCGGGCTGGTCGGCTTCGGGCTCGGGTCGGTGGCGCGCTGCAGAGAATAGCGCGAGACGGCAGGCGTGCCTCGTCTGGAACAAAGCGGACCATGAAAGTCAGCGATTATGACCGCGGCGCCGAGGACCGCCGCATGATCACGTGTGGATATGGACCAGGAAGCGGCGACAAGCAGATCGTCGTGGGCACACTTCTCACATGACGCTGATATCGGCGTCGTCGGTGTCGGCCCCACCAAAGCCGAGGCATTCCGGCAGGCCGCGTTGGCACTGACGGCAGTCATTACCGATCCGAGTAGTGTCAGGCCGGACCAACCGGTGCCCGTGTTTTGCCAGGCCCAGAGTGACGACTTCCTCCTGGTCGAGTGGCTGAATGCGCTCGTCTACGAGATGGCCGTTCGGACGATGCTGTTTGGCGACTTCGCGGTGGCGATCGAGGGACGGGAGCTACACGCCACCGCGTATGGGGAGCCTGTTGACCTCGTTCGTCACGAGCCCGCCGTCGAAATCAAGGGGGCGACACTGACCGCCCTCCAGGTTGCGGAGAGTCCAGACGGTTGGCGCGTGCAATGCGTCGTCGATGTCTAAAGCAGGTGGGTTATGGACGTGTCATCGCTCGTGCGCAAGTCCGACTGCGAGTGGTGGATCCCTCAGGCTGGCGCCATGCGCGTCCCCGGCGTGATCTATGCGTCCGAGGCGCTCGTCCGTGAGATGGACGAGAAAGTCCGGGAACAGATCACCAACGTCGCGATGCTGCCGGGCATCCAGCGTGCCTCCTACGCGATGCCCGATGCGCACTGGGGGTACGGATTTCCCATTGGTGGTGTGGCCGCCTTCGACCCGCAGGAGGGCGGTATCGTCTCGGCTGGCGGCGTCGGGTTCGATATCTCGTGCGGCGTCCGCACCCTGCGGACGGGATTGACTGCCGATGCGATCGAGCCGCTCAAGCGTGACCTCGCCCACCAGTTGTCCCGCAGTGTGCCGGCGGGCGTCGGCAGTCGTGGCCGGATTCACCTGGACGACGGCGAGCTCGATGCCATGCTGGAAGGCGGCGCACGTTGGGCCGTGCAATGCGGCTATGGAACAGAGGCCGATCTCGATCGGGTCGAGGAACATGGCTGCATGGCGGGCGCAGTCGCGTCGTCCGTGTCGTTCAAGGCGCGACATCGGCAGCAGGATGAGATGGGCACCCTTGGCTCTGGCAATCACTACCTCGAGGTGCAGCGCGTGGCGGAGATCTACGACCCTGATGTGGCACGGGGATTCGGCGTGGCGGTGGACGACGTGGTCGTCTCCGTTCATTGCGGCTCGAGAGGCCTGGGTCACCAGATCGGCACCGAGTTCCTGAAGGAGATGGCAATTGCAGCCCCCGGGTTCGGCATCACGCTATCGGATCGGGAGCTGGCGTGCGCGCCAGTCGAGTCGGAAATCGGCCGTCGCTATCTCGGAGCCATGCGTGCGGGGATCAACTGTGCGCTGGCCAATCGCCAAATCATCACGCATCTCGTGCGCGAGGCCTTCGCCACCGTACTGCCGCAGGCGACCCTCACCCTGCTCTACGACGTGTCACACAACACGTGCAAGCTCGAGACGCACGTGTGCAACGGCGCGGCGAAGCCGGTCTTCGTCCATCGCAAGGGCGCGACGCGCGCGCTGGGTCCGGGACATCTTGATCTGCCGGAGGGCTTGCGTGCGATCGGTCAACCGGTGTTGATCGGCGGCACGATGGGCACTGCCTCGTACATTCTGGTCGGGACGGCGGACGGTGAGCGACTGTCGTTCTCCTCGTCCTGCCATGGTGCGGGCCGCGCCATGAGCCGTCACAAGGCGTTTCGCACCTGGAAGGGGCGCCAGGTGATCGACGAGCTGGCCGGGCGCGGGATCATCGTGAAGAGTCCTTCGTCGCGCGGCGTCGCGGAAGAAGCGCCGGGCGCTTACAAGGATGTGGGCGCCGTCGTCGATGCGGCCGATGTGGTGGGCCTCTCGCGCAAGGTGGCGAAGCTGGTACCGCTGGTGTGCGTCAAAGGATAGGTCGGCCGCGAGGACGCAGACGTGCCTCGAGACACGCTGATTGACTACTTCGACGACCTCTCCAGAGCGAAGGGTCCGTTCCTCGTGTACGACGATGGCTTCAGAGCGCGAAGCCACTCGTACGTGGAGGTTGGCCACGCCGCCCGTGGATTCGCGTCACGATTGGTCGACGGCGGCGTCCGCAAGGGCGATAAGGTGGTGTTCTGGAGCGAGAACCGCCCGGAATGGGTCGTGGCATTCTGGGGCTGTCTGCTCGGCGGCGTCATCGTCGTGCCGATCGATTACCGCGCCTCGCCCGAGTTCCTGGCGCGTATCACCGCCCGCGTGGCAGCGAGGCTCGTTCTCGTTGGCGAGGATGTGCCGCCAGTGCCCCAGTCGCTCGGTGGTCCAGTGTGGAGGCTTCACGAACTGGAATGGCGCGATGGAGCGCCGCCGGCGGTCGCGATCGACCGTGATGACGTGGCCGAGATCATCTTCACGTCAGGGGCCACCGGAGAACCAAAAGGCGTCGTCATCACCCATCGCAACGTGTTGGCGAACATCGTGCCCGTGGAGCGCGAAATCCGGAAGTACCGCGCCTGGGCACGGCCGGTCTTCCCGCTGCGGTTTCTGAACCTGCTGCCGCTCAGTCACATGTTCGGCCAGGCGATGGCGACGTTCATCCCGCCGATGCTGCCGGGCGTCGTGGTGTTCATGCGCGGCTATAACCCGGCGGACATCATCACGTTGATCAAGTGCCGGCGGGTGTCGGTGGTGGTGTCGGTGCCGAAGATCCTCGACGTGTTGCGGGCGCACGCCCAGCGTGCGTCACCCGATGCATCGCTCGCGCCGAAGAAGCAGCCGTGGCCGTCCCGATGGTGGCGCTATCGACAGCTACATCGGCTGTTTGGACCGAAGTTCTGGGCGTTCGTCGTGGGTGCGGCGCCACTCGACGCGGAACTCGAGCAGTTCTGGTCCGCGCGCGGCTTTGCCGTCATCCAGGGCTATGGCCTGACCGAGACGGCTCCGATTGTCAGCGTGACGCACCCGTTTCACATTCAGGCGGGATCGGTCGGAAAGGCGATCGCCGGCGTGGACGTGAAGATCGCGCCGGACGGCGAGATCCTCGTGCGGGGCGAGAACGTCACCGGCGGGTACTTCGAAGCGGAGGCGGAGACGGCACAGGCGTTCGAGGGCGGCTGGTTCCACACAGGTGATATCGGGGAGATCGGGCCGGATGGCCGTCTGTTCATCCGAGGACGCAAGAAAGAAGTCATCGTCACGCCGGAGGGCTTGAAGGTCTTCCCGGACGATGTCGAGCGCATTGTCAATCAGATGCCAGGCGTTCGGGATTCCGCCGCGGTCGGCGTCACGACAGGGACGGAGGCAGCCGGCGAACGCCTGCACGTTGTGCTGCTGCTCGACCCGGGCATCGATCCCGATGCCATCGTTCGAGATGCGAACGCTCGCCTCGAAAGCCATCAGACAATTCGGCGTGCCCTCGTCTGGCCGCAGGCGGAGCTGCCACGAACCGAGGGGACGGGAAAGCTGAAACGCGGGGCGATCCGAGAATGGGTCCGCGGCGGCGCGGCCCCGGCCGCGGCGGCGCCGACGGCAGACAAGCTGACCGCACTCGTCGCGAAGTACGCGGCGCGTGGGGACTTGTCCGCAACGACCACGATCAACGAGTTGGGACTCAGCTCACTGGAGCGCGTCGAGCTGATGGTCGCGATCGAGGACGCATTTCAGACGCGGCTTGATGAAAAGGCGTTCTCCGGCGCGCACGATGTCGGCCAATTGCGTGCGCTTGTCGAAGAGGCATCAAAGGGCCAGATGGAGGCCCCCGAGACCCTGGAGTTCCCAGCCTGGAACCGATCGCTGGCGGCGCGGACGGTTCGCGGTGTCGTACTGCCCGGGTTCGTCCTGCCTCTCGCCCGCCTCTTCGCATGGGTCCACGTGGATGGCCGTCAGCACCTGGATGGCCTCGAGGGGCCGGTCATCTTCGCGTCCAATCACCAAAGTTACATGGACACGCCGGTGATCATGGCCGCACTGCCGCGACGCTCGCGGTATCGCGTGGCGCCGGCGATGTCGAAGGAGTTCTTCACGGCGCATTTCTTTCCCGAAGGGCATGGGCTGATGCTTCGGATTGCCACGAGTGCCGCCTATTACCTGGCCGCGCTGTTATTCAATGCCTTCCCGCTGCCGCAACGTGAAGCCGGTGCCAGACAGACGCTGCGCTACATGGGCGAGCTGGTCGAGGACGGGTTCTCGGTCTTGATCTTTCCGGAGGGACACCATACCGACACGGGTGAGATCGATCGCTTTCGCCCGGGCATCGGCATGATTGCGTCGCGGCTGGACGTCCCGGTCGTGCCGGTGCGTCTCGAGGGCGTGGACCGCGTGCTCCATCGCACCTGGCACATGGCGCGACCCGGACATGTGCGCGTGACGTTCGGTCCGCCGATGCGGCTCGCCGGCGCCGATTTCGAAGCGCTGGCCAAGCAGGTGGAAGACGCGGTACGTGCGCTTCGATTCACGCCGAGCCGAACAGCAGACGCGCAGGGCAAGCCGCCGTTGTCACGATGATGCGCGGAGACGCAGGCAGTGGCGCAGTCATCATGGAGTTGGCGCGCCATCTTCGGGGTCGCCTCTCCGCACGAGCGCGCGTCGATACCGACACTCGTCAGGTGCCGGCGGGCGAGGTGCGGACTCCACCAGCGGCTCGGCTGGGCACCAATACGGGCACGTTCGACAAATCGCTGGATCGGCGAGGATCGTCGCGCTTGCGCCTCGTGTGCAGTTCCACTCGTGTTGCGAGGCGTCGTACCAGAACGGCCACGGGAGAAAGAGCGTGGGGAGGCCCCAGCGGCAGGTCTGAACGGAATGAGGGGCTGGCATTTGACAATCCTTCTCGTCCGTCGGTGCAAAGATTTTGCCGTCGAGTGATAACCGGGCCGATTCAGATTCAAGGGCTGAGGTTCCGACAATTTCCCAATCGCATTGGGAATTTCCCGCAGGGTGTTGGCTGAACGATTGCCGAACTCGCACTGAGCGCGCCCAATTCGAGTAGGCACGGGATGTGCCTGCTGGCGAACGTCCGTGCTTCCGGAGGCAATGATGGCGTCAGTTCAATTACCCGTGTCGGAGTGGCTTCAACGTATCCGCGGCGAATACCAAAAGATGCCTGGTTTGAGCCTGAACAAAGAGCAGATGCAGAAGCTGTGGGGACTGGACGCGTTCGTCTGCGATGCACTGGTGGACGCCCTCGTGGCCGCACGGGTTCTCAGACGGACGGTGGGCGGGGCCTACATTGTCCACGGCGCGGGAGTGTGACACACACCGTAGCCGCACGAGGTAGCGTTCATTGAACGCCGAGCCGTGAGAGGCTGAGCGCTGCCCGAACGCGAACGAACACAGTGTGAGATCGTGCGTCTGACATTCCTCGGGACGCGGGGGAACATTCAGGCGAGGTCTCGTCTCCATCGGAGGCATTCCGCCATCATGGTTAGCGGTGCCGGCGGTCGAGTGTTGATCGATTGCGGCGAGGACTGGCTCGGCCGCGTACGGAGCTTCCGTCCGGACGCAATTCTGATTTCGCACGCGCATGATGACCACGCGGCGGGGCTCAAGAGAGGAGCGCCGTGTGGCGTGTACGCCAGCGCCGAATCATGGCGCGCGATGGCGGCGTGGCCGCTGGCGATGCGATACGTCGTCCCCGCACGGCATCAGTTCGCGCTGGCCGGCCTGCTCGTCGAAGCCTGGCCGGTGGAGCACTCGGTGCTGGCCCCTGCCGTGGGATATCACGTGACGGCGGGATCGAGCCGTATCTTCTATGTGCCCGACGTGGCCCGCCTGACGAATCCGGTCGCAGCTCTGGGAGACGTCGATCTGTACGTTGGTGATGGCGCGACGCTCGATCGTCCGCTGATTCGACGGCGTGGCTCCGTCCGCATCGGACACGCCGCCATTGGGACACAACTCGAGTGGTGTGCGGCGGCCGGCGTCGAGAATGCCGTCTTCACCCATTGCGGATCGGGAATCGTTCGCTCGGAGCCGCACGAAATCGCCGTTGCCCTGGCGGCGATGGCGCGCGAACACGGTATTCGCGCGCGGTTCGCCTACGACGGGTTGAGGATGACCGTTTTCAGGACGAGGTCGTCATCAAGCTCACGTTGAGGGGGACGGTTTGGCCGTCTCCGACGTCGATCTCGGTCGTGAATTGGCGATATCCGGACTTCTTGACCTCGATGCGATGTTTACCGGCTGGCACTTGCACCATGAAGTGGCCTTCGTCGGAGCTGACCCATCGTTGGCCGTCGATCGTGACGTCGGCGCTCGTCGGCTGCACGAAGATATCCAAGGTGCCAAAGCCAACGGCCTCGGCCGGACGGGCAGCGGGTTGAGGGAGCGGCTTCCTGGGTGGTGTGACGGGCGTTCGATAACTGCCGGCCGGCGGCGCGGGCACCGCCGGCGCGAGCTCGGGCAGCTCGCTCGTCACTCCGGCGGGCAGGCGCTCCATTGTCGCGCGCAATTTAAAGCTGGCCCCCTGGCTCAGATAGAAGTTGTGCCGCGCCGTGCGATACCCCTCCAGATACAGAACGACGGTATGCCCGCCTCGTCAGCGGAAGCGACTGGAACACGCTATTGAAGTCGTACTCGATGCTGTTCTCAGGTACGAAGGTTGCGATGCACGTCGTGATTCCGTCAGGCAACTATCTGCATTGGAGAACGACGATGACAGACAGAGACTTACAGCAGCATGTCCAGAACGCCCTGGACTGGGAGCCGAGCATCGACGCCGCGGATATTGGCGTGTCGGTCGACAACGGCGTGGTGACGCTGCGCGGTGACGTCAGGACCTACTCGGAGAAAGCGACCGCCGAGCGGGTGGCGCTCGGCGTCTACGGGGTGAAAGCGGTGGCCAACGATGTGACGGTCCGTTTGGGTGATGGCCTGAAACGAACGGACAGCGACATCGCGCAGGCGGCGGTGTCCGCCTTGCGCTGGAACACCATGGTGCCGGACGAGAAGATCACCGTGTCCGTCAGCGAGGGCTGGGTCACGCTGAAGGGACGGGTGGACTGGGAGTACCAGCGCGCCGCGGCGGCTAATGCCGTGCGTGACCTCACGGGCGTTCGCGGTGTGACGAACACCATCACCGTCGAACCGCACGTGAGTGTGCTGGACGTCAAGTCGAAGATCGAGGCGGCGCTGACGCGGAGTGCGGAGGTAGACGCACGCCGGATTGACGTCGCCGTTGCCGACAGCAAGGTCACCCTGTCCGGCAATGTGCACTCGTGGTTCGAGCGCGACGAGGCGCGGCGCGCGGCGTGGGCAGCGCCTGGAGTCAAAGAGGTCGAGGACCATATCGCCGTCGTTCCGTGATCGGAGCGTTCGTGAACGCGGACACCGAGGCGGCGATCGACGAAGTGCTGATGGAATCGTTCCCAGCCAGCGATCCACCTCCGTGGACACTCGGCGTGACATCACAGGAGGCAGACATGAAGGTCAGATGCCGCACGGTTGCGCGGGTCTCAGCGCAGTACCGAAACGGGATGCTTCGCGTGACGGCGCCGCTGGCACAACCCGCCACGAAGGCAGAGGTCGAAGCCGCATAGCGCCTGCCGAACGCGGGTGATCCGGCGCGAGATGTCTCCCATGCGGCATGCATTATCCCGACGACTGATTTGGACAGCGGCTGCTGTCGCGTTGTCGCTCGAGACGGGTCCCTTCGGAGGCGCACAGCAAGCAGGGCGCGACCCGTTTGAATTCCTCGCCCCGTCGGTCGTGGTGTCGGCGCGAGACAGAGCGGATCTCGACCGCGATCAGGTCATTGCCCGCGTCTTGTCCGGGAAGGGCGCACAGCTCGCCGTGTTCGTCGCCACACGGCTGAATGCACCGCCCGACGCGCTGGTGGCGTGGACGCGCGCGATTGCCGAGCTCAAACGCAGCAAGTTCGTACTGGCGATCGGGCGCTTCTCAGACCCGCCACGTCCATCCGACCTCGAGGACCTCACCCTCGATCAACGCGACCTGGATGCGGTTCGCCAGTGCCACCCTGGTAATTGTGGCCTCAAGTTGTCGGCCGGAGACATCGAATCCTTGACAGGTGTTGTGGCGACGGCCGGTGCTGAATGGCGCGACGTCCTGCAGCGGGAGTTTCGCCGGTTGCTCGTGGAGCGGGTGGTGCAATATCAGGCGGGCGGCCTGGGCGCGCTGGCACCCCCTGCCGATCGCAAGAAGCCGAGGAAGCCGGACGAGGCGCTCTCGGCGATCGTGGAGCAGTCGCCGTATCTCGCAAAACTGCCGCACGTCGTCGCCTGGTTGAAGGAATATCCGCATGCGGATTCCTCCGTGGAGTCGTTCTTCTACTGGTCGAAGGAACACTACGGCGACGGAAAGCCGGTCGTCAGCATCACCCACGTGGGCATCGTTCGTCCCGAGTCGGATCATCGGCTGCCGGCAATTCTCGTTGCCGGAAAGCAGATCTTCGCTACGCACTATCTCGAAGGCGGCCTCGGCCTGACGATGGTCGTGCGGGATGCCGCAAATAGCGCGCCGTATCTGGCGTACGTGAATCGATCACAGGTCGACATGCTCAGGGGGTTCTTCTGCGCATTCGGGCGTGGCGTGCTCGAAGACCGCGTCGAGCGTCAGGCGCCGCTGATCGTACGGGGTCTGCGCGCGCGCCTGGAGAGCGGCAATCCGCCTGACGAGATCTCTGATCCCTTTGCAAAGGGGCGCCCTGGAGTCCGCTGATGGACGAGGCGTCGATCACGCTCTTTCTCGCCGGCGATGTGATGACTGGTCGCGGCATTGACCAGATCCTGACCCGCCCGTCGGCGCCGGAGCTCCACGAGCCGTACGTCACCGATGCGCGAGAGTACGTGCGACTCGCGGAGCAGATATCCGGGCCGGTACCCCGAGGTGTCGGCTCGGACTACATCTGGGGCGACGCGCTCGCCGAGTGGGCGCGCATGGCCCCCGCCGCACGTCTGGTCAACCTGGAAACGAGCATCACACACAGCGGCGAGCACGAGCCGAAGAGCATCAACTATCGCATGCACCCGGACAACGTGGGTTGCCTGCGTGCGGCGCGCCTCGATATCTGCATCCTCGCCAACAACCACGTGCTCGACTACGGGCCCGCGGGACTCATCGAGACGCTCGAGACGCTTCGGAAGGCGGACGTCCGAGCCGTGGGCGCCGGACGCAACCGTGACGAGGCGATGAACCCTGTCGTGCATGCGCTTCCCGGCGGCCAACATCTGATCGTCGGCGCGTGTGCACACGAGAGCAGCGGCGTGCCGGACCATTGGGCGGCGCTGACCGGAGTACCGGGTGTGAACCTCTTGCCCGACTTGTCTGACGAGACAGCGGCAGACGTCGCCGCGCGCGTCGCCCGTCACAAGCTGCCGGGGGACGTCGCCGTCCTGTCGATCCACTGGGGAGGCAACTGGGGATATGACGTGCCACGGCAGCACATCAACTTTGCGCACCGGCTCGTCGAGGGCGGCATCGACATCGTCTACGGCCATTCCTCGCATCATGTGCGACCGATTGAGATCTACCGCGACCGACTCATTCTCTATGGCTGCGGAGACTTCATCGACGACTACGAGGGCATTACGGGCTACGAACGGTACCGCGACGACCTGGTGCTGATGTTCTTTCCGTCGGTCAGCCAGCAGACCGGGCGGCTCCTGATGTTGGAGATGACGCCGTTGCAGATTCGGCACATGCGGCTCAATCGAGCCTCGTTGGCCGATGGGCGATGGATCTGTGACACAGTGAACGAGATCAGCCGCCCGTTCGGCGCACACGTGGCGCTAACGGAACACGGCGCATTACGCTTGAGCCAGAAACACGCGTGATTCACGTGAATCATTCGCGTGGAATACGAGGGCGCGTTTATTCCGCGCTAGTTGAGGCGCCACGATGATCCGCATTGTTCACGTACTCTGTCCGGTTGATTGCTCCGAGATCTCGCAGCATGCGCTCGATCACGCTGCAGCGATCGCTCGCTGGTACGAGGCTCGGCTGACGCTGCTGTATGTGTTCGCGAACCTCCCCACGATGGATCTTCCGCCGCTGGTCCTGGAGGATGCCGATCGGGAGCGACTCATGAGCGACCTGCGGCGAATGGCGTCCGCCGTGCCGCGAGACGTTCCCGTCGAGTTCGACATTCAGGAGGCGCCCTACATTCACGAGGAAATCCTGGCACAGGTCGGTGCGAGGCACGCTGACCTGCTCGTGATCGGCACACACGGGCGGTCGGGCTTTCAGCGGCTCTTTCTCGGCTCCGTGACGGAGAAGGTCATTCGGAAAGCAACCTGTCCGGCGTTGGTCGTTCCGCCGCGAGCTCCCGACGTCCCAGCCGGCTCGCCGATCCAGTTCCGTCGGATTCTCTGCGCCGTTGATTTTTCGGAGAGCTCGCTCGATGCGCTGGCGTATGCCATCAACATGGCCGAGGAGGCCGACGCACAGCTCACTGTGTTGCACGTTGTCGAATTCCCTCCGGTATTGGTCGGCGAACCAGCCGTGCCTGTGCCCGACCTCTCCCGAATTCGCGAAGCGACCGCGGCCGATGCCCGGCGCAAACTGCATGGGCTGATTCCGGAGCAGGCACGTACCTACTGCACGGTGGACACAGCCGTCGTGGAAGGTCGAGCGTACCGCGAGATAGTCCGATACGCCACCGCGCAGCAATCGGATCTGATCGTAATGGGCGTCCATGGCCGGGGGGCACTCGATCTGCTGGTTTTCGGATCGACCACACACCACGTGATTCGCACGTCAGCGTGCCCCGTCCTTATCGTGAGGCGGTCGTAAGAAGACGGACGGACATGTCTCTCGGGGTACAGGACGCTCGGGTGTGAATCGTGGAGTTCGTGACGTTTGTCTTGATCGTGGCTGGAGTGGGCGTCGTCCTCGTGTGGTTGGGGATCGTGGCACTGGCCACACCGACGGTCGTCTATCGATTCGACCGTCGTTTCGACCTCACCTCATGCGAGTTCGTGCACGCACTATCGTCCGCGCTTGCCATCACCATGGTTGGCGGCAACAGGATGACGCGCCTCGAAGACGGTGCGCAGTTCTATCCGGAGATGCTGGCGGCGATTTCCGGCGCCCAGCGATCGATTGCCCTCGAGTGTTACATCTTTCATCCCGGACGTACGGGTGACGCGTTCACGGCAGCACTCGTCGAGCGCGCCAGCGCAGGTGTGCACGTCCGCATCATCCTGGACGCGTTCGGCAGCCGTCGTCTGCGCCGCCGTCACGTGCAGCGCCTGGCTGCGGCGGGATGCGAGATCGCGTGGCACCCGCGGGCGAGATGGCGCCGCGCCCACCGGCTGACCAACAGCACGCACCGCGAGATTCTGGTGGTCGACGGCCACGTGGCGTACACCGGAGGCGCCGGCATTTCGGACTGGTGGGCCACCGACTACAAGGGCCAACCGCCCTGGCGCGACACGATGGTCCGAGTCGAGGGTCCGGTTGTCGCATCGTGTCAGGCCGTCTTTGCCGAAAACTGGCTGGAGTGCCGGGGTGACATCCTGGCGGGCCAGAAATGGTTTCCACCCATCGAACCGCGCGGGACGACGGACGCAGTCGTCGTGAAGAACTCTCTGGCCTTCGCGGGCTCCCGCGCGCTGTTCCAGGGCCTTATCGAGTGCGCCTCGCGTGAGATTCGGCTGACGACGCCGTACTTCGTTCCTGACCCATCGTTCCTGTCGACCCTTATCGATCGTGCGCGCAGCGGCGTTTCCGTCATCATCCTGCTGCCCGGCCATCGCATGGATCACCCCTGGGTGCGCCTCAGCAGCCGGCGGCTGTTCCGTCCGCTGCTCGACGCCGGAATTCGGCTGTTCGAGTATCAGCCGTCGATGATTCACCAGAAGCTCATGATCGTCGATCAGCTGTGGTCGGTCGTGGGAACGACCAATTTCGACATGATGTCGTTCGAGTACCTGGACGAGATCAACATCGCGGTGCGGGACGAGGCGTTCGCCCGTGAAGCGCGGGCGCAGCATGACGCCGACCTGGCACGCAGCGTTGAAGTGAGCCCTTCCTGGCACCGTTCGGTGTGTGAGAAAGGGCTCGCCTGGGCGGTGTGGACGCTCGCCGGACAACGATGGGTTCTTCGTCTCCGTCGTCGTCCTCGAGGGTGATTGGCATGGAGGCCATCTCATGGCGGACCTTTTCGAACGTGGTGACGCAACGGGGCCGGTCAAGGTGGTGCATGTCTGTGAACCATCAATGGGGTCGGGGTAACGCCCCGATCGTGGGCGTCCTCGCATGGGTCACGAGGGCGCTCGTCGCTCGAATACCTCGAGCGCCGTTCGGTCCGGGGCGGGGAGGCCCAGGCGCCGTCACCCGACAGCACTATGCGCTCGATCTGATCGATCTTGCGCAGCGCCGCGTCCGCGATGCGATGGTTCCCTGGTCACAAACGGTCACAGCGGATGCGTCCATGTTGCCGCAGTCACTGGCCGATCTCGCTCTCGCGTCTGGTCACACGCGGTTGCCCATTCTCCGTGATGGCGAGGTGAGCGGCATTTTGCACACGAAGGAGCTCCTGACGTTTCTCGCGGCCGGACAGCAAGACTGGCGTACGCTCGTGAGGCCCGCAGTGACCGTCGGCCCTGAAGACGCATTGTTGAGCGTCCTCAGGCTTCTGCAGACGCGCCGAAGTCACATGGGAATCGTCATCGGTCGTGAGGGCGCGCCGGTTGGGATCGTCACTCTGGAAGACATCCTCGAAGAAGTGCTTGGCGATCTGTACGACGAAGACGATGATCGCGCCGTTGAGCGGCTCCTGGCGGCGCGAGGAAAGCTCAAGGACATCGTGATGCAACCGCGTTAGTGCTTCTCGAATGGACACGCGGCACGCGGCAAAGCAATTCGCGGCCGGCCCGGTGACCTATTGTGCATTCGCATACTCCACTTCTCGATCTCCTGCGCGGTGCCGATGTCGTGAGCCACCTGCTCAATCATCGACCTCAGGTTAGGCCTGAGACACGCTCGCACGAGCTCATGGCGCCTGTCCCAACGGGCGTCGGCAGTTGCATTTCCTGGCGGCCAATGCGGACGTGCACGGAGCGCGTGGCGCCATCAGGAGGAAATGCCACGTCGGGCTCTTCGGACCGGATGCCGTCGACAACGGTCTCGCGACGACCGAGCGTGATCTCCGAGGAGACCTCCACCGTAATCGCCAGCGTTCCACCGTTGCGGCGGACCTGCGCTTCGAACCGTTCCCACTCGGGGGGCAGGCATGGCTCGATTCGCAGGCGTCCGTTTCGGAGCCGAAGGCCGAGGATGCCTTCGACCGCCAGTCGCCAAGTCCACGCGGCCGATCCCGTGTACCAGGTCCACCCCCCGCAGCCGGCATGCGGTGCCACCGCACCAATGTCCGCGGCGAGGACATACGGTTCCGTTCTGTGGTGCTCGGCGGCCTCTCGCGTCGCACTCCGCGTGATCGGGTTCAGCCACTGCAGCACGCGAGACGCGCGTGTGGCGTCATGGCGCGCCGCGTAGGCGAGTCCGAGCCACGCGGCTGCGTGCGTGTACTGGCCTCCGTTCTCGCGAATGCCGGGAGGATACGCCTTGATGTATCCCGGGTCACGCGGCGTGCGGTCGAAGGGAGGCCAGAGCAATCGAATCAGTCGTTCGCGTTCGTCCAGCAGCTCGCGTTCCGCTGCCAGCACCGCCTGCCGCGCCCGTTCAGGATCGGCGACGTCGCTCAGCACCGCCCAGGCCTGGGCGAGCGCGTCGATGCGGCACTCGTCGTTCTGGCGCGATCCCCAGGGACGTCCATCATCGTCGAATGCGCGCACGTACCATTCGCCATCCCAGGCCGTCTCTTCGACGGCTCGAGCCATCTCACGCGCGCGACGCTGCCACTGTTCGCCGAGCTCGTCATGTCGAGTGTCCCGGCACAGGGCGGCGAAGCCGTTCATCACGGCAATCGCGAACCAGGCGAGCCACACGCTTTCACCCTTCCCCTGCGCGCCGACTCGATCCATCCCGTCGTTCCAGTCGCCGGTTCCAATCAGGGGCAGGCCGTGGGCGCCTCGCGTCACCGCACGCTCGAGCGCACGCTGGCAATGCTCGAAGAGGGAGCGACGATCGGGCGACAGTTCGAACCGCGCGTACCGGTCCTTCTCATGCGGCGCGAGCGCCGGCGCTCGCAGGAACGGCACCTCTTCGTCGAGGATCGTCCGGTCACCCGTCGCCTCGATGTACGAGGTGGTTGCCCACGGCAGCCAGAGGAGATCGTCGGAGCACCGCGTGCGGACGCCGCGGGCGGACGGTGGATGCCACCAGTGCAGGACATCGCCTTCCTCGAACTGCCGCGCCGCACACGCGAGGATGTGCGCGCGCGTGCGCGTGGGGTCCGCATGCAGCAGTGCAAGCACGTCCTGCAGTTGATCGCGGAACCCGATCGCGCCACCCGCCTGATAGAACCCGGCGCGCGCGAGCACCCGTGACGCCATCGTCTGATAGAGCAACCAGCGGTTGACCATCAGATCGAGCGCCGGATCCGGCGTACGCGCCCGGACGGCCCCAAGGACGTGATCCCAATGCGCGTGCAGCGCGGCCCACGCACCGTCGACGCGTGCTGGATCGCGCCAGCATTGCGCGAGATCGAGCGCCTGCTGACGGGTGTCTCCCTGGCCGAGGATGAAGACGGCTTCCGCCGACGCGTCAGCCGCAACGTCGAGATGCACTTGGTAGCACGCGCATGGATCCGTCGCGCTCTCCGCGCGGCCGCTGAGGCCCCAGCGACGCAGTGCCGCCGGTGCAGCTAGGTCGCCCTCGAGGCCGAGGAATTCCCGCCGGTCGGTCGTCACGCCGTGCGGCCGCAACGTGGACGTCAGAAAGGCGACCCGCTCGCCGAAGTCCGCGCTCCAGGCAGAGGACGCGAGGAGGCAGGTGCCGCGAGGATCCCACGCGGTGACAATCTGCGGACGCGCGACGCTCGGAAGCGCGCCCAGCTGCCACTCAACATAGTAGGTTGCCGTCACGCGGCGCGGGCGATTCCAGAGGTTCTTGAGCTGTAATCGCGCGATTTTTACTGACCCGTCGGGCGGCACAAACACGGTGAGCCGCTGCTCGAATCCGTGACTGCGCTGTGCCCAGATCGTGTAGCCCGCGCCGTGGCGAACCTCACACGCCGCGTCGCGTCCAGCCGGGCTCGGCGTCGGCGTCCAGATGCGCGCATCCTCCTCGTCCCGGAGGTACAGGGCCTCGCCGGGTGGATCGAGCACCGGATCGTTGGTCCACGGCGTCAGGCGGTTTTCGCCGCTGTTCTGCGACCACGTGAATCCGAGCCCGGATTCGCTCACGAGGCAGCCGAACGCGTCGTTCGCTAGGACGTTGCACCAGGGCGCGGGTGTCTGCGAACCGGGTGGAAGGTGGATGACGTACTCGCGTCCATCGGGAGAGAAGCCACCGAACCCGTTATCGAACAGCAAATCACCGTGACGATCTACCTCGAGCACTGGCGGCGCCGCTGGAATGTGTACGGGTTGTAATGGCGGGAGATCCGCGGGCTCGACAAGGGGCACCATTTGACGTGCCAGATTCCCTCGCGTGTCGTCAAGAACGACGCGCGCGGCGCACTCGAGCAGGCGCGCCTCCTCCTCCGGGATCTGATCGGCTATCACCAAATGCACTCCGCCGCTGCCTGCGAGCGTGCCGTGTGCCCCTATGCCCTCCAGCAGATCGGTCAGCCGCTCGCGCAGCGGCTCCGCGTAGGTTGACGTCCCTGATCGCAGCACCACGAGGTCTACCTGAAGCCCGCGCCGGCGCCAGAGCTCGTGACCTCGTACCAGCACAGGGAGCAATTCACTACGTGGATCGCTCGTGCGCAGCAACAAGATCGGCGCGTCGCCAGAGATTCCCGTCCCCCACAGTCGCGACTGCCCCAGACGATTAGCGGCTCGCTGGGACGCTGAGGCACGTAGCGCCGCGTGCGGCGCGAGCAGCAGTGATGCGAGCGTTTGAAGGTCCGGCAGCTCCGATGGCCGAAGCCGGAGCCGAGTGGCCTCTTGCGCCGCCGTGATCGCCGCGTCTTGGATGGCCCAGTCCACTGCGGTCGTTGCGTCGTAGCGCTCGGCCAATTTGAGCACCAATTCGCGCGACCCGGCCGCGGCGGTGACGAAACACAGCTCCGCGCGTTGGCCAGGATCGAGCATCACGCGGACCTGCAGCGCGAAGATAGGATCGAGCGTCCATCCGACAGCGCCGGTCAGCCCCTCGACGACCGAGCGAGGCCGACGCGGATTGCCGTGCCGCCCAAGGAACGCACGGCGGTCCGTCTCGTATCCTGTGACCTCGACCGGCAGGGACGGATCAAGGATCACGGCGTGCAGCAGAACCGGAGGCCGTTCGTTCGAGTGTCGAGGTCGGCGCGTGAACAACAACCCGCGAGCGGCCGGCAGCCACTCGCTGTTCACGAACAGCTTGCTGAATGCCGGGTGGCGCTCGTCGTCGCGTGGAGGTCCGAGCACGACCTCGCCGTATGTCGTCAAGGTGAGCGTGCGACGTCGGTCGTCTTCGTTGGCGACGCTGAGACGTCGGGCCTCCAGATCATCGGCCGGCAAGACACCGACGTCCATCCGAATGGCGATGCGATGGTTGCGCTGCCGAAACTCCGCCAGGTGCGCGTGAAAGATGCAGGCGGCCTCGTCTGCGACAACTCCCGTCGGCTGCCGTCCGACGGACCAGACCTGCCCGCTGTCCTCGTCCCGCACGTAGATCCAGAGGCCGCAGTGATCGCGGGTGGGATCAGGAATCCATCGCGTGAGGGCCTGACCCTGCCAGTGGAGTGCACCGGCGCCGCTCTCCGAGATCCACGACGACATCCGGCCGTTGCCCAACAGCTGCACCTTCGGTACACCAGGAGGGCCAACGGGATCCCACGCCTCCGGCAGGGCCGGTACAGGCCGGCGTGCGGCGGCCTCGGCGCGCTCGCGCGAGCGGGCGGCTTCAGTCGGACGCTCGCGAGGCACGCGCTCCTGCAGCAGGACCTCCACCGTCCGCACGCGCCGGTCGGCGTGGAAGCGCCGCACGAGCGTGTCGTTGCACAGCACATTGTCGATGGCCGCGAGCGCCATGCCCTGGTGATGCGCCATCCACGATCGAACGACTCCGAATCGAGCCTCTCGCGTCGCGTGCTCCGCACGAAAGTCTGCGGCCTCGTACATACCGTAGAGTCCGAGCATCCCGAGACGTTCCAGCTCACGCAGGTTCGCGACGGCGTCGTGCGGGCGTGCCAGGAGCGCCAGGGCTGTCGCGTACGGGGCCACGACGAGCTCTCGCGAGAGGCCGCGGCGGAGCCCGATCGTGGGCACCCCGAACGCCTGGTATCGGTAGTGGTGGCTGGGATCGAGCGAGGCAAAGCCCGATTCAGACATTCCCCAGGGAATGCCGGCGTCTCGTGCGAAGCGGCGGTGCGCGTCGACGGCAGCGTGCTCGCTCTCAGCGAGCAGCCCGCCCGGATGCCGGCGGAGCAGCAGCGCGGGCATCAGGTACTCGAACATCGAGCCACCCCACGACACGAGCGTCAGCCGGCCACCGACGCTCGTGATCGGCCGGCCGAGATGAAACCAGTGTTCCAGCGGCACGTCGCCTTTGGCAATCGCGAAGAAGCTGGCCAGCCGCGCCTCACTTGCGAGCAAATCGTAATGATGTGGATCGAGCCGGTCGGCGGTTGCGTTGTAACCGATACGGAACAACTTCGGCTCAGCGTCGAAGAGCGGCCGAAAGTCCATGTCGAGTGCCAGCGCTTCCGCGCGATCGGCAAGCTGTGTCAGCGCGTCGCGCAAGGAGGCGGCGCCACGTTCGCCGGCCTCAACCGCGTCGATGAGGCGTTCGATCCAAGGACGCACGCTGCCATCGGCTCGCTCGGACGTCGCAGTGGCCAGCACGTGTCGGGCGTCCTGACAGCGTGCTGCGACGTCGTCGAGAGAGAGCGACGGCGGCAAAACGTGCCGCAGACGTTCCGCCAACTCGAGGCCGCCAGCTGGCGCCGTATCGATCAGTCTCAGCCAGGGCGCGAGCGTCTCCACGTCACGCTCCATGCTCCGCAAGTGATGGTGAATGCGTTCGACCCACACGCGAATGTCCTGCAGCGTTCTGGAAGGGATGCCTTGCCGGCTCACAGCGGCTGTGACGAGTTGATCGAGGGCCGTCCGGTCGTCGCCACAGAGGCAGACCAGCGTTCCGCTCCATCCCTTCGTGCGATCGGAGTGTACGGACGCGTCAGTTGTCGCTGCGAGGGCCTCGTGAGCGATCGTTGTCGCTCGAGTCGCGAGCGCCCGGACGACCGAGCGGAGCGCATCGGTCTCGCCGCTTGCGGGCAGATCCTCAGCAGCAGTATCCAGGAGATCGAACAGGTCGCGCAGCCCTTTCCAGAGCTGCGTTCCGAGGGCAGGACCACGTGCGGCCTCGCGGCAGGCTTCTTTGAGTGTCAGCAGGCTGACCGCGAGGTTGCCGCTATCAACAGTGGAGACGTACCGCGGTTCGAGCGGGATCAGCATTCGCGTGTCGTACCAGTTGAAGAAGTGCCCGTGGTGGCGTTCGAGGCGATGAAGCGTGTCGAGCGTGTTCCGCACGCGGGCCGCAAGCTCGGGCACTCCGACGAACCCGAGATCCCAGGCGCTGACCGACGAGAGCAGGAGCATCCCGGTGTTGGTGGGCGACGTCCGGTGGGCGAGCTCGCCGCCCGGGTGCTCCTGATAGTTGTCCGGCGGAAGCCAGTGATCGTCGGGTCCCGCGAAGCGCTCGAAGAACAGCCACGTGCGGCGCGCCAATCGGCGCAAGTACAGGATGGATTCCTCGTCCAGAGGCTCGCGTTCGGTCGCGCGCGCGTGGCCGATTCGCCACGCGATCATGGGCGAGGCGACCCACAGCATGAGCAGTGGCGCGGCGGTCGCCAACGCATCCGGCCGCGCGGCGAGGACAGCGCCACCCAGGACGACAGCGGTGGCTGGTCCTACCCACAGCCGCCGCCATGCGTCCGCGGGCGACCCCCCGTTGAAGTGATGCGCTACGTGCGCCGCCGTCGTCCATTCGAGGAGCTTGCGATGGCTGGCGTAGAGTCGCCACAGCGTCCTGAGGATTGCATCAATGCAGAGGACCGCATCCTGCACCAGGAATACGATGGTCAGAATCCACCGGCCTGCGTGGTCGACGAAGTTCCGGAGCACGCCTCGCACAGCGCCGCGACGACGTCCACCTGCGAGGCCCGTGACGAGGTCGGTGAACAACGCTGCTGCTGGTGCCAGTAATGCGAGCGTGGTCCACATCCACGGACTGCCCGGGAGCACGAGCCAGCCCGCGATCAGCAACGCGATGAGCGTGGGCGCCATCAAGCTACGACGCAGGTTGTCGGCAATCTTCCAGCGTTCCAGGTACGGCAGCCCGTTTGGGATGCGTGTTCCTGCGGCACCGGGCACATGCCTGCCGAGCCACGGCAGCAGCTGCCAGTCGCCGCGCATCCAGCGATGCCATCGGCGCGCGAATACTTCGTACTGACTCGGGAAGTTCTCGTAAACCACGATGTCGGTGGCCAGTGCTACGCGACCATGCGCGCCTTCGAAGAGGTCGTGACTGGCGAGTGCGTTCTCCGGCACCCGACCCTCGACGCTCCTCTGGAATGCCTCCACGTCATAGATACCCTTGCCAATGTAGATGCCGGAGCCAAGTAGGTCCTGATACACGTCGGACACGGCGCGTGAATAGATGTCGATGGCCGTGTCGCCGGAGTAGAGCCTCGCGAAGAGCGAGCGGTTCCCGCTTTCAGGTGAGATCTCGACGCGCGGTTGGACGACGGTATATCCCGAGCGCACGCGACCCGTTGCCTCGTCGAACTGTGGGCGATTGAGCGGGTGCGCAAGTGCTCCCACAAGACGCGCCACAGCGCCTTGCGGCAGGCGCGTATCGGCGTCGACGGTCACGACGAACCGGATCTGCCGCAGCGCCTCCAGGCGTCCCTCGTAGACGTCGAAGCCCCCGCCCGGATCGCCAAGCACGAGCCGGTTGAACTGTTCCAGCTTGCCCCGTTTGCGCTCCCATCCCATCCAGCAGCCCTCGGATGGATTCAACCGGCGGTGGCGATGGAGCACGTGAAAGCGATTGTCAGCATGTCGGGCGTTGAGATTCCGAATGCCGTCGACGAGTGCCGCCTCGATGGCTTCGTCGTTGGGCATGCGCTGCACCGGCGCATCAGGTGGATCGGTCAGGAGGGCGAACTGCACAGACGATGCTGGATTGGCGAGGTAGTGTTCCTCGAGCTGTGCCAGCAGGTCCTCGGCCTCCTTCGTGCTGCCCACGAGCGCCGGTATCACGACGGCGGTCGACCAATCGGGCGGGATCCCGCGATCGAAATCGAGTTTCGGCAGTACTCGTGGAGGCACCAAGCGCGTCACTACCCAGTGCACCATCGTGACCGCGACGACCGATCCGGGAAGAAGAGCGATGGCGCTGCTCAGGATGACGCCCGTGACCGATGCGCCGATCGCCCACAGGTAGAGCACGGGCAGCGCCAGCGCCGCTGCGGTGCCCGAGACCAGCGCGGTGGCATAGATGGGACCGGCGTGCCGGAAGCTCCATCGCCAGAACGAGACTCGTGCGGGCGGGCGGCAGCCGACGATCCGCTCGAACGTGCCACGCCCCTCGCCGATCAGCCAGTACCCAACGTGGCCACAATCTGGATCGTGCGTTCTCAGACGATCGGACTGTGCGATGACCTGCAGTGCGGTCTCGACTTCCCCTCGACCTGACCAGGCGGCGATTTCCTCGACGGCGACGCGGTATCGATCCCGCGTCTGGAAATCCATCCGCTCGTACGCGCCAGCCGGGTCGGTTCGCAGGATCGCTTCGACGCGGCTGGTCGCCTCGAAGAACGTCTTCCACGGGATAGCGGCGATTCGACCGAGGTTCGTGAGCGATCGGGCGACGCATTCAGTATCGTCGACGGGCACGTGAACGTGCGCAGGGACGAGGATCGGCGATTCCAGATCCGGCACGAGGCGCGCGAGTGCCGTGACAAGCAGCTCGAGCGACGCCAGCCGGAGGAGCGCGGGAAAGGCCCACAGCTCGGCGATTGTGAGCCACGCACTCTCTTTCTGATACGCCTGGGCGAATGCGATCGCAGCTGGCAGCGACACGTGCAGGTGTGACGCCCGCAGGAATCCGTGCGCGAGCGCGTACGCCCGTGGCAGACGCCGCTCCTCCTCATCCTGCGCGAGCCCTGGGAGTCGGCGATAGAAGCCAGGGGGGAGATCTTCTTGGATCTGTCGAATCGCTCGTTCGACCAGGTAATCGTTGTCAAGGAGCCATTCCGCCGCTTTGGCCGCCTCGGGAGCCGGGTCGGCGAGCGCGGCGCGTGCGCGATCGAGCCACGCGGTGAGAGCCGACACTCGCTGCAGTGAGTCGAGCGGCCGCGCGCGCGATTCGACGGCTGTGTGGCGCCCACTCAGCTCACGAGCCGCCGTTTCGAGAGCCCCATAGACCGGCTCGCCGACCGCGGCGCTCATGACACGGCTTGATGTGGCAGGCGACCGGCGAACGACGCCTTCGCCATGACCCGTTGCGCGCGTGCGCGCGTCGTGCGTGGTCGGACGATGAGGAGCGGAACCGAGCTGTAGAGAACCAAGTCCGCAGTAACGCTGCCGTACGGCACACCCGCACGCCCGGTATGGCCATGCGAGGACAACACGACGAGATCGACACCTTCCTCTTCGACGAGGCGTTCGAGGCGCGTGCGCACGTCACCATCTCTGACCACGATCGTGCGAGGCGGTGAGCCGATCGTGGCGAACCGGGCTCGCAGTCGATCGAGGTATGCCATGGCGACGCGCTCGTTGCGGCGGGTGATGCGATCTTGGAGATCGACATCCTCGGCATCGGGTGGCCCGATCTCGGTGAGTCCAGGCCCGGGAACGACGTGTGCGACCAGCAGCTCCGCGGCGACGCTGGCGGCGACGCGAGCCGCGAGTGGCACGGCGCTCTCCGCGCGGGACGAGCCATCAACCGGGACAAGCAGGCGCCGATACCGACCGACCGATATATGCGTGGCGACCGGTGCACGAACGATGAGCACCGACCCAGGCATCTGGTCGAGAAGCGTCCTGCCGAGCGGCCACTCCGCCAGATCTGGGGCGTCGCAGCGGCACAAAACCATGAGATCGACTTGCTGGCGTTCAGCCCAAAGACAGATCTCATCAGCGGCTCCGCCCTCGACGACATCTCCAGCTATCGGTACATCGGCATTGCTTTCTTGTACAAGACGCTCGACCTGTTCGTGCGCTTCCCGTCGCCGGATGTCCCACTCGAGCGGGTCGGCCGGTACGTCGCCCGCAGTCACGCATTCCAGGACGCGAACGATCGTCAATCGCCCCCCGAATGCACGGGCGATGGCGAGCGCGTGCGGCACGACCAGCTCGCTCATCGCCGCTCCGTTGATGCAGGCGGCGACATGTCGGAAAGCCACGTCAGCCAGAGCATCTGACGTGGGTGTCATCAAAGGAGGGGCGGTGCCCATGATCTTCTCGCTGCGTGTGCAGATGCTTGAAGACAAGGGCAATTGCCGTGCCCGCCGGCTCCTGCCTCTCACAGGCGGGCGGCCCCGCGAAAGCGCGGCGCACGCCGACCAGCGAAACAAGGAAGACGGAAAAATTCGTCCCTCTCACGAAGAAATCCGCACTCTGCCCGCTGAGGTGGACCCGCTCAATTCGGGCGGATCCGACCTCACCCCTGTCGGACTCCATGACGACACAGCCTGAGTGTCCGATCTGGTCGTTCTCAATCGCGTCGAGGACGGCCTGCGGCCCCGATGGGTATCGGTGTGCACGACCAGATATCGTCGCTGTCGATGGAGCAGTTTGAGAAGCGGAACCAGATGCGGCTCCTCGTCGATGACGAGCCGGTTCGGCACCACTGAGGCGAGTGCGACATTTTCAGACGTTGTCGCCGATGCCGTCGAATCCGAAATCCTCGGCGGCTATTCACATCCACCGAACCTGGTATGCCAATTGCCATCCCGTGAGTGAATCAACAACAAGGAGCCAGTCATGACGTTCACCAATGAAGGCACATGGGATCGCGTCATCAGGGTTCTCGTGGCCTGTGCCCTCGGGTATGCCGCGTACTAGCTCGCGTGCAGAGCCTGGAGTCGATGTGATGCGTTTCAAGAATCGCGACGAGGCGGCGAAGCAACTGACCGGACGGCTGGCTGCGTACAAGGGCCAGAAGCCTCTGATCCTGGGTGTGCCCCGCGGTGCGGTGCCGATGGCTCGGACCATCGCGGACGCGCTCGAGGGCGAGCTCGACGTCGTGCTCGTACGGAAGTTGCGGGCACCAGGGCAACCCGAGCTGGCGATTGGCGCCGTGGACGAAGCCGGGACCGTCCTGAAGGGCCGCTACTTCGACGTGGCCGACGAGGAGTACATGCGCGACGAAGTCCGGGCGCAGCAAGGCGTCATCCGCGCGCGCCGGGAGATGTACACGCGCGCTCAGAAGGCCATCGATCCAACGGGCCGCATCGTCGTGATTGTCGATGACGGGATCGCCACCGGATCGTCGATGCTCGCGGCGATTCGGTCGGTACGCGCACGCAAGCCGCTGAAGCTCATCGTGGCCATCGGGGTCGCACCCGCTGAATCGCTTGGGCAGATCGAGGCGGAAGCGGATGAGGTGGTCTGCCTGTATGCGCCGGCTGACTTTTACGCCGTCGGCCAGTTCTTCGACGACTTCTCGGAGGTTACCGACGACATGGTCGCAACGGCACTGTCGCGCGCCGCCCGCGCGGCGTGAAGTCGCCGCAGGCGGGCCTAAGTTCAAGTCCACGAAGCGGTTCATCCTGTGCGCGTCAACTCTTTCGGCCCAGTCGTCGAGGTCGCGTGTGAAGCGGTTCGCGATGCGGTCCGCTTCATGCGCGGCGCTGAGCGCAGCGCGATTGCGCACACGTTCACCAAGGCAAACGGGTCGCCGGTCACGGTAGCGGATCTCGTCGTTCAGGCGTTCGTCGCCTCTCGACTCGCGCGGAATTTCTCCGGCGATCCACTCGTCGCGGAGGAAGACGCGAGCGTACTTCGAACCGGCGAGGTGAGCCAGGTCCGCGAGCACGTGGTGCGGCTGGTTGGCCAGATGCTGCCAGGCACTGACGCCGAAACGGAGCACGTGTTGGCCTGGATCGATCGTGGACGGGGTGCGTGTGGCCGCCGTTTTTGGACGCTTGATCCGATCGATGGCACCAAAGGACTCCTGCGTGGTGGGCAATACGTCATCGCCTTGGCGCTTGTCGTCGACGGGACAGTCGAGATCGGTGTCGTCGGATGTCCACGCCTGTCAATCACGACAGCGCCAGCCTCACAGGCCGATGTCTCGGACCAAGTGATGCTGGCTGCGGTCGAAGGCGACGCGGACGGTGGCGTTGCGATCGCGGTCCGGAATCGAGGCGCATGGTGGATGCCATTGGACGGCGGCCGACTGACGCGCTTGTTGGTCTCCAGTGAATCCAATCCGGCAAAGACACGGGCGTTGCACTCCCGCGAATCGCGTCACAGCGACGTCGACGAACTGCATCGTGTTCTTCGAGCGCTCTGCAGTTCTGCGCCACCCGTTCTGATGGACGGTCAAGCGAAGCAGGTGCTGCTCGCGGCTGGCGGCGCCGAACTGGTGATGCGCATTCCGATGGATCGGGAGTATCGGGAAGCGATCTGGGATCAGGCTGCAGGCTCGCTGCTCGTCGAGGAAGCCGGCGGGTGCGTGAGCGACCTTCACGGGCGACCGCTCGACTTCACGACTGGCCGTCACCTCCTGCGCAACACTGGACTCATCGCGTCCAACGGTCTTCTGCACGATGCTGTGCTCGACGTCATGGGCCAGTGATGCCTCCCGTAGCTCGATTCCGCAAGACGTGGATTCGAACGAGTGCTCAACGGTGGCAGAACCCCAAACGCACAGTGGCCGGTACTCGCGAAGCAGGTCCAAAGCGTGCATGCGCTGCCGGCGATGCTATCGGCGAACAACAGCGAGGACACTCATGGCGCAGATGAACGGCACGATCAAGCGGCTGGTCAGGGACAAAGGATTCGGGTTCATCGGCGCAGACCGTCGTGCCGAATATTTCTTCCATCGTTTCGCATGCACAAAAGCGAGGGGCTGATTCCGCTCCAAGGTTGAGTTGGAAATTTTCCGGCCGGTGCGCTGAGAATTCCGCACGAGCTGGCCATTGGGCGAGTCGACCTATCGCAGTACTGCTCGGCGAACTTCCGACAACATCGCGATCTCAGAAGGAATGCCTGTTGCTCTTGCTGTCCGTCGCATTGGAGACGCGAAGCACCCGAGAGGACGTCACGTCACTTCATCGGCATCGAGGACAGTCATGAACAAGACCGCCGCAATCGAGGCCGTGGAGGTTCCCGCCGGGGCCGCCACGTTGAAGGCCGATCTGCGCGTGCCGGCCGGCGCGAAGGGACTCGTCATCTTCGCGCACGGCAGCGGCAGCAGCCGGTTCAGTAACAGGAACCGTCCGCGCCGCGGGCTCCAGACGGGCGTGAGGCGCGGAACTCAAGACGAGGCGGTGCCGCGATGACTGATGGTGAGCTGTTGGAGCAGATCGAGGACGCCCTCGACTGGGAGCCGAGCATCGACGTGAGCGATGTCGACGTGACGGTCGACGGAGGCGTCGTGACGTTGCGTGGAGACGTGGGTAGCTACGCAGAGAAGCAAGCCGCCGAGCGCGTGGTGCTCAGCGTGTATGGGGTCGGAGGCGTGGCGAACGACCTGAAGGTTCGGCTCGGGCGTGAGTTCGAGCGCAGCGACACGGACGTCGCGCAGGCGGCCGTGCACGCGATGAAGTGGAACACCCAGGTGCCCAGCGACCCGCACTCGGCCGCCGAGCGAGAGGAAGCCAGGCGGGCGGCATGGGCCGCCCCTGGCGTCACGGTCGTTGAAGACCACATGGCCGTCGTCCCGTAGGTTCTCCCCGCCGTCCGGGTGGATCTGATTTCGATGCAGTGAAGGAGGTTCCATGGCACCCAAGAGAGAGACCGAGCTCGTTCCAATCCGCTTCTTTGGCGATCCATTCGCTTTGATGCGCGAGATGACATCCGAGTTCGACCGGTTGTTCGGCGAACCCACGCGGCCGTTCTTCCGCTGGCCATCGCTCCGGAGACGAGCCATCTCGGAGGTCAGCTGGTACGCGGAGATCGACGTCTTCGAGAAGGACAACCGCCTCGTGACGAAGATCGACCTGCCTGGCATGAAGAAGGAGGACGTCAAGGTGGAGGTCACCGACGGCCGGCTCGCGATTTCCGGGGAGCGGAAAAGCGAGGCCGAGGAGAAGGGGGAGCAGCTCTATCGATGCGAGCGCGAGTGCGGGAGCTTCTACCGGAGTGTGCCGCTGCCGGAGGGCGCCAAGATCGAAGACGTCAAGGCCACCTTCACGGATGGTGTGCTCGAGGTGAGCGTGCCGTTGCCCGCGCGACCCGAAGCGAAGATGCGGAAGGTCGAAATCCAGGAACCCAAGGCCAAGACCGCGGCATAGGAGGAACGCATGAAGATCAAAGAGATCATGACAACACAGCCGAAGACCGCTTCCCGCGACACCACGCTCGCCGCGGCGGCGCACCTGCTCTGGGGTGCGGATTGCGGCATCCTGCCTCTGGTTGACGGGGGCAAGCTCGTCGGCGTGGTGACCGATCGTGACATGTACGTCGCATTGGCCACGCGGAACAAGCCGGCGTCACAGATCACTGTTGGCGACGTCGCCACAGGCAAAGTATGGGCGTGCGGGCCCGACGACGATGTGCACGTGGCGCTCGACACGATGGCATCGCAGCGGGTCCGCCGGTTGCCCGTAACTGAGAACGGTGCCCTGGTCGGCATCATCTCGATGAACGACCTTGTGCTCGCAGCGGGCGCCGACAAAGCGGTGCGGAACGACGAGGTGGTTGCGACGCTCACAGCCATCTGCGCCCACCATGCCGCGCCAGCAGCCGCGGCTGCGTAGCGCGAGGAGGCCCAGGACGCCACGCGCTGATCGGCGGACGTCACGCCACGTCCGTCGACCAGCGACGCTGGCCTTTCGTGCGCAACGTAGTGCAGTGCGTGAGGACATGCCATGAAACACCTGACCCCGACCAAGAGTGTCATGCGACACGTGCTGCAGCGGGCCAGAACTATTGCGATCGTCGGCGCCAGCCCGAGTCCCGAACGTCACAGTCATGTGGTCGCACGATATCTCGCGCATGAAGGTTACGACGTCATTCCTGTGCGCCTGGATCAGTCGGACGTCGCTGGCCTGGCGACGTATGCCAGTCTGGCTGATATTCCTGGTGCCGTCGACCTCGTCGTCGTGTTCCGCAGCCCGTCTGCCGTACCCGCACACGTGGAAGAGGCGGCTGCCAAAGGTGCCGAGGCGGTCTGGCTTCCTCCCGGCGCATGGAGCCCGGCTGCCGATGTGGCGGCACAGCAGCATGGGCTGACGCTGATCAAAGAGTGCTGCGTCATGGAGGAGCACCGCCATCTCTCCCAGCGGAGCGGACATCCGGAGAAGTGGGGAGTTCACGTGCGCCGTCGCAAGCCATCGTACGAAGACAATCGCAGGCGGCCCGATGACAGCGGCTACACACCGAGTGGCGGCGGTGGTCACGTCGCCGGTGGCGGAGGCCGGTCGGTGCTCGATGAGAAAACGATGGTGACTGGCGCGCCTTCGCGACGATCAGGACCGATGAAGCCGAAACCAGGTTGAGCACACGGACGCACAACAAGTAGTGTGTCGAGGTCGCGCTGATCCTTGGCTTCACCTTCGCCGCGCACATCGCCACCAATCATGCCGCCTTCCGTCTGGGAATTCGCGATGCCAAGTGCTAGCTGAGGGAGCGGTCGTCTGACGCGGACTTCGTCAGGCGCCTTGGGAATTTTCCGCGGCCTGTTACGGAATTCTGCGCAAGAGCTTGATGCGCTTCCTCCCAGGTACGCCTACAAGCCGGAAGCTGCGCGCGGCACGGTCGTTGCCAATTGCGTTGCTGTTCACCCTGTGGGGATGGACGGCTGGAGGCCTCGTCGCGTGTGACGACGTCTGAAGATGACGTTCGAGGAATTGAACGAGCTCGTCGTGCTCTGGTGCGCGAGTAGAGCCTCGACCGCGAACTCCACACGTGATGTTCCGGAGAGGGCGCGATTCGGCTTGTCTGGCAAAGAAGAAGGGATGGGTATCCAAATGGCTCCTACTGCCGATGACCGGCGACGACATGGCATCGAGTGTCCTGTGTGCCAGGCGCATGGCCCGCTGCTTCGTCACGATATCCGTGGTTCTCTTGTCTATTTTTGCCAAAGGTGCCAGCACGAATGGCAAATCGATCCCGCAGAGGAACCGCTCGAAGTAGATCCGACAGTGTCCCCGGGGCCTTTGAGAGGACAGACCTAGTCGGCGTCAGGTCGTGCGCAAGCGTATCGATCGTCGCGATCACACCGGAGGGGTACGGTCATTGCGTATTGTCATCCCGTGTCACGCACGCATTGCTTGCGATGCAGATGAGCGCGACATTCGTTCATTGTTCCCGAAACGAGCAAAGGAAAGACTATGACTGTAGGTGATGTCTGCATGAGATCCGTGGTCACGGCTACGCCGGACGAGACTGTCGCCGATGCGGCTAGGCGAATGCGCGACCACCATGTTGGGACAGTGGTGGTCGTCGACGGTGAGAAGAGAGACCGTCCGACCGGTATCCTGACCGACCGGGACATCGTGGTGGGCGCTGTCGCGCAGAGTCCGGACAAGGTCGAGTCGCTGCTGGTAGGCGACGTGATGACCCGCGACGTCATCACGACGCGCCCGGCCACGACGCTACGCTCCGCCCTGTCGACGATGCACTCGCGGGGCATCCGCCGGCTGCCGGTCGTCAGCGGCGATGGCCGGCTCGAAGGTCTCATTGCGTTCGACGACATTCTCGAAGTGATGTCAGAGGAGCTGAGCGAGCTCGTCGGACTCGTCGCACGAGAGCAGAAGCTCGAGCGCGAACTGCGTAGATGATCTCCCGAAGGAGACCTGGTCGATCGTTCATCGACCGAGCAAGTCACTCCAGAAGCGCGTGAGTTTCCACACGTCCACGACGCGAACGGGTTGGTCGGCTTCGGCGTGAGAAATCAGATCGGTCAGGAGTAAACGGACGGGTACCGACTGCGCGCGAAGGCGCTGCGCCAGGTACACCGACTCTGCAGCCGGGATGACCGTGTCGAACCTGCCGTGCAGCAAGTAGACGGGCGCTGTTGGAGTAGGTGATCGAGCAGGTGACAGCGCCGCCGCTTCAACATGGCTCGCGACATAGGGCAGCAGGCGAGGTCCGAGGTGCGCCACCTCGCGATTGTTGACCAAATCAAGCAGTGTTGCCGCGGGCTCTGGCAGGCCTCGTGCAAGCGTCCGCAACTCGGCGAACTCACGCGCGGCCGCCGGTGCATCCACGGCATCGAGATACGACGCCCAGAGAAAGCGCCGCACGGCATCGCGAAGCACAGCGACTTGCTCGGGTGGCACCAGATGATCGGCGACGTTCAGCAGCACGACGGCAACCCCGTAATCGTGTGGCGGCCGCTGCACGGTTGCGGGATCCAGTTCCCACGGACCGATAGTGGGCCCACCCTCCACTCCTGTGCAGAGGTACGTCAGCACCCGGGGGAGGTCGTCATGACCGCCGAACGCAAACACATACGACAGGCGAGCGCGCAACCCTGGACGGCCGGCGGCCACGACTGAAAGGCCGCCGCTGAAACTGATCCCGATGAGTCCGATACGACCTGTCGGCGTGAGGTCGGCGCTGGTGGCAAGCCACAAGGCCGCCTGCTCGATCTGATCCGTGAGTGCGGGCACGATCTCGAATCGCGACAGCTCGGGAATCTCCGGAGTGACGACCGTCACCTTGCTCTTGGCGAGCTCGCGTGACAGCGCCATGAGACGCGGCTCATCGATGCCGGCTGGGTGAAGTCCCGCGACGACCAGTACAGTCTGACTGGATCCTCGCGTGGGCACGTATGCGCGGCCCCCGATTGATCCCAGACGCATGGGAATGCGCATGAGACGCTCGTCGTGATGCACCGTGTCGAGATCGGCAACCGTCCGAATGAAGCCGGTAAGGTTGGCCCCTCGAACGACGAGCGACAAACCATGGGCGTAGTAGTACGCCTGAGCGGCGACGAGCATCAAAACGATGGCGCCTATCGTCGCAACGGCGGCTCGTCGGGAGTAGCGCACACTCATGCCCGCTCTCCGTCACGAGATGGCGTCGCGCTCGCGGTGCGGTGGATCAAGGACGCGCAATGGCTGGCCGCGCAGCGGCGTTGCCCGGAGATGGACCGTCGTTCTTGTTCCGTCAGCTGATTCGATGAGCAGAGCCGCCGTGCCTCCATCGTCGCTCTGCTCGATGCAGATGCGCGCGACGTCACGGATGACACGCGTGAGGTGCTCGCCGGCTGACAGGGCGACCGAGACGGCAACCGTGCCGTCATGATCCACGCGATCGGCTGAGACGCCGATCAGTGGCAAATCGACAACGGCGGGGTGCTCGCCCGTCTCGGGACCGAACACCTCGAGCGACGCCATCCAGCCCTCGTGCGCCATCGTGAACGCATTCAACCGGTCGACCCAGGTCTCACGGAGCAATTCAATCGTCGGCATCGCTCAACACGTGAGATGCAGCGCGGCAACGACTCGACCATGCTCCTTCTGGAGTTCGTTGAAGTCGTGTGCGGCCTCGCCGGTGCGCGCGTCGCGCACTTGAATGCCCTGTGCCTCCAGGTACCGCCGCGTCTCCCGTGAAACGGACATTCCCCCGAAGTAGCCGGTGCCGATCACGAGGACATCGGGCTTGGCCGCGACGACATCGTCGAGGTCGGCGACCGCCAGAGCATGACCCTGCTGTCTCCACCACCCGTCGATCACGCGCTCCGGCGTGATGATCACGTCCGACGTGTACGTCTTGCCTCCGATGTCGACTTTGCCGAAGCGGTAGCCTGAGATGTTCATAATCCGACCTCACGCGCTGACTGCCGGTGTCACGTTGTGTGTGCCTTTCTCTTCCTGTCGCGCTCGTAGCGGCCCGTCAGACGTGCGGTGGCCAGCGTGTGCCCGCGGAGTGCGCGGTCGAGCGACGCCCGAGTCCTGCCGTGCATCTCGAGGGCGGGTACGTCAATCGCGTAGAGCGTGAAGACATATCGATGCGGCCCATGGCCGGACGGCGGGCAGGGCCCGCCGTACGCGGCCCGGCCGAAGCTGTTTGGCAGGGCTGTACAGCCCGCCTGCTCTTGCAACTCGGTCGTCGTCGCGGGAATGTCGTACAGCAGCCAGTGCGTGAAAGCCCCGTGTGGCGCGTCGGGATCTTCCATGATGAGGACGAAGCTGCGCGTGCCCTCCGGCGCCTCCGACCACGCCAGCGGCGGCGCGAGGTCGTTGCCGTCGCACGTGAACTGCCGCGGAATCGTCTCGCCGTCCTGAAATGCGGAACTCGTGAGGGTGAACGCCATATAGTCGGTCGGTGAGTGGAAGCCGTCGCGGTGTCGTGCTGCCTGCACCGCGGCTCTGCAACCAGGGCAAAGCATAGGACGGACCAACAACCGCGTTCGCTGCCCCATTGGACGCGCACCGTCGGAGCGGACATTCGTGACTGGTCACAAACGATCAGTGCGACATAGTCGCGAACTATTCAGCAGCGCAGCGCAAAACTCCGCACCTCAACCAGACGTCGCCAGGCAAACGGCTCGCGCGAACTTTCTATGCGGCGGTGAAGTGTTCTCCCCGCGATTCTGACTCGTACTGCCGACTGGATATGTTTGGAGAGGCCCTGTCGAGGCGATGGACAGTCTGGCTGCCGATTTGTCGGCGGGGCCACCGGTAAACCGGGTTGACGTCGATCGTCCAACCTTGGGTTCGAGCACCACACGCCAAGCACTGAAGGGATGGGCGTAAGAGCGATTCGGCGCGACCGCGTCTACGAGTGGGGAATCTCTCGCGTGTCCGCGTGAAATCGACCGCGCCCAAGACCTTGGAGTGCGTTCTGACCGGACATCGGCGAGGTATTCGCCTTGCACGCGCTTCCGTTCGAGAGAGATGCTCGAACGCGCTTATTCCCGCATCGCGTGCCTGTCCGCTGTCGTAGGCCTCTTGCTGTGTACGCTGCCGCCAGATGCTGGCCGAGACGGGACATCCCTTGCGTACCCGGCACCCATCGGTGGGGCCCGGCCGCCCGAGGTGCGAGCGTCGATTCTCGTTTACCACCGTTTCGGTCCCGTTGTCGCCGACTCGATGACCGTCCGGACCAGTACGTTCCGGTCGCAGCTTGAGTACTTGAGGGAGCACGGCTACCAAGTCATACCGCTGAGCGCGTGGATTGCGTGGCGGCTGCACCTCGGACCTGCGCCGCCTGCTCGCTCGGTCGTCCTTACTGCGGACGATGGACATCGCTCGGTGTTCACCGACATGCTGCCGCTCGTGCGCGAGCTCGGCGTTCACGTCACGCTGTTCACCTACCCGTTCGCCATCTCGAATGCCGCCTACGCGATGACATGGGACCAGCTACGCACGCTCGCGGCGACCGGTCTGTTCGACGTTCAATCGCACTCGTATTGGCATCCCAACTTCGCAACCGAGAAACGGCAACTTCTGCCGGCCGTGTACCGCGCGTTTGCACTGACGCAGTTGACGCGCTCGAAGACGGTGCTTGAGCAGCGGCTCGGCGCGAATGTCGATGTGATCGCCTGGCCCTTTGGTGTCTATGACGAGGAGCTCCTCCAGATCGGCGTCGATGCCGGCTATGTCGCCGGCGTCACGCTGGATCGCCGAGTCGCGACCACCAGCGACCCGATCATGGCCCTGCCACGGTTCCTGGTCACGGATGCTGCATCGGGCCGGCACTTCGCCGCGCTGCTGCCTTCGGAATCGCCATGATCCGGCGCATTCTGGTGATCGGGATCGTGATGGCCGCAGCCATGATCGGGCTGCGTCCGCCGTCAAGCCCGCTGCTCGGGGTGGTCATCGACGCCCGGACTCACGAACCCGTTGCCGATGCTACGGTCACGGTCGGTAGTGCGGAGACGCGCACGGACGCGCGCGGGATGTTTCGAGCATCTGACGCCGGTGCGCCCGTGGTGCGCGTGCGCGCGTATGGGTATGGGCGCGCAGAGGTGGCGGTCGATACCCTCAGGCGACCGCCCGCAGAGGTCCGCCTGGTGCGCGTCCGCCCCAAAGCGCTGTACCTGTCCGTGTTCGGTGTTGGCAATCGCACGCTGCGGGAGGCAGCGCTCGGGCTCCTCGACACGACGGAGCTCAACGCGCTGGTGATCGATGTCAAAGGCGATCGCGGGCTGATCGGGTATCGCAGCTCCATCGCGCTTGCCGAACAAGTGGGGGCACAACGGGTGATCACGATGCCAGATCTACCGGGGTTGCTCTCGACATTACGTCAGCGGGGTATCTACACGATCGCGCGCATTGTGGCCTTCAAGGACGATCCCCTCGCGACGGCGAGACCAGGACTGGCGGTGCATCGGCGCGACGGCTCGATCTACCGCGATCGGGAAGGGTTGGCGTGGACGGACCCGCACGACGCCGAGGTGCGCGCCTATAACATCGGTGTCGCGCGTGAGGCGGCGGAAGCGGGGTTCGATGAGATTCAGTTCGACTATGCGCGATTGCCTGACGCCACCGGCCTGGTCTACCGCGAGCCGGACACGATGCAGAATCGGGTTGCCGCCATCGACGGTTTTCTGCGCGAGGCGCGGACGGCACTCGTGCCCTACAACGTGTTTCTCGCGATCGACATCTTCGGATACGTGTGCTGGAATCCCGACGACACCGGAATCGGCCAGCAACTCCAGCGCCTCGCCGAAGTGGTCGATTACGTCTCGCCGATGCTCTACCCCTCGTCGTTTCAGTTTGGGATCCCCGGGTACCGGAATCCCGTGGAGCATCCCTACGAGATCGTGCGTCGGTCGCTCGAACAGGCGCGCGAGCGCACTGGACTCCCCCCGGTGCGTTTCCGGCCGTGGCTGCAGGCCTTTCCGGACTACGCCTTTGGAGGGCGGTCGTTCACGGGCGGTGAAGTGAGAGCGCAGATCGAGGCCGCCGAAAGTTTCGGGACCAACGGGTGGATGCTGTGGAACCCGCACAACCGCTACTCGCGCGGCGATGTCAGGACGGATGACGAAGCAGCAGCGCTCGCCGCAGACAAGACGCGCTGATGGTGCAGGTGCGCGGGACCTTGCAGCAACCGCATCGAAACTCATCGAGAGGGATCTGACGACCCCGCATCAGCGCTCCTCTCTTCAGTCCGGTGGCATGGTCAACATGCGCGTGCAACACGAAGATTGCGGCCGGACGTAAGTGCCCGGCGCGACCCAGCCAGTCCTCGCGCAGTCGATCAACACTCGGCCGCCCGCGGATCTGCGAGCAGGTGTGACACTTTGACTGTCCGTCTTCGCTCCGGCTTCAGAGGCATGGAGTTGCCCTGATCGCAAATTGCGGGTCATCCCGATTGATGCTCCCGTTCAATCGGGCCGATACTGGCTCTTTCCCAGAACGGCACTTCCTACGACCACTGAATCCTGCCGAGCCGCTCGCGCTAGCCGGCCTTCATCCTTTTGCCGGCGATACGAGTGGTCCCGAGACAGTGATGTCTTCGTCACTCGTTCTCCGACGGTGTCCTCGAGGGTGAGCGTGCCCATGCCGGCACGAGCCGAAGCCAAGATGAGGAAGGTCGAGATTCAGGAGCCGGCAAAGGCCGCCAAGAGCGCGGCGTGAAAGGCCGACGGGAGCGTCAAGAGACAACCCAAGGGGCCAGGCTGGTGCCGCTCGTCTGTGTGAAGGGATAGGTCACTCCCTCACCAGGCCTCAGGACGCCTGGGGGATCCAACTGCGCCGGAGGAACCACCGATCCAGGACCACATGCCGCGTGAACCATGGCGACTGCAGTAGCGCCCATCCGATAGCTGTCTGGACGGATCGCACGATCGCTGAGGCACCACGGACACGCGGATGCAGCCGACTGACGGCGGCCTGATACGGCAGGAGATCCTCGGCGCCATGGCGGCCACCCGTAGCGATGGCAGTCTGAGCGGCCAGGTGGGCCGACTCGATGGCGGGCCGGATGCCTTCGCCGCTCTCTGGGTAAGCGAGGCCGGCGGCATCACCAACGAGCATTAGACCGTCGGCGACGATGGGACGCGGGCCGACGCCCGACGCGAGATACGCATGTCCACGCCAATGGACACCGGATGCCCCCGGCGCCTTGCCGCTGGTCTCTAGAAACGAGATGAAATCATTGACGTGTGCGGTGAAATTCGCGCTACTGCGCCGCCCCAACCCGACGTTCAGATACTCGCCCTTCCGCACGCACCAGCCGTAGCCATCGAGATCGTTGCAGAAGAAGAACTCAGCGACGTTCGGGGCAACCGTACTGACACGCCCATCGAGTCGATACTCCGCTTCTTTCGCCACGACCGGGCGTGACGGCGTGGTGCGATCGCGGAGGCAGTGTGCCACGGGACAGAAGTGTCCGCCGGCGCCGATCACCAGGGGAGTCCGAATCTCCTCGTTGACTACCCAGATGCGGCCGTCGCACCGAAGCGAGGTGAGCGGGGTCTGCTCGAGCACGCGTACATCGGCCCGGCGCAGAAGGAACTCGTCGAACTCCCGTCGACGGATCCCATAACTCACGACGCGTCCGTATGGCGTGTCGACAGAGGGCCTGCGCAGGAGGCCTGTGCGAAATCCCACAATCTCCTGCAGCGTCAGGCCGGCGGCGCGATACTCGGCGGGAGCCAGATCGAGCAGCCGGAACACGTCGGGCGTCAGCCAGCCTGCGCACACCTTGTCGCGCGGAAAGGCGGCGCGATCGATGACGGTCACATTCCACCCGGCCCGGCGGAGCGCCCGCGCGCAGGTCGAGCCCGCAGGTCCCCCGCCGACGATCAGCGCGTCGCAGTCAGTCACTGTGCTCCTGAATCCTTCGAGTAGAGCTCTGCGCGCGTCCAGAAGGGCGGTGTCGATTCCACCGGCGCGAAGACGACCTGGAACAGCTGTAGCCACCCCGTGGCGAATGACGCCTCGGAGCCGGCGAGGTACAGCTCCCAGGCGCGCCGGAAGCGTTCGCCGTACACCGTGCGTACCTGGTCCGCGACGGCTCCAAACCGCTGACTCCAGTGCGCCAGAGTACGCGCGTAGTGAAGACGCAGATTCTCCACGTCGAGTACGGACATCCCGCTCGGCGTCAGGATGTCCGCGGTGACCTCCGTCAGCGTGGGCGGGTATGCGCCGGGGAAAATGCGCCGGCGAATCCAGGCATTCAAGGGGCGCGGGGTGTCACGTCCGATGAAGTGCAGAAGACCGCGGCCAGTATCGCGACGCAGGGTTCGTCGCAGTACGTGGCTCAGCTCGTGGAACCGGCGCCGTCCAACGTGCTCCAGCATACCGACGGAGACGAACGCATCGAAATGGCCTGTCGTCGACCGGTAATCGTCCTCGATGAACGTGACACGACCGGTGAGGCCCTCGCGTGCCGCTCGCTCGCGTGCATAAATCACTTGTTCGTGCGACACGTTGTACCCGGTGACGGAGACGCCGTGTTCCCGCGCCATGTGGAGCGCCAGCGCTCCCCACCCGCTTCCCGCTTCAAGCACGTGCTCTCCAGGTCTCAGCCGCAGTTTGCGGCACACCTGATCGAGCTTGTAACGTTGTGCGTCGTCGAGTGATGAGGCCAGCTCTGGGAAGTATGCGCACGTGTAGACCATCTCATTGTCCAGCCATAGACGATAAAAGTCGTTCCCGAGGTCGTAATGACAGTGGACGTTGTGGCGCGCCGACGAAAGCGTGATCGCTGGCGCCAGCCGTGCTCGAAGGCGATCCCGCCAGGATGGAATCACCGCCGACAGCCGATACAGCGCTTCGAGTACGCGCGCGAGGTCGCCCTGCACCTGGAGCCGCCCTGTCGTGTAGGCCTCGCCAAACCGGAGCTCCGGGTTCACGATAAGCCCGAGCAGCGTGCGCCGATCGCCTATAAGCAACGTGCCGATCGGACGACCCGATGACGGCCATGACGAATGGCCATCCCAGAGCTGCACCCGTACGTCCACGGTGGCAAGCAGGCGCTCGAGTCGTGCAGCCAGCCAGCGATCCGGGAATCGTGGTTGGCTGGTGGCTTCAGGATGTGACGCACTGGTCGCCGCACGGTAGTGATTCATAAGCGATCGCCGGTCGGCCGTGCCCTTACCGAGATCAGAGAAACTTCGCAATCACCGCGGAATTTCTCGACTCGATGGAGGCAGACCTCTGTGAGTCTGTGCCCCGCGCTTCTGGTGTCCCTACCGCTCAAGCTCCCCACGAGCGTGTTGCCCGCTCGAGAATGGCCGTGGTCCGATCCTCATTCCAGTGCATGTCTTGTCTAGAACGCATGGGCTTGCAAATGCGGTGCCCTGAAGTGAACTGACCTGACCTGGCGGCGGATACACGCTCTCATTGTTCGTCCAATCACCCTGTGGCGTCCGGCTCTGCGTCCATAACTTCGACGCGCCCACGAGCACGTACGGGGGAATCCCGTGACCACCGAAATGGCGAACGGCGCTCACCGCGAACTGCAGGTTCCGAAACTGACCCGGTCCGCACGGCCCGGGTGTATTGCGGAAAGGGGGTGCTGGAATCGGGGGGCCGCACGCTTGGTCCGTGATGACGAGTTGATCGCGCGCTGGGTGTTTGGAACTCTGCTCACGGCTCGGTACTCAGGGTCGTCGGAGACAATGTTTGAACAGGACTTGGCACGGGTTGCCAGGCTGGATCCGGCCGACTCGGACGGCTTCGTGCGTGCGCTCGACGATGCATTGAGCGAGACCCTCACCAACGACTACTGGACGCAAACGCTGGTGTCTGCCTTGGAAACGCAGAAAGGCCGGGCCCCGGCTGCGCTTGCTTTCCGTGCGACAAACCGATGGTCACCGATGAGACCGAGGAAGAGAACCTCATCGACCGTTGTGAGTCCGGGTTCGAGAGGCATGTGTTCACCGCACTCACGGCGCTCGGCTATCGCGTTGTTCCACAGGTCAAGACAGGAGTGTATCGGATCGACATGGTCGTGGAGGGAGCTAACGATACGCGGCTCGCGATCGAGTGCGACGGCGATGAGTACCACGGCCCTGACCGGTGGCAGGATGACACGAAACGGCAGCGAGTCCTGGAGAGGGCGGGATGGACATTCTGGCGGTGCTTTGCGTCAACGTGGTCGCTGCACCGCGACGACGTGCTGGCGGAGTTGCTGGAGCGCCTTGGTGCAATGGGTATCGAACCGATCGGGGCTACAGACCGCGTTCCGAGTCTTGTGGAGAGGAGAGAATGGGCACCACCGGCTTCGGACAACGATTCGCCGGACGAAGTCGCGGAGACGCTCAAGCGAGCCATCTCAACCGATGGGGAGTCGGTGTGACTAAGTGACGGACATGATCGACATGCTGAATTCATCGTCGGGGAAATCGCCTGCCGGGTTCGGCACGACCAGTGGGCTATTGATGGCGCTCGTCGAGTGTTATGCCGGCCTGACGCTCAACGACTGCCTATGTCGGGAAAGTGGATTCTACGGAAGCATCGGCTCAGAAGAGTGAAAGGACACGACCAATGATTGAAGATCTGATCGTCGCCGACGCGGAGATTCTCGGCGGCAAACCCTGCGTTCGCGGCACGCGTCTCAGCGTCGAGTTCCTGCTCGAACTCGCTGCGAGCGGCGCGACGCAGCAGGAGATTCTCGCTCGGTATCCTCAGCTCACGGCCGAGGGGCTTGCCGCGGCGTTTCGATATGCTGCCGACGTGCTCAAGGGGGAGCATACCTGGGAATTGAGAATCACAGCTTGAAGCCGCTCGGCTTTCCCCTTCTGTCAGACGAGAACATCGCTCCAGACGTCGTTGAGGGTCTTCGCGCGCGCGGTGTGATCTGCGCACGGCTTGGGACGAACAACTGATTGGCCGGCCGGATGTCGATGTTCTCGATCGCGCAACTAACCAGGGTCGCGTCGTCGTCACTCATGACGTTGCCTTCGGTCGTTCCGCCATCCGCACCGGAAGGTCGTTTGTCGGGATCATCTATCTGCGTCCGGGACACATCTCGGCGGCGTTCGTGCTCGCAGTGATTGACGCCTTGCGCGAGTCCACCGTGGATGTTCAACCGCCGTTCATCGTTGTCGCTGAACGGCAACAGTCCGCGGTCCGCGTGCGCGTGCGAACAACGCCGCCTTGGTAGCACACGCCTGAAGGCGTGCTCCTTCAAGGCCGCGCCGACTGTGACGTAACTGTGACGTGGCCCTGTCGATTCCGCGAGATCTACCGAGGTTTACGGCGATCGACGGAGTAGACGCGATCGCGGTTAAGTGGTTGGCTTCGCAACGGTAATCGAAATCTGCAGCACGCCATCGCAGACCGCCAGAGCAATTTCCAAGCGTGCTCCTTCAACCACTCGGCCATCTCTCTCCGTGTGGAATCAAAGACTTACGAGGACGCAAATTGGAAAAAGCCCAAATTGTGTAACACCTCCCAATGTGCGTCGATCACTTACGGATGTTCAGTATGGCCGCCGAGGGGTGTGGCTCTCATCCTGATCACGCTGCTGCCCTGACGGCTGTGCGGAGAGGAGCGAGCGTGAGTTGAAGGGCGGGCTCCCAGCGATCACTGAGCGCCAGCGCACGGAGATGGATCACGTCGCGGGCCGTCGCTTCCTTCCAACGGGCCCCGCTCCGTTTCATGCGCACGGTAAACAGGCTTTTGCACGTGGCCTCGGTGTTGCCGCTCCCAATGGGGAGCCCGCGCCGCCGTGCCCCGGGATAACCCAAGAGCTCGCGATGGTTCTCAAGATACGTGATCGCCTCGGGCACGGGCCGATGCGGCCCGACAGATACATGCCGCTGACCCGACCGCCGCAACGTGGTGAGGATGTCATCGGGCACGGCGTTGCGGTTGAGCAGATCGATGCGCCAGCGAGCGAGGACCTCCTGGCGACGGGTCTCGCCGTACACGACCGCTGCGGCCGCCGCGAGTCTCTCCAGGAGATGCCAGAAGTCGAGCAGCTCGTACACGTGGGTGCCCAGCGTGGAGGCATCGAGGGCGCTGCGCAGCACGGTGCGCATCTCGGGGGCGCCATCGGACAGCAGGACCACCAGGAGGTCCGGACGTTGTTCGAGAATGGCCACGGCATCGGCCAGCAACCGGTCACACAGGTCCGTCGGGTCGACACTCGGCACGGCCCCTTGCCGAATCGTGTGGAGCGCCTCGCCCGTCCCGTCGTGGAACGTGATCGTCGTACAGTACGCCATGCGAAACACGCGCTGCACAGGCCGTTTCGGCGCGTCCTTCCGCGGCCGGCCCACGGGGCGGGCGCGCGGTTCTTCCAGCGGCAGCGAGACGCGATCGATCCCGACACTCACCGACTGCGCTGCGGTGGGAATCTCCAGGGCCACAATCAAGGCGTCGTCGATCGCGGTCTTCTTCGCCGCATAGTGCTGCCCGACGACATGCCCGACCCGGTCGAAACTGGACCGACTGTACGGCAGCCGTCCCACCCGCCGGGCTGTGTCTTCGGCCTCGCGCGGCGTGCCCTGCTGCAACAAGTGCGCGATCGCCGTCGCGGTCTCAGGTAGCCAGCCCCCGTCGACGGCGCCCGTCCGCAGGCTGATGGCATCGACCACCGGGCCATTGCGGGCCGCCCGATACCGCGAGCGTCGCACGACCACGTCCCCCGCGAGCGTGTAGTACCGGCCGTCGCCGCGATACACCCGCGTGTACAGCCGGCCCTCGATCCGCACGGTGGGCGCGTCGACGTCGACGCTGGCCAGAATGCTAGCGTGGACCGCCCGCTCCACTTCCGCGGCTCGGTCCCCGATCTCGCGCTCGATCCGCGCGGACTCGATGGCCCGGCCGCCGCTGGCCTGGGCCCTCGCTCGTTCGGCCGACGACACCAGCCGCTGCACGGCGTTCGCCAAGGGCTTGCAGTCATCGGGAATGGAGATCATGATGGGCATCGAGGGCATCCTCCGTCTGTTGGTGTGGTAACTACGGATGGTACAGGCTCTGCCCTCGTCTCTCCTCACGTCACACCGCCGACGCCCGACACTCCCTTCCGATGCTCAGGATCAGATCCACACCCTAAGACGTACAAAAACAAGTGAGGGTGGGAATTGTGTAATAAAGAACTGTGTAAGGTGGGACCGAAATCGAGGAGGAATACCCAGGCTTACGGCGTCACATCAAGGAGCATCTGGAGCCGCAAGTCTTTGAATCAAGTGCGCCACGAGGTGTTTTGGTGTTTCTTGATCGTGCTCGCCCGCTTCGCTTTCTAGGCCTGCTACTTAGGCTACTCGGACATCTCTCCCTTTGGAATCGCTCACATACAAACATCACCCGCATTGCCGCCGCTGCCCTCCGCTTAGGGCTCACGCCCTACGGCCACGGCGGTGTCCGCCCATCGAACGCCAGCGTGAATAGCACGTCGTCGATGTCCTGGCTCTTGAATCGCGGCAGCGCGGCCGCCGAGAATCGCAAGCGCCATTCCCCGATCGGCTCGGTCATGGCGGCACCGGAGACGATCGCCACCCATCCTCCGCCGTTGGCGCGTCGTGTGCTGACGACGCCGGAGCCGTCGAGCCTGGCGGGACCGCCGTCCAACAGGATTGCCGCGTTCGACGGCGCGAACCGCAGGTAGTCGATGTCGAGTGGTGTCGCGGCGGCACGAAAGCGAACCGACAGCGCAAGGTGTGTGACGCGGATGTCGTCCAGGTTTGGCGGGAAATCGCTGCGTCGCACCTGAATCTTCGACTCGACTGCCACGCCCGGCGGGTTCGGGTTGCACAGGTCGAACCAGAGGTCCGGGAACTCATGACGCAACGAAAACACTCGCGCACCATCCTGTCGCCCAGGAAGCGCCGCAATCACCTTGGCTCGCAATGTCGAATTCGATAGCGACGTGTACTCGAAGGTCACGAGGATGTCGGCGAGCGATTCGAAGTTGATCGGGTTGGCCGGTCGCGGCAGGTCCATCACCCAGCGGGTGTCCAGTCCCGAGCCCTCGAACGTGTTGCGCAATTCTGGCTGCGCATCCAACTCGAAGACACCGGTGGCGTTCATCGACGTCGTGAACACCAGGTCTTCGTAGCCGCGCTGTAGCGTGACGGTCTCGAACGTGTCGCTGCTCGGAATCACGACGCGCGACACGCCGGAGTTCGACAGGACGGCGCGAACGCCAACGCTCGGGGGAATCAATGCAATGACGCTAATGCGGACGCGTCGAATCAGGCGCAGGTAGTGGCCCGGCAGCTTGGCGTCGAACATCTCCATCGGCGTCTCGAACGCGATCCGCCCGGTCACGGCCATCTGTGCAAAGGCGAGTGGATCGTGCCGGACCAGCGAGATCGTCTCGGTGAGCTGGTGTTTGCGTTGGTTCTTCACGAACGCCAGCTGGTCGAGTTGATAGAGATCGCGCAGCAGGTTCGCCGCGCCGGTCAGCCCGCGCAGCGAGTCGGTCGAGCTCGACACCGAGTTGACATTGGGTGAGCTGTCGGAGCGCATTCGGCTCCAGTAATCGCGCTTGATCAGTCCTTGCGGTGCCTCTTGCCGCTCGAATCCAAGTTGCAACTCCGCCATCCGCGCGAGCTGACTCGCCTGCTGCAGGAAGAAGCGGTAGGTGCCCTCGAGCACGCCGGCCATCCACTCGTACAACGCCTCGTTGCCAAAGTTGGTGGTGGTCAGCAACGTGACGATCTGCGACGCGAACGACGCCTGCAGGCTCGCGATCTGCTGTTCCACGAGAGCGCCCTGGACTCGGGTGGCCGCGACCGTAATCTGCTGGTTCCCGATCTGCACGTCGCGCCTCGCGTCACGCATGTTCAACGCCCAGGTCTCATTGCGCCGCTCGAAATCGGCCATCGTCGAGGCCGCCTGCGCGAAGGCGTCGGCGGCGTCCGCCTGTGCCCTCGCGATCTCCGCCGACGCCTCGGCGCCGAACGTAATGATGTCCTTGACCCAGCCTTCGGGCGTCGCGGCGTACTTGATGGTGGTGGCGATCGCCGCCGACTGCTTGAGGCCGAAGCTGGCCCACTGTGCGGCCACGCCGGCAACCTCCCACTCGTTCAAGCCGTCGCGCAGCAGCTGCGACCATTTGTCCACCTGATCCTGCGCTCGATCGCGCTGCAACGCCGCAGCCCCGAGCTCCTGCACCGCCTGTTCCGCTTGCACGGCCTTGAGGCGCTCGGCCGCGTTGGCGAGTGCGAGATCCCGCCGAGCGCTGACCGCTTCGTACCGCTTGCGCTCGGCGGTCTCGATGTAGTTCAGCATCGTGGCTTCGAGCTGACGTGCGATTTCGAGCAACTGCTTGGCGCGCTCGATGAGCGTCTGGTAGCGATACGGAAGCGGCTGCAGCCCTCGCCGCGCCGCGCCCTGATTGGCTGGAGACAGCGCACGCGCGCCGACCGGTGTCACAATCAGCTCGTTGCCCCCGATGTCCCGGCAGTTGCTGAGACGATCGAGCGCAAGCTCGATGCGACGCCGCAGCTCGAGATGCTGCGAGAGCGGCGGGATGCAGAACGAAAACTGCGGCAGGACCAGCCGCGGCGGTGGCCGCCGATTGCCGAGTAGTTCCTCGAGGTCGATGCGATCGAGCCGCTCGAAGAGGATCTCGTTCAGGCCGGGCATCACGCTCAGATGGGCAATCTGCGCTGTGGTCTCTTCGATTTCGATCCGATCCGCAAACGTCGACTCGTCGTCAGCGTCCTCCAGGGCGGCTTGGATTGCTGCCCGTATCGCCTCGGCCTTCTCGTCGGCCGTGCCACCACCAGCGAGAATCCCGCGGATGGTGCCGATCACCGCGTTCAGCCGCACCACGTCGTCGATCTCCGACAGGGCCTGCAGATCCACGATGAGGTGAGCCAAGGCCGGTATCGCTTTCACCTCGGCCACCAGCGTTTCGATCGCGCGGGCGCAGCCATCGGGCCCGAATACCGACGGTTGCTGGTCAAGCAGCGCCAGGGCGGTGATGTACAGCTCTCGGGCACGCGCGAGAGATTCCGACGTCGCGAACGCGAACTCCGAGTCGGCATAGTCGGTCAACAACCGCACGGCAGTAATGTCGCTGTAGCGGTTGTACGTGCCGGCGCGGCGGCGTGCCACGGCATGCGTGTCGATGGGGTCGAGGTCGAGCGGCGCCATCTCGGCCAAAGCGCCGGCCGTATCGAGGGCGAGAAAGGCGCTCTGCGGGATCCGCTTGTTGCCGGCGAGTCGTGCGATCAGCTGGAACCAATCGAGCGCGACGGCGAAATTGCTGGCCGACTGCAGGCGCAGCGTAATCTCGACGATCAGGAAGTAGTAGGCCTCCTCCAGGTATGCCTGGTTATGGGAGCGATTGGTCCGATTGTCCTGGAACGCACGAAGACTCGCGACCGCGACGTCGGAGGGATCCACCAACCGGAACGCGGTGCCCGCGCGATGCAATCGATAAGGCTCGGTCAGATACGGCTTGAACTTGAGAATCCCTGGCCGCGACACGGTCACGGTGCGCGCCGACTTGGCCTGCACGTAGACCGTGCAGCCGTCGCCGAGCGCGGCGAGCGCCGACGGCTGCTGCCGGCCAGCGAATCGCCCCGATATGACACCGCGCGCCGGTCGCAGGGATCCCAGTGTCAGATCGGGCTGCTGCTCGGCAACGAGGATGGCGTTCTGATCGATGTGCACCGGCACGCCCGCTCGGGCGTCGTTCGTGCACTGGGCGATGACGTAACTCGCGCCGTTGTTCCCGAAATCGCCGGCGGTCCACTCATCGACGGGCGATGGCGTCGTGACCGTTTGCACGAGCGACCAGCCGTTCATCTCGTGTTTGAAGAACCGGATGCTCGGGGTGTCGTCGGCACAGGCCACTTCGGCGACACCGTCGCCGTCGAAGTCCTCGACGATCAGTTTCGGAACGCCTGAGAGCGCCCCGGCATCGAGGTCGGCCATCCGCCGCCACTGGCCGTTCTGATACTGCACGGTCCAGAAGCGGCCGTTCGCGAGCCCTCCCCCGCCTCCTGAGAGCTGTTGCATGAGCAACTGATCGGCGCCGTCTTCAACCGTTCGTCCGGCGCCGATCGCGCCGCCGGATTGCCCCTGGCCCGCGAAGTCCGAGATCCGCGACCACTGGGACGTCCACGTACCGCCGACCAATCCAAGCACCTCGATCTCGGTCAGCTCCAGTGAGTACCGCTGATCGCGATACGCGATCAGGATCTCGTCGCGTTCGCTCTGCGTGAAGCGGCCAACGACGCACGCCCGTGGATCGAACCAGGGAGTCGAGTACCACAACTGCGCTCCGCTAGGCGGGTCGCCGACTACTCCGAGCGATTCCCATGCGGCCGCCGCCGTATTCCACTTCTTGGCGAAGAGATTCAGCCAAGACGTGTAGATCGATCCGCCTTGTTTTCTCGCTTCGATGATGGCGGCGACTTCCGATACGCCATCACCATCGAAGTCGCCGCTGACCGCGAAGAACAGCCGCTGCGATGCCGGCGCCAGCGTGACGTCATAGAGCGAGGTGGCGGGACGGTTAATGCCGAGAGGCAGCCACGTGGCCCGCGGCCCAACCATGATCTGCTTCATCGACCAGAACCCGTCGGCTCCACCGAATGCAATCAGCTCGTCGGCACCATCGCCGTCCACGTCGGCGGCGAGGACGAAGCGTTCGTCGGGTACGGTTTGCAACAGTCCGTTGTTATTGCAGGCAAAGGTGGCGCTGTTCGCTGGCGTGATCCCATACGGGTCGCTCTGACCGAGGCGGCGCCACAGCGACTGGGCCGGGCTGGACCTGAACCTGCCCGTCCACGACTTCGCGCCGAGGTCGATCGAGCGTGTGTAGATCCTTGTCTCATCGGCTTCGATCGTGACCAGCGGCCCCGCGGCTGAACTCCCCGCGCTCATCGCGGCTGAGAGGAACGTATTGACGCCCTCTGGCAACTCGAGCGAGAACGGGCCTTCCCAGGTTGGCGCGTCGCGCAGCAGATCGGCGTCGGTGAGGTCGGTGCCAGGCAAGGCGAGCCGCCACAGCTCGAGCACGCGCGACGTCGCCACTGTCGAGACCGTCAACGCGATCGCGTACACACCGCACAGGGCGCCCCCAACGACGTCATCGACCCGGTCCATGGCGGGAATCGGCCGCCACCAACTCTGATCGCCGGCGCCGTCCGGTTGCTCGATCGCCACTGACCAGTAGAACCGGCGCGCGCCTCGCCCCACCGTCCCGCCAATCAGATAGACGGCGCTGCGCTGCCCCGCACCTGGAAGAAAGGCAATGGGACGCGCGGCGGCGGCGAGCAGTTCCAGACTCGCCGCGTCGTTCAGATAATCGGCAAACACTGAATAGGCGGTCACGGCGTCCGGCAACCCGATCGGATCGGCGTCTCGCATCCGTTGGAGCGCGTCAGCGGATCCCGGGCTCACATCGCCGCGGAGCGACGGTCGGAGCAAGTCGATGGGATTGAGAAACGCGAGCATCGCGGGGTACCACGTGTCGAAACTCCCGAGCCATCGCCAGATGGCATCGAAGTCGGCCGCGACGATCGACCACCCAGGCGTGTTGAACAAGCCGTTGCGCGCCCCGAACAGCAGCCCCTGAACCGTTTCGATCGCCTGCGAGACACGCGTGGTACGGCGGCAGCCGCCCGCCACGAAGTCGAGCTGATACCGGTCGATGAGTGCGTCGACTTTTGCTTTGGTGTAGACCCCTCCAGGTCCCGTGTAGCGAATAAGCGCGTTGCGCAGCTCGGGCAGCAGACGCGATTCGAGCGCCACGATTCGAGCGGCAAGCTCGGTGACCATCGCGTCGATCGTTCTGGTGCGAAAGCGCAGGACGTCCTCCCACGCCACTCGTTCCGACGAGTCCGCGAGACGTGGACGAGGTTGCCACACGGGATCGGGTTGGGCGGAGTCGCGCGTCCGAAGCCGGAACTTCCCCGGCTCGAGCGCCAGCTGTCCAGCGGGATCTCCGGCGTTGGCGATCTCCTGCGCCAGCCACGTCGGCCAGAAACCCGCGCGCTTGACGTGCGCCAGAATGATGCGACGCACGTCGAAGCTCTCGTCGGCGGTGACAGGCACGTTCAGTTCGAGCGCTTCAAGGTGTCGGACAATCGCGCGGACGTCCGCGGCCGAGATACGGAAGCGCGCGAGATCCGCCGAAATGTCCTGACCGGCATCGAGCGCATTGCGCATCTGTCGCATCCGCGGGTCATCGAGGACGTCCGCGCCATCGGTGAACCCGTACGGGGGAACAGGGATCGCCGATGGGGGAATGAACGATTGCAGCGCCGCCAACTCCAGGAAGAGATCCTTGAACTGCTGCGCCGGTGGAGTCGCCGGATCGGGCGTGAGCTCCGCCGCAATGACTGCCTCGGCGATCTCCATCTCCCGGCGCCGCCGCTGGAGAAAATCAATCGGTCGCCATTGGCGGATCTGGTCGTTCGGCGGCGCTACGGTTCGGTCAACGAGGTCGAACTCGTCCACGAGATGAGGATCGACAAGCGGAACACCCGCGAGCGGCCGCGACGTTGACGCGTCGAGCCTGACCCAGCGCACGCGAAGCGCCTCACGGCGAAACACGAGCGCCCGCGGATTGACCATGTCCGGATCGAGCGGATCGGCCAGCGTGCTGCGCAGTCCGAACACGCGTTGCAGATATGGCTCGGTGACTGCAGTCGCGGGAGAGGTCAGCGGCGCGGAGATGTCGCGGAACAGTTCGTCAAAGATCAGCGCGTCCGACGGATCGTCGATTCCCAGGCCCTTTGCCTGGATGAACTTGGCCTTGGTGTCCGCCGTCCTGAGGCTGACCTCCCGCATCTCCTCGTAGCGCAGATCGACGAACTGCACCAGATCCAGATAGGCCGCCTCGCGATACCACTGCGGCGAGTCATCCGCCTGGGCCGTGCGCCCGAGCGCCGCGAGATCCTTGCGCAGCACTTCAATAGCAATGCGCGGTTGCGCCACCTTACGCTCGGCGCTGTCGCAGGTCGCCGGGAGATCACGCAACGGCTGCTTGAACCAGTCCTGTAAGAACCCGATGTCGATGGGCGCGCCGTTGTAGCGAACCACCTGCAGGCTGAAGCGCAGCAGCTGGGCAAGGTAGGCCTGGGCGCTCGTGACCGAGGCGCACTCGCAGTGACAGGTCACGCGAAACAACTCGTCGAACTCGTCGCTGATCGCGCCTGGTGTGTTGAGGTCGTACCGCTTCTGGGCGATCCGGTTGCCGATTTCGATCACGAAGTGCGACGCGCGTGCGCGATACCGCCCGCGTATTTCCGGTGAGACGTCCGACCCGAAACGAGCACTGAGCTCTTCATCGGGAAGCTGCGCCAGGTCCATGATCGACTTCACGCCCGATTCTGCGAGCCTCGCGAGCACCGGCACCGGCGCGCCGGTGATGGAGAGCGAGACGATGGCGTTCAGCCTCGACAGCTCTGGTTTCAGCTCGCCGCTCGCCGCGGCGACGCGGCGAGGCGCGCCACCCGCGGCTCGCAGCGCTGACAGGGTCCGCAGATCCAGACCGGCAAGCCTCTCGATCAACGATTCGGGCAGCGGCTTGTTCAGTGCCGTGTTGAGGATGGCGAGGGAGTCTTCAGGAGCCGGCAGGCGCACGTCGTGCGTGCGCTCGCCTCCCCCGACATCTTCAACCGCTGACTGCGTCAGCACTCGCCGCAGCGTTGCATCGCTGTAGACCACCACCTCGAGGTCCACGCTCGTCGCCGGCGATCCGAATCCTTCTCCTGGGTATTCGATCGCGTACCGTCCCGCCTTGTCCGTCGTGGCCGAACCGAGCACCAGCGCTCCCTGGTTGACCTCCGGAATGCGGGCGAGCACGACGACGCCAGGCACCGGTCGTTCTTCGGCATCAACGACGGTGCCCGTCAGGCGACGCGGCGCGACCAGATCCACATAGATGTGCAGAAGCCCCGGAAGGCCTTCCGGCCTCCATTGCCGCGACTCGCGCGTGTCGACCACGCGCGTCGGCTCGCCGAACGACACACGGAAGAAAACGAACGCCGCTTCGTCCTGTTTGACGAGGCGGTCCCATTCCTTTTGGTTCGTCTCGAACCGGAAGCTGCCGGTCTTGTCGGTCGTCGTCGTCTTGAATGGGCGGGTCTTCTCGCCCACGCTGATCAGCGCCTCGACCGTCACGTCGTTGATCGGGCGGTGCTCGCGTCTCTCGAGAACGGTCCCAGTGATGGCGATATCGGGGCTCATGGAAGCGCGCCTTTCAGTTTCCGGCAACGATGTCTACGTCAAACGTGAAGCGCGGCTTCAGCGCCGCCGAGCGGGCGCTGGTCGACAGTTCCGATGCGGGGAAGAGCGGGCCGTATTCGTCAGGCGTGAAGCGGTTCTTGACGTTATAGACCGTGGATCGATTGGCGTGCGTCAGCTCGAACTCGAGCGCATAGGCCTCTTGTCGCGTGAGGTCCGAGTAGACGTCGACGCGATCGACCTCGCCGATCCACTCTCGCTTCGTTGAATCCTTGATGTGCGCGCGGACCCGATCCATCCAGTTATCCGGAGTCTTGCCGCCCTCGCCGCCGCCCTTGCCGACGTAGAGCACCTTTCCGTTACGGTCCTTGAGGACGTAGGTCTGATATCCGCGCCGCGAACGGGCAATGTCGCCGGGCCGCACGTTTCGGAACCACCACTGGGACTTGCCGGTCGGGACTCTCTCTCCTCTGCCTTGGGCCTTCGCAAACACATACAGGCCGACGCCGACATTCGCGACACCGGCGGTGGCCTCGAGGGCACCGACCGCGGCAATACCCAAACCGACACCGGTTCCGATGAATGACGCGCCGGCAGTGACCGGGGCGAGCACCGTTCCGCCTCCCGCGATGCCGCCACCTCCGACCATCGTGATCACACCGACGATCGTCTGAACGGCACCAGTCGCGCCCATGCCGATGCCGATCCCGGCCTGCACGTCGGGTGGCAGTCGATCGAGGTAGCCCTGTTGCTGAAGGATGCCGACTGCCGCGGCCCCAATGAACGGCACGCAGGCGGCAATCGTACCCATCGCGATACCGCCAGCCATCTGCACCTTGGAGTTGTTCCTGACCTGATCGAGCGTAGGCTCCATGTTCAGGTCCACACGAGGCTCCGGGTCCGGGGGGGCCTCATGGCACGACTGGCAGACGCGATGGTGCTCGTTGGCGGCGAGCCCACTCTTGTCGCTGTTCAGAATCGGGGAACATCTCGCGTAGACGTAGAGATTCAACCCGTCGGTGGGTCCGGCAGGATCCGTGGAAATCCAGCGCCCGAGCCACGACGCCAAATAGCGGCGGTCATGACAGTGCAGGCCTGACTCTTCGTCACGGACTTTGCCGACGTAGCGATAGCGCTTGCGCGCGAAGCTGCCAAAGCTCGATTCACCGTATGGGAAGTACTCTTCGCGGCTCATCGTGGCGCCATCAGCAGCGACGACGATGCTGCTGCTGCCCAGGTGATCGGCCAGGTGGTACTGCACCGGCTGGTCGGCCGCACCGTCGTCGGTGAATGCCGGGCCGACGCGCACAAGGGCGATGCGCGCGCTGTCGTCCATCACGTGCAGCGAACAGTTCGTGCGGGTCTCCAACGGCCGGACGTCTGTCTGATGTTCGAACGCGGTGCCGATGAACACCGTGGTGTGATAGTCGCCAGCGCCACGCCAGACGAGCTTCTTGATCCGCTGCCCATTCGAGCCGTAGAGATACAGGGCGTAGACGCTCGGCTGCGCCGTACCCGTTTGATTGCGAAACACCTTCAATCGATTCGCGTGATCCCATTCGAAGTAGCGTTCGCTGTTCTCGCGCGACAGGTTCCCACTCGCATCGAAGGTGTGAGTGACGCCGACGTCCTCATCGCCATCGCCGACGTTGGTGAGCCGATTGCCGCCCGTCCCCCAGTTCACGGCCACCCCGCCTCGCCAGTCCGACACGCGCTGGCTCCAGTCGCGAGGCGTCGCGTTCAGGCCGAAGTAACGGGTCCAACCGTTCCGCCCGCTGGCCGTGTGGCGGAGCACGGTCATGTTGTCAGCGGGGTCGTATTCGTAGCGCTCGCGATAGAACGTGGTGACGTCGGGTGCGTTGGAGGGGTTGGCAACGCCCTGCGTCCAGCCGCCGAAACCAAACGGCTCGAAGTCGGTCCACGGCCGCTCGTCACCGAGCGGCCCGCATTCGCGGCCGGTTGCCGAGATCAGGCGATACAGCGGGTCGTAGCCAAACTCGCGATCCAACGCGTCTGCACCCTGCAGCGAATTCCGGATACCGCAGCCGGGCACGCGCTCGGCAATCCGAACCAGGTTGCCGGCCAGGTCGTACTCATGCGCCAGATCCTGTAGCGTCGCACCCGTCAGCGAGTAGTTGCCAGGCCCGTTTGCGGTGTAGCCCTCCGTGCGAATGCGTGCCAGCCGCGTCGTCTTGTTGTCGTAGGTGTAGCGCGTCAACAGCCCGTTGCCGTAGGCGATAAGAAGCCGCTGGCCTCGAGCGTTGTAGAAGATCTGGCTCACGTAGGACGCGACCGGACCGTTGTTCGTGTCGTCCAGCGGGCCGACGAGCGACACGCTGTGCAGGCTGCCGGCACGATTGAACGACGGGCGCAGCCGATACCGCTCACCGTTGAGGCACTCTGGATAGTCCGACCACTTGATCCGTCCGAGCGCATCGAGCTCGTTGCGTGTCACGTACACCCGCCCATCGAGTTGGGGCGCAGGCACCGCATCCCAATCGAGGCGAGGTGCACTGAGGACCCATGCGCCTCCGGGCTGCGGGGTCAGGCCCGCGAGCAGAAACTGATCGGAGAGGACGCGCCGTACGTGCACGAGCGCATTCCCTTTGAAGTCGTATCTGTCGGTCTGCCCCTCGCCGGCTTCGTCCTGGCGCAGCCAGGCGCGTCCGCGCAGGTTGTTGGCCTGTTTCTGCGCAAGCGTTCCCGACGCGGCCGCTTCGTCACCGTAGACGATGCGCTCGCGCAGCGTCAGCGTGTCGGCTGTCGCATCCCGCGACCAGCGCCGCACGAGCCGATGCGCGGCGTCGTAGGCATACAGCACGCGCGCACCCTTCGATTCGTACTGCTCGATGGTGTCGCCCGCCGCGCCGAGTACCGCAGTCCGCCGGCCTGCATCGATGCTCTCCGTCCAGAGAACGCGACCGAGGCGGTCATACGCGAACTGTAAGGCGACTCGGCCCAACGGGTCGATGGCTTCAAGGACGTTGCCGAGGATGTCGTAGCGTGTACGCGTGACGTTGTTCTCGATCGGCGGATTCGCGCCGGCTGATGCGTCTCGTTGCCGCGCCACGCTGGCGATCGTGCGCCCAAGAGCGTCCGTCTCCATCGAGCCAGGCGTGTTCCAGTGAAGCTCATAGGCCTGCGTACGCACGTCGGTCGAGTGCGTGCGTGGAGCGTTGTCGTTCGCGTCGTAGACGAAGACCTCCCAGGGAGTCGGCCGATACTTGTCCACGTCGGAGCTCGACCGGGGAGGATCGTCGAGCGCAATCGAGATTCCCTGAATCACGCGATGTTCGGAGCCGTCCGGTCTGATCGTCAGGACGGCCCGGCCCCGCGGGTCGTAGTGGGTGATGGTCTTTTCGCCGAGTTGGGTCGGCGGCGTGAAGTCCCAGCCTTCCGCCCAGAACGGCTCGGACTTCTCGATCACACGTCCTTTGATGTCGTAGCGTTGCCAGCCGCTGACCACGACGTTGGGGAGCGCCGCACCTTGGCGATCGAGGCCGACAATCGTGCGCGGCGCCGAGGTCTGTTGCGACGGAGAGAGAAACGCGTCGCCACCGCCGTATCGGCTGTCGCCGAAGCGCACGTCCTCACCCTGCGAGCGCGTCTGCAGCAGACGGCCGAACCCATCGGTATATTCCCGCGCTTCGATCGTGTCGCCGTTGTCGTCAGGATCGCTGTCGTGGAACACCCGCCTGACGGCGCGCGAGTAGATTGGTTGTGGACGCGTCGGGCTCACGCCGCGCGAACGGTAATACGCGAGAAAGTCGTACTCGACACGGGCGCTGGCCAGCGTGCGATCGCCGGCGTTCCGGCGATCGATGGCCGGGGCACTCGGCTTGCCAAGCACCCAACTCTCGGCAACGAGGCCGAGCGGCGAATAGCTGACGCGTGTGACGTTGCCGTTGGGATCGACGACTTCCCTCGGCAGCAGCGTGCGCAGATTATAGGTGCCGGTCGTCTCGAGCCCCAGCGGATCGCGCGTGCGGATCGGCAACAACCCGAAGTCATAGTCCGCGCTGACCTCGTTGTTCAGCGGATCGCGCTGAGCGAGCACCAGACCCCGGCCGACGCCGCCGCCGTCGTGAAAGTCGTATCGCTGCTGGAGTGTCGTTGCGAAGTACCCCGCGATGGCCGTCGCCGACGCGGGCCGGAACGTGTATCCGGCTAGCGCTGGGAGCGCCGCCACGAAGTTCGCCGGATAGTCTGGGCCCGGCGCGAACACCGCGCCAGGGACCAGATAGTCCGGCGTCGCGCCATACACCTGCACGAGGTCGTCGGGCGTCATGGCGAGCATTTCAGAGCGCACCAGCGCACCGAACGGACCAATGGCACCGAGCGGAAGTCCGCTAAATTCACCATAGCCAGTGCTGGGATCGGTCGTGAAATCGTAGTAGCTCAAGATCTCGGTGACGATCCGCAGACCGGCACTCGCTTCGGTGGTGGCAGCCAGTTGCGTGACCGTTTGCCCAGCAGTGGCCGTCAACTCGAACCGGCGGTCGCGTACGGCGCGGTCACGGATGTAGGTGCCGCTCGGCCAGGTATCCGCAAACTGTCGATGTTTGAGCGTCGCGAGGTACGGCGCCGCCGGCGTGTCGTTCATGCGCCGCCAACCGCGCGGACAGGCGACCTCGAGTGTCCGCGTCGGTTGACCAACCTCGTCGTACGCCGACAGAAACGTGAACTGCGTCAGCGGCTCATCACCGCGTTCCGACTGCGTCGAGCGTTGCGATGAGGGCAATGGCACGAAGATCCGCAGGCGTGTCGCGTTGGCCGCGACTGGCGGCTCGAGCTCGCGTAAATCGTAGGCATGCTCGGTGACCGTGTAGGGCCGGTCCTGGAGCGGCGAGCCGTCGAGTGCGTAGATCTCGGAGCGCAGCGGACTTGCGCGTAAGGCGCGCAGCGCATCCCGTCGTGCCTCCGCGGGCAGCGTCGCAAGAAACGTGTTCGCGAGCTCGGTGTGCCGCAAGAGATTCCCGTCCGAATACTCGTCTGACCAGTCAATCTCACGCCACAGACCTTGCTCGTCCTGCTCGACCGGTCCGAGGTGGAACCACGTGCGCGTCAACAGTGGCGGCGATTGATCCTGCCGTGTCAGGAGGTACCGCAGCGTGGCATCGTTGCCCGGAAGGGCCCGGCCGATGTAGCCGTCCCGTACTTCGGTGTCGATCGTCTCGACCGTGCCGAAGCCACGGAACTCGCGTTCGGCGCCGTCCCAGTAGCCGTGGTGATATCGGTATTCCGTCGTGAGGGTGCCGCCTGAAAACACGTCCCGCGTGTCCACGCGCTCCACGACTTGGACAGGAAACGGCAACGTGGTACGCCAGCGCGTTTCGCGATCAGCTTCGTCACGCAGGAAGAATGTGGTGGACGAACGGTACGTCACCTCGGTGATCGCACCGAGGTTGTTGTCCATGCGTGTGAGCAGACCGGGTTTGACGCCGCCAATGAGATCGAGAAAGAAGTGCTGCGGGCGCCCACTACCATCGGCAGGGCGGCTCCACAAGAGACCTGGGACGCCGTGTCCCAGCAGATCCAGCAGCCGAACGGTGTCGTTGTTGGTAACTGAGGGCGTGCCTCCGATCACCTGAGGTGACGAGAAGCCATTACCGCTGCGGTTGATCCAGAGCGTGACTTCACGATCCGAGACGTAGATCAGATCCGCGGCGCCATCGCCGTCCACATCGCCGAGGATGACGCGCTCGGGGTCGAAATTGAACGGCAACCGTTGCTGAATGGTCAGCGTGAGGCGCGCACCCCATCGCCCGTGCCCGAGATTCGGCCAGTAGTCGATGCGTCCCTCGTGCACGAGCGCGATGTCCTGCAGACCGTCGCCGCTCAGATCGGCAAGCTTGACGCGCGGGTCGGCGAAGCTGACGTCTGGAAAATCGTCCAGCGTCCGGCGCTCGACACGTCCGGAGTTTTCCGGCAGCCAGCCGCGACGGGCATCGTTGAAGTAGCACTCGAACCGCGTGCCCGTCCGCAAAGCGTCGAAGACGCCATCACCCGTCAGATCCAGTAGTCGGACGTTCGGGTCCTCAAGGCTGAAGCTTGGCGCCTGCTCGTATCGGCGGAACGAGCGCGCGTTCCATTCGGCGCCGAAGTCGAGCGGGAAGTAGCCGGCGGTCACGTCTTCGACGACGAGGAGATCGGTCCGGCCGTCTCCGTCGGCATCGAGCATCTGGACCCCGCTGTTGCTGAGGCGCAGTCCGGCGGGCGACTCGCGCATCTCGCGCGGACGATCGAAGCGCCCGCCGCCGAGATTGCGCCAGTATCGAGCGGCGTCGCCGAATTCGAGGATGTCCGGCAGACCGTGACCGAACAGATCGACCAGCTCCACATCGGGATGGCCGAGCGACTCCGCGGGCAGCGCGCAGCCGGTGAGGTGTAAAAGCTTCTGCGTGTCTGGCGCGAACCCGCTGTAGCCGAATTCGAGAGGCGGCAGGTCACGGTGTGCGACGCCGGCATCGTCGAAGCCAATGACGTCGATCCGAGACAGCAGGGAGACCCCGTTGAGTGGCAGCCTCGCGGCATCGCCTTCGATCTCGTCGAGATATCCGAGCTCGTAGGCGCGGACCGGGATCGATTCGTTCGCAGACGGGTGCGTACGAACGACGATCCACTTGCAACGGGCACGTGTCCGAATCTCGAAACCGGCACGGTAGTCAGAGAACGGATCCGGTCGCGGCTTCACCGGCACGACCGGCGACACGCCAGGTGGCCCCGGCTCGTCGTCGTAGAAGAGTTCGATCGAAACGAGGAAAGGCGCCTGGCCCGGGCCATTGAGATCGACGTAGCCGACCGAACGCAGGTAGAGCTGATCCCAGGACCGGCTGGTCCCAACAAACCGATCGCGACGATAGCGGAACGCGACCCTGTTCCCGAATGTGTCGCGGCTCTCGGTGAGACGCCAAGCGAAGATCTTTCGGGGCAGCGCCGGGTCGCTGACGGCGCAATCGACAGTCGGATCGGCGGAACCGTAGGTATTCGTGATCCCGTCCTTCGTCCGTACGGTCCAGTAGTCCGCGGGCCCCGAGCGTTGACGCTCGATCAGTGCGAACAGGCCCTCGGTTCGCGGCCTGTAGCGTTTCGATCCTGGCGATGCGCCGGCTGTTGGAGGCAGTTCCACCAGCTCCTCGGCACCGGAGAGCACGAAACGGTCGCTGTCGGGTACCGAAGGCGCGTCGAAGTAGCGAGGCACGCCCTTCGTGACGAGCCTGGTAATGCCGGGAACCGAGAGGCCCCAGCCCAGTCCGAACGCGCCGTTGCCCGTGCCCGAGCTGTAATTCAGACTCAGGCTCGGTTGGAATCCCCCTCGTCCGGACGGAATAATGATCGGGACGCTGAAATTTCCTGTGCCAGTGTGAAGGTCGGGGGCAAACTTCTCGCCGAGCCCGGACAGGGCGCCTCCTCCCTTGGGCAGCGCAATCGCGAGAGGTGGTGCGTTTCTGCTCATGAACGCGAGACGTGTCGACGAATGGCCGGACTGGTTAGCGGGTTAGCTTATCAGCCCTGTTTGTCGATGTCGATCAAGCGTATCGCGCCATGGTAACTGTTACCGGAGGAGGGTTCGTCGCGCCAGAAATCGGGTTACCCATGAAAGGACACAGCCCGAAGGTCGCGAACAGATCGCGCACAACTTGATGGAAGGGATCGCCCTCGACATTCGCACGTTTGCGGAAACGTTGTCGGCGGATCTCATCAAGCGCAGTCGAACGGCGGTCCGATGAAATCCCACGCCTCCGCAAGCACCTCACGGCAACTGCGACCCAACGCCCCCGGGTGCTTTGTTCCGACTACCACCCCGTAGGCATCGTTGTACAGCATCGTGTAGTCCGGGTCCCAGGAAATGAGCATCGGATAGCCGGAGCCCAGCACGATACGCACATAAGCTCGCAGCGACTGCGGCCACTGCTCCACGGGGCCCAGCACCGTCGTCGACCAGTCGACGGCGCGCATTCGTGCCCCCATCTCGCCGCCGCCGGCGAATACCGACTCGATCAACTGCGTCTTGCTGAGATCCATGGAGGCATCTCCTCGACTCGGCATCCGCACCGCCAGACGTGCCCAGCGATCGCCGCCGCCGCGACGCTCAGCATGGCTGGTGCACGGAGGGAAGGTCGATCATAGGGTGTGGATCTGATCCTGAGCATCGGAAGGGAGTTTCGGGCGTCGGCGGTGTGACGTGAGGAGAGACGAGGGCAGAGCCTGTACCATCCGTAGTTACCACACCAACAGACGGAGGATGCCCTCGATGCCCATCATGATCTCCATCACGGCCGGGGCGTATCGATGGCGATGACACGGTCGGCGACGGCGCGCAGGTCTCGTTCGACGATGTCAGGCTTCGGCGCCAGCGGAAAAAGAATTTTGCCTGGCCGCGCGACGAACGCGGCAGCCCACCCGACCTGCATGGCACCGACCACATCCCACGCGTGCGCGGCGACCATTCGAAGCATGCTTGCGTCGACCGTCAACTCACTCGCGACATAGCAGTACGGTTCGGGGGCTGGCTTGAAGCGGCGAACCGTATCGACAGAAAACGACCGCTCGAAGAAGTCCTTCAGGCCGGCGTTGCTCAGTTGCTGCTCCACTACGGTGGCCGCGGAGTTGGTGAGCGTCACCGTTCGGAATCCGGCCTCCTTCAGCCGACGGAGTCCCTCACGCACATCGGCATGAGCCGGGAGCGAGCGCATGCCGGTCAGGATTCGTGTCCGATCGTCTGTTGACAGAGAGATGCCGCGGCTCGTTGCTGTCATGTCGAGTGCGGCACCGCCGATCGCTCCAAAGTCCGAATAGGGCCCAGCGAGGCTGGCGACCTCCGAGTACAGCAAGACCGTCGAAAACCACTCGCGCAGTACGAGCTCGTCGCCGAATGCGCGCGCGAAATGTGGCTTGAGCGCATCCACATCGAGCAGCGTTTCGTTCACGTCGAAGACGATGATGCATGACATCTGCCGTTGGCGAACGGTCTGGCCGACAGCCGGATCGGGTCGAGACATCGTTGCCAATGCGACTGGAGCCGCCAGCGTCGTGAGCATGGCGCGACGCGACAGCCACGGCCCACAGGATTGATGGTTCAGATTACCGAGCCGCGAGCCCGTTCGCCCCTGATGGCAAGCCGCCTGTGAACGGGAGCCGCGTGAGGGACCCGTCGGAGTGCACGCGAAATGCCCCAATCGTGTTCGTGCCGCTGTTCAGGCTGTACAGCAACCGTCCGCTGTCGGTGAAGGCCATGTCGATTGGTGCACTGCCATCGCCGGTGACGGCGGTGCGGCCATCGGCGTCGAGCAGCTCGATCGTGCCGTCGAAGTCAATCGCATACCCGGAGATCGAACCACTGCCGGTATTGGTGACGTAGGCAAAGCGCCCATTTGGCGTCACCACCACCCAGCAGGCGGCGGTCTGATTCGTAGCGACGGACGGGCTGATCGTCGTCAGGATGCCTCTCCGATCGATATCGTACGACGACGTCGCGCTCGCGTTCTCAGCGCCGCCGAAGGCTTCAGAGACGAACAGTTGGTCGCGTTTGCCGAACGCGAACCCGAAGGGCGTCGGTCCATTGGAATCCTCGACACGGGCATCACCCGGCAGCCCTTGCCTGCCTACGTCGAACGTCACGATCTTGTTGGTCGCCTTCTCGGTCACCACGAGCGCGTCGCCGTGCGGAGTGAACGCGATTTGCGCGGGATCGGTTCCGGAACCGCTGAGAGGCCGGTCGGATCCGTCGAGGGGACGCAGGCGACCGTCTCGCCCGAGCGTGAACCCCCTTATGCTGTCGCTTCCTGCGTTGAGGACGTAGACGAGGCCACGATGCTCGGTCACGCTCACGGGACGACTGCCACCACTTGGCTGAACCTCCACGAGACGGAGTCCCCGGCGGCGAACCTCCAACACAGAAATCGAGTCACTACCGGCGTTCACGGCAAGCAGCCACTTTTCGTTGCCGCTCAGTACGAGTCCGCCTTGGTTCCCTAAACCCGCGCCGGTACCCGTGCCACCAGTCGACACGGCGCCGGCTCGAACGAGTCGACCATCGGCCAGGCGATCGAAGACGAGGACCGCGTTGCGCTCGGACCCGTTCGACATCGTGTACACGGCACCCGGGAAGCGAAATCGCAGGCCGCTCAGGCTCTGCGTATCCTGGGCGGACAGCGTCGCTCCTGCGACAGCCACGAATGATGCAGCCAGACCGACCAGCACATGAACGAGACGATTCTTCACGGACAGCTCCTTTCGGTTGATACCGCGCACAAGCCGAGACCCTGCGGGACATCAGGCGACGTCGTTGTCGAGGTTGATCGCGGTGAACGCTGCCCAGGTCTCCGTGCGCATGAGATAGTTCTTCCTTGCACGCACTCCGTATAGGTCCCGCTTCGTGGATGTGAGTCGCGCGCGGCCGGAAAAACCCCCGCACTGCCGAAGCGGGTCTGGAGTCGACGATGGCGAACGACAACGGAATGACGAGGGAGCAACCTCTGTGAAGCGTCTGCCATGGTCTGTTCTCGCGACGATGCTGCTTTGGCTCGGAACGGCGCCTCAAGCGTTTGCGCAGGACGAAGATCGCCTGTACGCGGGCGTTCTCGTCGGCATCTCGACGCTTTCGGCCGATGCGCGAGCCTCGACGCAGCCGAGTCGCGCAGAGGTGTCGCTGTACAAGCCCGAGAACGGCCCCGCCCTCAACCTGTTTGTGGGCGTGCACCTGGGTCGATACTTCACCGTCCAATCGAACTACGTGTGGAACCGTAACGACCTGACGTTGTTCTCGTCGGTCACGTCGGTGGAGGGCGGTCGCTTCTACGAACAACGACGCCCCAGCACGCAACACGCCGTCGTCGGGGACGCGCTGCTGTATTTCCGTGCCCTCGGGAGCGGTATTCGTCCGTATCTCTCAACGGGAGCCGGGTTGGTGCGCTTTGGCAGCGGGGCGGGGCGGAGCGCGGCTGCGGGCGGCCTAGCCGCGCCCGAGGGTGAGATCGCGTCGACGCGCGTCGTGCTTCGTGTCGCGGTGGGAATCGATATCGCGATCGGTGATCAGTGGAGCTTTCGCTATAGCTTCAGCGAAAGCATGAGCGGGAACCCAGTCAGCGCGCGCCTGACGCCACCGGGCGAGAGAAACCTCGCAAACTTTCAGAACCTGTTTGGGGTCAACAGGCACTTTTGATTCAGCGCTTCCTGACCCCGCTAGTCACGAGGGCGATGGAATCCCGCGTAGGGACAGTGTGGCCAGAAAATCGGGGCATGGTCGAGTCGCTCGGCCAGCACGCGCGCGTGACAAACACTGCAGGGATTCATGGATCCGATCCGTTCGCCCACCGGCAGCGAGGCAATGGCCTGTTCGAACACGCAGAGTCCACTCCCCGCGGCTTTGGTCGCGGCCAGGCTGAGAAGCGGCCCCGTCTTCGACTGCTGGTTGACGAGCGCCGAATGGATCCTCGCCTTCAGCCGCGCTGGGGCGCGCTCGGGCGTCCCCGTCGCGAAGTCCGTCATGTCGGCCAGTTGTTCAAGCCAGCGATCGTCGTCCATAACTACACCTGATCCCACAGTTCTCTGAATCGCGCGCGGGCTCGCGCGAGTAGTCGCTCGATTGCCTTCTCGGTCTTGGCTGACGCCTCGGCCATGTCGCGGACGCTGCGATTCTCCCAATAGCGCCATAACAGCGCGAGGCCGTACGACTCCGGCAATTGCCTCAGAACCCGTTGCGTCTTGGCTTCCAGTCGTTCGCGGTCGATCAACTCGTCGACTGGGATGCCACCGGCGGCCGGCCCCGGAGCGTCGCCGCTGTCCGCCAGCGGTTCCGGCTCGCGCATCCGTTGGCGGTAGTACGTTTCAACCTTGTGGCGGGCAATGCCAAGGAGCCACGACCGAAGCGGAGCGTTGCCCAGAAACTTCGACAGACTACCGAGCGCGGCCAGGAAGACGTCTTGCACCACGTCGTCCACGAGATCGGCTCGCGGCGCAAGCCGATG
>DATDOE010000103.1:0-67986 GCA_035293405.1 Vicinamibacterales bacterium | reverse complement strand
GGTTCCGGCGGCGTGCCGGCATCTGCGGCGTTGCCGCTCCTGGACACGGGCCCACCGTGCCGGCGTCGCGGCGCCTGGCATCTGCCGGCACGGCGCTCGGAACGCGACCCGTGCCATTACTCGGACAGGCTCCTAGAGCCGAAAGCCCAACCCACCGACCCACCAATCAAGAACCAAGAACCAAGAACCAAGAACCAGTTAGGATCACGCCATGCTGAGGCGTCCGTCGGTTGCCGGGACGTGGTATCCGGATGACCCGGCGCGTCTGGTCGCCGAGGTCGAAGGGTACCTTGGACGCGTTGAGGTCGATGGGATCACGCGGCCGCTCCGTGCGGTCGTCGCGCCGCACGCAGGGCTGATGTATTCGGGCCCGGTGGCCGCCTACGCCTACACGCTCGCTCGCAGGAGCGGGTGCTCGTCGATCGTGCTCGTGGGGCCCTCGCACTTCGGGCCGTTTCATGGCGTCTCGATCTGGCCCGAAGGTGCATGGGCGACGCCACTCGGTGCGGTGACCATCGATCGATCGCTGGCCGAGGCCCTCAAAGCTGAATCGCCTGACATCGTGGAGCTGCCTGAGGCACATGGGCGAGAACATTCGCTCGAGATGCAGCTGCCGTTTGTCGCACATCTGTTCCCGGGAGTGCCGATCGTGCCGCTGGTGATGGGCCGGCAGTCACGAGACACCGCCTTCGCGCTTGGTGGCGCGCTCGCCCGGGCCGTGGCCGCGCGCGCCCCGGATGCGCTGCTGGTGGCAAGCAGCGACCTCTCGCACTACGAGGATGCGGCGACGGCCCAGGCGCTCGACGAGACCGTGATTCGGCATGTCGAGTCGATGGATCCCAGCGGCCTGATGGACAGACTCGAGGCGGAGCCGAGACATGCGTGCGGGGGAGGACCGATCGTGGCCGTGCTCGACGCCGCCGGACGACTCGGCGCGACCGAGGCGCGGCTGTTACAGTACGCCGACTCCGGAGACGTCTCGGGAGACAAGTCGTCGGTCGTGGGCTATATGGCCGCAGCAATATGGTGAACGAACGTGAATGACGTGAATGACGAGATCGACATCGACGACCAGCTCCGGCTGCTGAGGCTGGCGGCACGCGCCTTCGAAGCGCGCGTCCGGGGCACAGAGGATCCTGATATCGAGACGGCCAACGGGCTCGGCCTGAAGCGCGGAGCCTTCGTGTCCATCTTCCGGAACGGCGAGCTGCGCGGATGCCTCGGGCGGCTCAAGTCGAACCTGCCGCTCTCGCGGATGGTGTTCCAGCTGGCACAGGCCGTGGCCGATTCGGACCCGCGGTTCGACAAGGTCACGCCGGAGGAGCTGGCCGAGATCGGATTCGAGATTTCGGTACTGTCCCGTGAGCGCGAGGTCGCGTCGGTCGAGGAGATCGAGGTCGGACGTCACGGCCTGGTCGTGGAGCAGGGCGCGATCCGCGGCCTGCTGTTGCCGCAGGTGCCGGCCGACCAGGGGTGGGACCGCGACACCTTCCTTGACCATACCTGTCTCAAGGCCGGACTGCCTGCCGATGCCTGGAAGCGAGGCGCGCGCATCCTCGTCTTCGAAGCGCAGGTCTTCGGCGAACGTACGCGTGGATAACGTTTGCCACACCCTGGTTGGGGCCGCGTTCGGCGAAGCCGGCCTCAACCGTCGCACGCGGTTCGGCGCTGCGGCCCTGATGATCTCGGCCAACCTCCCTGACGTTGACGTGCTCGTCTTCGCGACCAATGCGCCGGCGGTGGCATTCCGGCGCGGGTGGACACACGGCATCGCCGCGCAACTGCTCTTGCCGCTGATGCTGACGGCGATCTTCCTCCTGCTCGGACGCCTGGGCCGAGCGCGCCCCAAAGACGATGGCCCTCCCGTTCATGGCGGATGGCTTCTCCTGCTGTCTTACGCCGGTGTCTACTCGCACGTCTTCCTTGACTACTTGAACAACTACGGCGTGCGGCTGGCGGCGCCGATCAGTTGGCAGTGGTTCTACGGCGATGCGGTGTTCATCATCGATCCGTGGCTGTGGCTGGTGCTGGCCGCCGGCATCTGGGTGGCCCGGCGGCAACGAGTCCCGGTGGCCGCGCGTGCGGCGATCCTCTGCGCCACCTGTTACGTGATCGCGATGCTGGTGTCGGCGCGGGCCGCACGAGGGATCGTGGAGACGATCTGGAGGGATGCGCGCGGCACCGAGCCTCGCGCGATGATGGTGGGCCCGGTGCCCCTCACGCCCTTCACCCGCGACGTCATCGTCGACGCGGGGGACCACTACGAGCGGGGCACGTACTCGTGGTGGGCGACCGAGGTCACGTTTGATCCCAGGCAGATTGCGAAGAATGCCGATCGGCCCGAGGTCGCCATCGCGCGCCAAGCGCTCAACGTGCGTGCGTTCCTCGTGTGGTCGCGGTTTCCGTTGTGGACGTTGCAGCCAGGCCCGGACGGCACGCGTGTGACGGTGTCGGACGTGCGGTTCGCTGGCGGCGGCCGAGTGTTCGAGGCCTCAACAGTGGTCCCGACCAATGAACAGTAGGGGCGACGCAGGCGTCGCCCAAGAATCGTCATTGTGCATTGATATAGTTGAGGTCGTCATGATGGCTCTCATGCGCCGATTGATCACGCTGCTTGGCGTGTGCTGCCTCGCCGCCGCCCCGTCCCCGGCGCAGGCCTGGGGCTATGACGCCCACAAGTTCATCATGGACCGGGCGATTGCGTTGCTGCCCACCGAGCTGCGGCCGTTGTTCGAGAACAACCGGGCCACACTCGTCGAGCGATCGATCGATCCGGATACCTGGCAGATCGCCGGGTTCGATTCGGTCGAGTCTCCCCATCATTTTCTCGATCTCGACTGGGAGGGCTACGGCAAGTACCCGTTCGCCGAGTTGCCGCGCGACTACACGGCCGCGATCGCGAAGTTCGGGAAAGAGCGGATCGATCAGAACGGGACGCTTCCGTGGCGCGTCGAGGAGATTTACGGCAGCCTTCGGCGCGCCTTCGAGTCGTACGAGCGGCGCGGCCCGTTCGGCCGATTCGACATCCTGTTCTTCTCGGCCTGGCTGACCCACTATGTGAGCGACGCGCACGTGCCGTTCCACGCCGTGTTCAACTACGACGGTCAACTCTCGGGCCAGCCCGGTATTCATGCGCGCTTCGAGGTCTACCTGTTCGAGCGCTATCGCGACCAGTTGACGGTCGCGCCCAAGCCGATTCCGCCAGTTCGGAACCCGCGGGACTTCATCTTCGATGTCGTGCTGCAGGGAACGCAGCTGGTCCCGCCGATCCTCAAGTCGGATCTGGACGCGATCGGAAATCGGAACGAGTACGACGAGGCGTACTACGCAGCGTTCTACAAAGCCAACCGAGCGGTGCTCGAGCGGCGGCTCAACGAATCCGTAGCCGCGGCGGCGGCGATGATCGCCGGCGCGTGGGAAGCAGCGGGGAAGCCGGCGGTGCCGACCAACGCGCGCCCGACCGTCCAACGCCGGCGCCGCCCGTGACACAGGCTCGCAGGACGTGCCGCCTCCGTGATGTAGGGGCGGGTCTTTAGACCCGCCTACGGTCCTGGAGGCTCGGGCGGTTTTGCCGACCCGGAGTCTGGCGAGCCCTTGGCTGACCGGACGAGGGCCTCACCCTTTTCCTTCGCCGTCTTGAGCCATCGGCGTGCCCACGCGAACTCGAGGCCGAGAATACCCAAGCCGATCGGGATCACGATGAAGGCGGGTCCTGGCAGCACGATCATCGCGACGCCCATCGCGAGCACAGTGAAACCGACGACCGCGACGGCGATGCGTCTGGCCAGGCGATACGCGACGTTGAGCATGGTGGAGTGGTGGCGCTTCGGCGGGCCGCAGCCATGATGCCACACCGGGACGCATTACAATCTCCGCCAGGTGAAACTGCGCGAACTTGCGGAGCGGCTCGACTGTCGGCTGGAGGGTGACGGCGACCTCGAGGTGCGGCGTGTGGCCGGCATTCAGGACGCCGAAGAGGGTGATCTGACCTTCCTCGCCAACCCTAAGTACGAGAAGGTCCTGCGCTCGACACGCGCGTCCGCGGTCATCCTCAAAGACGGGGCGCCGGCGGCGCCGTGCGCGATGCTCCGAGCCAGGGACCCATACCTGGCCTTTGCCCGCGCGGTGGGATTGTTTGCGCCGGCGTGGCGGCCGGCGCCCGGCGTGCATCTGCTCGCGGCCGTCGCTGCCGACGCCCGCATCGGTGCTGATGTGTCGGTGGGCGCGTTTGTCGCCATCGGTGAAGGCGCGGTCGTCGGCGATCGCACGGTGATCTTTCCCAACGTCACGATTGGGCCCGGCACACATGTGGGATCGGACTGCATCATCCACTCCAACGTTTCTCTTCGCGAGCGTGTAACCATCGGCAACCGCGTCATCCTCCAGAACGGCGTCGTGATCGGCGGTGACGGCTACGGCTTCGTGCGCCGTGGAGACGGCACCCACGAGAAGATTCCGCAGGTGGCCACCGTGGTCATCGAAGACGACGTGGAGCTGGGCGCCAACACGACCGTCGATCGGCCAGCGGTTGGCGAGACGCGTATCAAGACCGGAACGAAGATCGACAACCTGGTCCAGATCGCGCACGGCGTCACCGTCGGCCGCAACGTGCTCATGGCCGCGCAAGTGGGCATCGCCGGCAGCACCGACATCGAGGACGACGTCGTGTTCGGCGGGCAGGTGGGCGTAGGCGGGCACCTCACGATCGGGCGCGGCGCGGTCGCGGTCGGGCAGTCCGGCGTCACCAACTCGCTCGACCCGCGCGCGATGGTCGCCGGCTATCCGGCCATCGACAGCCGCGAATGGCGCAAGGCATCGGTCATCTTCCGGCGTCTGCCGGAGCTCAAACGCCGCATCGAGGAGCTCGAAGCCCGGCTCGCGCGACTCACGGCCGCCGATCCCAAACCCGAAAGGTCATCCGAGTGACATCGTGCGTTGGTCGGACCCTCGGCGCCGCGCTGGCGCTGGCACTCCTGGTCTGCGCGCGTCCGGCTGCCGCGCAGACCACCGCCCCCGCAGACCCGCCGCGCTCCGCCGTCGAGCTCCTTCCACGGGCGGCGCTCCACCTCACCGCCGAGCATCTCTCCGGCGAGGATGTGCAGTTCGTGTGGGACACCAACTTCGGCGGCGAGCTGGATGTGATCGGCTACCGGCACGGACGCGCGACGTTCGTGGCGAACTATCAGGCGATCCTCGGTGACGAGCTCCGCCACTTCGACCCGAACCAGGGCAACTACATCCTGAGCGGGTCCTTGTCGTTCCGGGCCAAAGGTGTCGAGCTGGCGGGCGTCTTCTACCATCAGTCACGCCATCTCAGCGATCGCGCCAATCGGGTGGCCGTGGCCTGGAACATGATGGGTGGTCGGGCGCTGAAATCGTTCACCGCCGGACGCACGCGCGTTCAGGCGCGTGTCGATCTGCGAGGAGCTGTGCAGACGTCGTTCGTGGACTACGACTGGGAGCTCGATACGGGCGTGCGAAGCGACGTGCACATCGGGCCGGGCCTCGGCGCGCTGTTTGCCGCCGATCTTCGTCACCTCGGCGTGGACGGCACGCAGAATCGGGGCGATCAGACCGGATATCGCGCGGAAGCGGGCGTCCGCATCGAGGGTCGCGGCGGCGCGATGGAGTTCTTTCTCGCCGCCGAGCGACGCATCGACCCGTCGCCGCTGAATGTCGGCGTCGGGCGCTGGATGACCGCGGGGTTTCGTCTCCTGAGCCGCTAGTCTCTGGGATAATCAATCATGGGTCTCCCGCTCCGCCGCCTGCCGGTCCGCGCCGGCATCGGGGTCGCCGTTGGTCTCGTGGTGGCGGCGCTGGCGCCGATGCACGCGGCCGTGCGGCCTCCGAAGCTGCAGTCCACGCTCACCACGCTTCCGAACGGCCTTCGCGTGATCGTCTCCGAGGATCATTCGACGCCGGCCGTGCACGTGTCGGTGTGGTACCACGTGGGTTCGAAGAACGAGCGCCCGGGGCGCACGGGCTTTGCGCACCTGTTCGAGCACATGATGTTCAAGGGCTCCAAGAACGTCGAGCCCGAATCGCACACCTCCATCATCGCGAGCATCGGCGGTCGCAGCAACGCGTATACGACCGAAGACGAAACCGTCTTCTGGCAGACGCTGCCGGCGCACTACCTTCCGCTCGCGCTCTGGCTCGAGGCCGATCGCATGGCCACCCTGCGCATTGACGAGGAGGCGTTCCGGCGCGAGCGTGAGGTGGTCAAGGAGGAACGCCGGATGCGGGTGGAGAACCAGCCCTACGGCCGGCTCTCGGAGATCATCTACGGCCACGCGTTCACGACCCATCCCTACAAGCACCCGACCATCGGCAGCATGGCGGATCTCGAGGCGGCGTCGATCGGCGACGTGCGGGACTTCCATCAGACCTATTACGTGCCGGAAAACGCCACCATCACCATCGTCGGTGACTTCGACGCCGCGCAGGCCGTTCAGATGGTCACGCAATACTTCGGACGCGTGCCGAAGGCGACGCGACCGGTGCCGCGCGACATCCCGAAGGAGCCCGAGCAGACCAAGGAGCGGCGGGCGGTTGTCGAGGAAGCCTGGCCGCTGCCGGCGGTGGTCGTGGCCTACCACGTGACCTACGACGGCCACCCTGACGCCTACCCGCTGCACATCACCGCGAAGATCCTGTCCGACGGACAGAGCGCGCGGATTCCGCTCGAGCTGATGTACAAGAAGCGGATCGCGCTCACGGCGTTCGGCAGCGGCAACATCACGGAAGACCCCAACCTGTTTTACGCCGTGGCCATCGTGCAGCCGGGGCAGACACCGGTGGCGGCCGAGCGGGCGCTCATCGCGGAGTTCGACAAGCTGACGAAAGAGCCAGTGCTGGCGACCGAGCTGCAGCGCGCCAAGAACCAGTTCGCGCGCGACTACATCGTGGGCCGCGAATCCAATCAGGACAAGGCGCTGCACCTGGCGCACTCGGCGGTGATTCACAACGACATCGGCACCGCCGACGGCGAGTTCGACATCTTCACGAACGTCACCACCGCCGACGTGCTGCGTGTGGCGCGTACCTACTTCACGCCGAACAACCGCGTCGTGCTCCACATTCTTCCCAAAGCTGGAGGTTCCCGATGATGGGGCCTCGTCAACTCCCAACTCCCAACCGCAAAGAGACCTGCGCCAACTCCCAATGGCAGCATGCTGTTGTGAGAGTTGTGTGTTGGGCAATGGGGTTGATCGCCTGCGCGTCTGGAGCGGCCGCGCAAACGGTCAATTGGCCGTCCGAGGGGCCGCCGCGGCCACTGGCGCCGCACGAGTTCAAGTTCCCTCCCTACGAGATCCGAACGCTGGCGAACGGACTGCAGGTGATGATCGTGCTGCACCACGAGCAGCCGGCGGTCACCATGCGGCTCCTGACGCGCGCCGGCGCGGCGCAGGATCCCGCCAAGAAGGGCGGCATCGCGGAGCTCGTCGCGCACCTGCTCGATCAGGGCACCACGACGAAGAGCGCGCAGCAGATCGCCGACCAGATTGACTTCATCGGTGGGGCGCTCGGGACCGGGTCGAGCAGCGATCTCAGCTACATCAACGCGGTGGTCATGAAGGATTCGTTCGCCGTCGCCATGGATCTCGTGGCCGACGTCGTGCGCAATCCGGCCTTCGCGCCCGAGGAGATCGAGCGGCAGCGGGAGCGCGCGATCTCGTCGTTGCGGGTCAGCGACGAAGACCCCGCCTACGTGGCGTCGGTGCTGTTCGACCGGCTGGTGTACGGCTTTCACCCGTACGGCCTCCCCGGGAGCGGAACGCCCGAGTCGCTGTCGGCCATCACCCAGGACGACTTGCGCGCGTTTCACCGCCAGTATTTCGTCCCGAACAACATGCTCCTCGCCATCGTCGGGGACGTGACGAGTGCCGAGGCGTTCGCCCAGGCGGAGCGCGTGTTCGGGCAATGGCCGCGCGGAGAGGTGCCGCCGTGGAAGCCGATCGATCCGCCGCCGCCGACACGGAGGCTGATCATCGTGGACAAGCCGGATTCGGTGCAGACCGAGATTCGCGTCGGCCAGCTCGCGATTCCGCGGAAGCATCCGGATTACCTGGCGTGGGATCTCACGGTCAAGATCCTGGGTGGGGAAGGCGCCAATCGACTCCATCGCGTGCTGCGCTCCGAGCGTGGCCTGACCTACGGTGCGTCGGCCGACACCCAGGCGATGAAGCAGGCGGGCGACTTCGTCGCCGAGACCAACACCCGTACCGAGACGACCGGCGAAGCGTTGCGGCTGACGGTGGAAGAGTTCTCGAAGCTGCAGCGGCAGCGGGTCTTCGAGCGGGAGCTCGCCGACGCCCAGGCCTACCTGTCGGGCAGCTTCCCGTTGACGATCGAGACGCCGAACGAAATCGCGACCGTCGTGATGAATGCGCTCTTCTACGAGCTTCCGCTCGAGGAAATCAGCACCTTCCGCGAGCGTGTGCAGGCGATCACTCCTGACGACATTCAACGGGTCGCGCGGCAATACATCAAGCCCGACCGGCTGTCGATCGTCCTCGTCGGCAACGCGCAGGCGTTCGTCTCGCAGCTGCGTGCGGTCGGCTTCACCGAGTTCGAGATCATTCCGATCGATCAACTCGATCTCATGTCCGCCACGTTGAGGAAAGAGCCGCGGCGGACGGCAGTGAATTCGGGCCGGCCATCCCAGCCCTAGCCCGCTGGCCCCGTCGATGCGAATCATGATCTCCTGCGGCGAGGCGTCCGGCGATCTCTATGCCGGCGCGCTCACGGCGGAGCTGCAGGCGCGCGAACCGGATGCGGAGATCTTCGGCTTCGGCGGCCAGCGTCTCAAGGCGGCGGGCGGGCACCTGATTGGCGACTTCGACGGCTTCTCGGTCACCGGGCTGACCGAGGCGATACGCGTGGTGCCGCGGTCCTTCGCGATGCTGCGGAAGCTGGTCGATGCCGCGCGCGATCTGCGGCCGCACGTCTTCGTGGCCATCGATTTCCCGGACTTCAATTTCAAGTTGATGGCGGCGCTGCGGCGTCTCGGGATTCCGATCGTGTACTACGTCAGCCCGCAGCTGTGGGCCTGGCGCCCGGGGCGTATGGAGACGATGAAGGCCTACGTCGATCGTGTGCTGGTGATCTTCCCGTTCGAGGAAGCGCTGTATCGCGACGCCGGTATCGATGCGCAGTTCGTCGGGCATCCCCTGGTCGATCTCGCACGGGCCGGACAGCCACGGGCCGACTTTCTTCGCGAGCGCGGCCTGGTCCCTGAGGCGCCGACCGTGGCGTTGCTGCCCGGCAGCCGCCGGAACGAGCTGGAGCGAACCGTCCCGATCATGGCCCAGACGGTGCCGCTCATTCGGGCCCGCGTCCCCGGTGTCCAGTTCGTGGTGGCGTGCGCGCCGAACCTTGCCGACCACTTGTTCGCGCCGCTCGTGGACGAGGACTCAGAGTCAGGCGTCGTGCTGGTGCGGGACCGCGCCGATGACGTGCTTGCGGCGTCGGACATGGTGATCACGGCCTCGGGGACCGCCACCATTCAATGCACCCTGCACCAGAAGCCGATGGTCGTGGTGTATCGCCTGTCGCCGCTGACCTATCGTCTCGGCAAACCGTTCGTCCACGTTGACACCTACGCCATGCCGAACCTGGTTGCAGGAACCCGCATCGTGCCCGAGCTGATTCAGAACGACTTCACCGCCGAGCGCACAGCCGCCGAAGCGGTGAAGTTCCTCACCGATCCCACGCTCTACGAACAGACGTGCCAGTCGTTACGGAGTGTCTGTGAGAAATTGGGCCAGCCCGGCGCCAGCGGGCGCGCCGCCGAGGCGGTGTTGCAAGTGGCGCACGGATCGATCTCCGCTTCATGAGGCCCCGAATGAAAAGTGTGTCGTACGCAGTCTGTGCTGTCGCGACCTTGGTTGTGTGGACGATGCTCGCCTCAGGCGCGTCGGCGATGGTCGTCATCCCAGCCGAGCTCTCGGAGATGGTCGCCGCGTCCGAGCTCGTCGTCCACGGGCGCCTCGTGCGCGTGCGGTCGCAGGTCACGGGCGATCGCCGGACGATCGAAACGCTGGTCACGGTGTCGGTGGTCGATGCGCTCAAGGGCGACCCGGGAGCGACTGTGTATTTTCGTGTGCCCGGCGGCCAGGTGGGTCGCTATCGCCGCGTGATGGTCGGGGCACCGGAGTTCACCGAGGGAGAAGAGGTCGTGCTCTTTCTCAAAGGACGCCCGCCCGTCGTCCCAATGCCGTTTGGACTCAGTCAAGGCGTGTACCGGGTGGCGCGAGGCGGTGACGGACGGGGCATGGTCACGCCACTGATGATCTCGGCGGCACCGGGACGCATCGTGCGCGGAGACCCGGCGAGACGTCCGCTCGAGATATCGGTCTTTGTGCGCGACATCCGCGCGATCGTGGAGCGTCAGCGGTGAAGACGCGATTGAGATCGCTGACGCTGTTGGCCTGCGGCCTGCTCCTCGCGGCCGAGCCCGCGCACGCCTATCTCCACCTGACAGTCTCGGTTGGAGGGACGCCAGCCGCCCTCCAATGGAAAGCGCCGCGCGTGCGCTGGCTGGCCACCGATCGCGGCGTGCCGGGTGTGACAGCCTCGCAGTTCCAGGCCGAGGTCGCGCAGGCCTTTGCCAGGTGGGAGGCCGTGCCTACGGCGTCCATCGCGTTCCAGTTTGGCGGCTTCACGTCCGCGGTTCCCTTCGAGGAAGAAGGCCTCTCCGTCTTCGGATTCGAGGCGGCGCCGGACATGGACCGCGTGCTCGGCGCCACCACGTTCGTCCTCGACGTCGTGACCGGGGAGATCGTCGAGTCGGATGTGTTCTTCAATTCGGTGTTTGCCTGGTCGACGGCGGCAGCCGGTGAGGCCGGTCGTTTCGATCTGCAGTCGGTGGCGGCGCACGAGATCGGCCATTTCATCGGGCTCGGGCATTCAGCGCTTGGAGAAACGGAGGTGCGGCCAGAGGGTGGGCGCCGCGTCTTCGCGTCGGGAGCGGTGATGTTTCCGATCTCGCTCGGCCGTGCCGTTGTCGAGGATCGGATCCTGCAACCCGATGACATCGCCGGGGTGTCCGATCTCTATCCGGACGGAGGGTTCCGCGAGCACACCGGCGCGATCAGTGGGAAGGTGGTGCGCGGCAACCGCGGTGTCATCGGCGCCCACGTCGTGGCGTTCGATCCCAGGACCGGCGCGCTCGTGGGCGGCTTTTCACTCGGCGAGGGAGGCGCGTTCCAGGTCGCGGGCCTTACGCCCGGCGCGCACGTCGTTCGAGTGGAGCCGATCGACGACGCGGATATCGACAGCTTTTTCTCGCCCACAGGTATCGACGTGGACTTCCAGGTGACGTTCTCTCCGCGGCTCATTGTGGCGCCGGCAGGTGGGGCGAGTGAGCAGTTCGACGTCGCGGTCCGGCCGAAATGAGGACACGCCAGTTCCGGGTTCCAGGGTCCAGGGTCCAGGTTCCTGTTCAGCGTTCGCTGGCGTGCGTCGTGGTCGCGGTGCTGTGGATCACGGCGTCGCCGGCTCCAGCGGGCGCGCAGAGCCCCGCGCCACCGCTGCATCGCCTCGAATTGTCAGTTGCGGTTGGTGTCCTGGGCGGCGCGAGCCTCGGGTCCTCGGATGCGAACCTGCGGCCGAGCACATCGGGTGAGCCCTACAAGCTATTCGGCACGAACAGCCGCCTGACGTCCGCGCCGATCCTCGACCTCCGCGCGGGCATTGCCGTGACGCGCCGCTACGCATTCGAGGCCCACGTGCTGTTCGGCCATCCCGAGCTGCGCACCGACATCTCCGCCGACGTGGAAGGGGCGCCGGCCATCACCGCCGTAGAGCGGCTCGACCACTATCTGATCGACGGTGGGGTCAACGTGCGGCTCGAGGAGCTGCGCTGGAAGGGCCTCACCCCGTTTGCCGCCGCCGGTGCCGGGTATCTCCGGCAGCTCCACGAAGGCCTGACGGTCATCGAAGAGGGCCGTGTCTACTATGTCGGCGGCGGGGCGAATTACTGGCTCTTCTCCCGCATGCGAGGCCTGCTGCGAGCCGCCGGCGCGCGTGCCGACCTGCGCCTGAACCGGCTGTCGGGTGGCATTGCACTCGACGAGGGCCTGCGATCGCACGTGTCCGTGTCGGGCAGCTTTTTGGTGGCCTTCTAGCCGCGTGTCAGCGGAGTCGGCAATGAACCGAGCGATCTACCTCGTCTTCGGGGCGGTGATTCTCGGTGCGGTCTTTCTCGCCTGTTACCTCCCCGATCTCGGGCACGGGTTCATCAGAGACGACTTCCGTTGGATTCGGTCGAGCAGGTCCGCTGATCTCAGACAACTAGTCACGCTCTTCTCGACCAATGTCGGCTTCTATCGCCCACTCGTATCGGTGAGCTTTGCGGCGGACTACGCCGTCTGGGGCCTGAATCCGCTGGGGTACGGCGTGACGAACCTGATGTTCTGTGTCGCCGACGCAGTCCTCCTGTTTCTGCTCGCCCGTCGCTTGACCCTGCCTGCGTCGGCGGCGGCGATTGCCGCAGGCGTGTGGGCGTTCAACTTCCACGGCATCAACATGGCCCTCCTGTGGTTGAGCGGACGAACAGCGCTGCTCGCCGCACTGTTCGCCTTGGCGACGGCGCATGCGGTCCTTCGCGGCTGGCGTCTGGCCGCTGGCCTCCTGTGCCTCGCGGCGATGCTGTGCAAAGAGGAAGCGGTGCTGCTGCCGGCCCTGTTTGTCGTCTTCACAGGGCTTGACCGATGGCGTGCGGGACCGAGCCCCGTATGGCGACACGTGGTCGGAGAGACATGGGCCCTCTGGGTGGCACTCGCGATCTACGCCGCCCTTCGGATGCACAGCGGCGCGTTCGGCCCGGCAGATGCCCCTTCGTACTATCAGTTCTCGTTCTCGCCGGGGCTTGTGTGGAGGAATCTCGGCGAATACGCGGATCGGATCGCCACGGCCTCAGTGGGCGTCGTGATCGTGCTCGTCGCTGCGTGCGGTTGGAAGGGACACGGCTTCTCCGACGCCGAACGCCGCACCCTGTTGCTCGCAGGAATCTGGATTCCCGCGATGTGCGCGTTGACGATGTTTCTGCCGCTTCGATCGAGCCTCTACGCGGTGCTGCCCTCGATTGGGGCGAGCCTCGCCGCCGGTGCATTCGCGTCGCGAGCAGCCCGCGCCGACGGTGTGCGCTTCCAGCGTGTCGCCATTGCACTGGTGGTGATCGTCGCCCTCACGACTCCTATATATCGAAGTCGAAATCAGCGATGGGTCCAGCCGGCGGATCTCTCGACGCGGCTCATGCAGTCCATCGCCGACGCCACTCGAGGCGAAGGCCGCACCGGACGGATCGTCCTGATTGACAGCCCGGGCGAGCGGCTCAATCTCGAGGCGGCGTTCGGGGGTCTGTTCGCTGACGCTGTTGCGCTGATGCTCGGCGATGGGTGGATGGGTGAGATCGCACCCAGTGACGCGCCGCCGCCGTCAAGCCAGGCACTCGTGTTTCGTTTGCGCAACGGCGAGCTCGTACCGATTCCGCCTGACTAGCTGGTAGCCGATAGCCTCTTCATCGTCTTCTGAGGACGCGCACGGGCTGTGGCACGCGAACCGGCTTCGCCGCCGGTGCGGTCACGTGCACGAAACGCCGGGCCAGGGCAACGCTGACCACGCCCGCCGCGGTTCCCGCCACGATGTCTCCGGCCCAGTGAATACCGAGCGCGAACGTCGATGCGAGCACCGCAGCGCCAAGACAAAGTGCAGTGGTCCGGAACCGCACCTGATGGAGATAGCAACACAGCACGATGACGACGGTCATTGAGGTGTGGAAGCTCGGGAAACAGTTGTCGAGGGCGCTCACCGGCCGGATCGCGTCGATGAGCGTCGACGACCACAGGTCCGAGAGCAGAATGGCATTCGCATCGGGATATGCCCAGCGCTCTGGTACTGGGAAGAACAGAAAGAACGGCAGGCTGATCGCATAGTCGATCGCGAGCGCCAGCGCGAACGTGCGGAATGGCTCCGGCTGGCGGCGTCTCGCGAGCACCCAGGCGACGACGATGGCCAAGGCCGGAAACAGGAAGAAGTACACCGTCGAGTACCCATAGATCGCCACTCTGTACGTGACATCCGGATTCTCGAACGTGAATCCTCCCTCGAGCCAGTGCAGCGCACTGGCGAATGCCGCGGCTGACTCGGACAGCGACGTCGCCCAGTTCCCTTCGATCGCGGTTTCACCGAGGTTGACGCTGAACACCAACGCGACGAGCAGGATCGACGGCAGCGCGGCACGGAGGCGCGACACTGGCACGATCGCGGCGGGCCGGATCCCGCTGGGCGAAGGCGGAGTCAGTTGCCCGCGCAGGTCCAACGACGGCAGCGTGTCGAGCCTCGGGGCGATGGCCGGCGGCTCGGAGGGGACGGGTGCGGGCGTGGCAGCGGGCAGTAGCCGCGCGTCCTGCGCAGCGACGTCGCCAGGCGCCAGCGCGAACAGCAGGCCGTCAGGCGACTGGGTATAGAGAACGGGAGTGCCCCATTCGAGCCCATGCCCGTTCATGAACATGGCTTTCCGGGCTTCGCCGAGCGCGGCATCGACGGCAAGGCCGTCGGCCAGCGCGTCATAGAACTCCTTCGCGAAGGTCGTCGCCGCGTCGTCCGAGATCTCGTACTGCATCGCGAGGACGGCAGGGATCTGTGCGCGTACGAGGGCTTGCGCGCCGCCGCCATACGGGTCCACTGGTGAGCCGCGGCCACCCTCACACATGTTGAGCACGACCAGCCGCAGCGACGGATGATCGTGGAGGAGTGCGCCCAGCTTGCGCGCGCTGACCGGCAGCGAGCGCCCGTCGGCGCCTTCCACCACGACCATGCCTTCCTGCGTCTCTTCGTCGTACACTCCGTGCCCGACGAAGTGCACGATGTGATAACGGCCGCGGCGCAGGCGCTGCTGCAGCGCTGCCAGCGAGCCGTGCTCGAGCACGTCGAGGGTGACCGCCCCGCGCCGCTCGACGTCGGCCAAGGCACAGCGGAGGCTGGCACACTCGCGGCCAGACTCGATCGATGGATAGTCACTCGGGCTCGCCACCATCGCGAGTACACGCAGCGGCGGCGTGATCGGCAGCGGGGGCAATGGCTCGGGGAGATCGAGATAGCGCACGAGCGTCGTGTCGGTCGAGACCGCGAGAAACCGCCCGAGATCCGCGGAGTACAAGAACTCCCACGGCAGGATCGCCAGCTCCGACGGGGCGGTAAGCCGCAGGCGCAGGCCGGCACCGGCTTGACGCGCTGTTTTCAGGCTTTCGTGCAGCCGAGTATCGATGTCTCCCGTGAAGACGGCGCCGAACATGCGCGCGCCGACCGTCCTGGCTGTCTCCACATCGCTGGACTCGCCACGGCGTACGCCGTGACGTCCGCGGCCAACCTTGAGCCGGAAATTCTCCAGCTCCAGTTCCGATAACGGCGAGACGAAGCTGGCACTGGCTTCGCCAGCGGGCGAGGCCAGTACTCGTGCTTCGTAGCCGGCACCGCGCCGCGCGACCAGGAGATCGAAGTCGAGATATGCCCGTGCCATGTTCAGACACCCGCAACCGCGTCGCCCCGGTACGCGGCGTGCACGTCGCTGTCGGCCGGGGTGTGCTCGCGCTGGCCGGAAACATCGGCGAGCAGCGCGAGTGTCCGGAAATGGAGAGCGAGGGCGCCGCCGGCGCCGTCGTCGGTATAGGTGCGCCGGACGATCTTTCCAACCAGCCAGCAGTCCAGCGTGGGCGGATCGTCGGTCAGGTGCAGGTCGGCTTCGTCGGGGAGATTGAACTCGAGCAACAGACGCGTGACGCGCCGTCCCCGCTCCCCGATCCAGAGCGGGCCTTCGAGCGTGATCTGCTGCTGCGCCAGGTGCCGTTCCTCGCGCGTGACCGACCACGTGCCCCGGAAGAAGCTCATCTCCTTGAGCCCTTCGTCGAGTACCTGGTTGAAGTGCCGCGAGCCGATGTCGATCACCGTCTCGTCTTCCGCCCGCACGATACTTTCCCCGCTTCGTACGTCAGACCCCGGGATGATGCCGCGCACCAGATCGTTCAGCGCATCCCATTCGAGCGGCCGACCGACGAAGGTCGACATCTGCCCCTTCCGCAGCAGGATATCGAGCAGCGCGTCGAGCCGCACGGTGTTGCCGACTCTCTCGGGGTTGATCTCGAGCACGACTTGCTTGCCGATATCGAGCCCGCCCGACAGGAGGCTACTCAGTCCTGGGATCGTCGCGCCGATCTTGAATCCGTACATCAACTGCGTGATGCCGCCCATCTGTGCCGAGACGAGCCCTTTGCCTTTGAGCTCCTGGATCAGCTCCTCGATCCGGCTACGCTCGCACCACAGCAGATCCGCATCGTTGAGCGTGCGGCCGCGCCACAGCCCGTGATGCCGCGCTGCCAGCATCGTGCAGACGTCGCGCAGCGTGCGCCGTTGAGGAAGTGGCATGACCCGCGTACGTCGCCAGATGTCGTAGCCCGCGCCGACGGACATGAGCACCAGCAGGCCGAGGAACGACACGGTCAGCGCCTTGGACATCGTGCTCTCGTCCGTTCGGCGCTCGAGGATCACGCGGTAGGCGACGTTGCTCAGGGGGTTGCTGAAGTCCGCCAGGCTGGCCTGAGGCCTGAAGGTGAACTTGAACGGATCGGCCTTGTCGACTTCGGCGTCGAAGGGTCGCCCTTGGCTGAAGTAGTTCCGTTTCGGGTCGATCCAGGTGATGCGCTGCAGCTTGAGCTGGGTGCCCTCGGGTACGGTGAAGTCCACATCTCGAACCACCGTGGGCACGTCGTCCTGATACGGCCAGATGTAGCGCAGCCGGTGCATTCTCGAGTGGATCAACGCGACGATGCGCCTGGTCAGATCGCCGGGCGCTGAGGTGAAGCTCAGTTGGAAGTGTTGCGTCAGCCCGTCGAGGTTGTCGCCTTCGATCCGCGAGTCCAGAACGATCGCCCCGTCGTGGATGCGCTCGAGCGTCCACCGGACATCTGGCTGCTTGTGGAAGCCATGCACGAACAGCACGAGCTCCGTTCCTGACAGCCGTACGGCCTGCCGTGCGTCCTCCAGATACGGCTCGGCCCCGGCGCCCTTTGTCGTAATGCTCACGACGACGGGGGCAGGCGGTGCGGCGGAGAGGATCCTGAGTGAGGCGAGGGCGTCGAGGGCGGCGGGCGCGGTGTGGATCGGCCGCCACTGCAGGAAGTCGCCCGCGTCGATGCCACGAGCGGGCATCCGCTCGAGCGCAGCCGTGATCTGGCTCCTCGTGCGCTGGTCGAGGCCCGACGACACCAGCAGGTCGTTTGGCAGAGGAGTCGGAAGCTGAATGAACAGCACTTTGTCGTGATAGTCGCCGTACATGTCGCCGCCGGGCTCGAACTTGACCTTGGCCCCGCTCCACACAGCCGCGAGGTCGGCTTCATCGCGCGCCACCTTTTGCACCAGCTCTGTGCTGCTGCTCGCGTTCTTGGTCACCTCGATCGCCGTCATCTCGCCGGAGACCTGAGTGGCCGCGAAGGCATGGTTACTGCGGAGCCACAGCGCCGGCAGCAGATAACTCGAGGTGCTGAACTTGTCGTGATAGATGAACCGGGCTGGCCCGTCCGGCCGTGCGGCCTTGAGATATTCATGCAAACCGGCCGGAGTCTGCGGCAGGTTGCGGGCCTTGTACTTCGCCGCGTTGACGACGAAATACGATTCGTAGGTCGTGGAGCCGGTTGCCCGGCTGTCGTATGTGCCGAGCACGTCGAAGCGCGCCCCGAGCATCTCCGCGGCGACGTACGAGTACGGCGTCATGCGTGCCAGGTACGGCTCGGTTCGAGCGATCAGCGCCTGGATAAGGTCGCTGTAGGTGCCGAATGGATTCGGCGATTCGAGCGGGCGCTTCACCGCGGTGCCGAGGTAGTCCCTCAACTTGGCGTCCGCGTTGGCGTAGTCCCTGTCGAGGGCGACACTGAGGAACGCGATGGGCTTATCCGGCTCGGCGCCCACGAGCGCCGGGATCCACGACAGGACGGCGGCGGCGGCGACAACAACAGCCCGGTGCCTGAGTGGCATGGCGCCTTCCCTTCACGTGCTAGTGACTTAGATAACGTCTCCGTTACAGGAAGTGAACGGCGGGCTCTCTCCGCCCTGTCCCGGCCCCCGGGGTATCATCGGGGGACATGCCTACGCTGAACAGTTTTGGGACGCGGACGGAGATTCAGGTCGCCGGACAGCCGGTCCAGATTTACAGCCTGCCCGCGCTCGAGAAAGCCGGATTCCCCGGGGTCTCACGTCTCCCGTACTCGATGAAGATCCTGCTCGAGAACCTGCTGCGGCGGGAGGACAACGCGTTCGTCAAGGCGGATGACATTCGGGCGCTGGCGCAGTGGAACGCGACGGCAAGGGCGGAGAAAGAGATCTCGTTCATGCCGGCCCGGGTCCTGCTGCAGGACTTTACCGGCGTGCCGTGTGTGGTCGACCTCGCGGCGATGCGGGACGCGATCATCTCGCTCGGCGGCAACCCCGATCGCGTCAACCCGCTGCAGCCGGTGGAGCTGGTCATCGATCACTCGGTGCAGGTTGACTACTTCGGCCGCTCCGACGCGTTCGCGCTCAACGCCGGCCTCGAGTTCTCGCGCAACCGCGAGCGTTACGCCTTCCTGCGCTGGGGACAGCGCGCGTTCAACAACTTCAAGGTCGTGCCTCCCGACACCGGCATCGTGCACCAGGTCAATATCGAGTACCTCGCGCGCGTGGTGTTCTCCCAGACGATCGACGGTGTGACCGTCGCGTATCCCGATACGCTCGTGGGCACCGACTCTCACACCACGATGGTGAACGGCCTTGGCGTGATGGGGTGGGGCGTGGGCGGCATCGAGGCCGAGGCGGCGATGCTGGGGCAGCCGAGCTCCATGCTGATCCCGCGGGTCGTCGGCTTCCGCCTGACCGGTGCCATGCCAAAGGGCACAACGGCCACCGACCTCGTGCTCACCATCACCGAGATCCTCAGGAAGCACGGCGTGGTCGGCACGTTCGTCGAGTTCTTCGGCGAAGGACTTGGCGCGCTCACGATCGCGGACCGGGCGACGCTGGGCAACATGTGCCCCGAGTACGGGGCCACCGTCGCGATCTTCCCGATCGACGCGATGACGCTCGATTACTTGCGCCTCACCGGCCGCGACACGTCCCAGGTGGCGCTGGTCGAGCAGTACGCGAAAGCGCAGGGGCTCTTCTGGACGCCCGGCTGTCCCGACGCTGTGTACTCGGAGACGATCGAGTTGGACTTGTCGACCGTCGAGCCGAGCCTCGCCGGGCCGAAGCGCCCGCAGGATCGCGTGTCGCTGTCGAAGGCCAAGTCTGCGTTTCAGACCGTGCTGCCTTCCATGCAGGTGCCGGCCAAGGGATCGGGCGGCGGAGCGACGGCGTCGCGATCGGCCGTGGCCGTGGCCGACCCGGCGGTTGACACGCTCGATCACGGCGCCGTGGTCATCGCCGCCATCACCAGCTGCACCAACACCTCGAATCCGAGCGTGATGATTGGCGCCGGCCTCGTCGCCAAGAAGGCGGTGGAGCGGGGCCTGACGCGCGCGCCATGGGTGAAGAGCAGCCTCGCGCCCGGATCGAAGGTGGTGACGGAGTACCTCAACGCCGCGGGTCTCTCGCCGTATCTCGATCAGCTCGGGTTCAACCTCGTTGGCTACGGCTGCACCACCTGCATCGGCAACAGCGGCCCGCTGCCGGAAGAGGTCGCGGCCACCGTCCGCGACAAGAATCTCGTCGTCTGCTCGGTGCTGAGCGGGAACCGCAACTTCGAGGGCCGCATCCAGCAGGATGTGCGCGCCAACTATCTGGCGTCGCCTCCGCTCGTCGTGGCCTTCGCGCTGGCGGGGTGGATCACGAAAGACCTCACCACCGAGCCGGTGGGCCACGACCCGGCGGGCAAGCCGGTGTACTTGAAAGACATCTGGCCGACCGAACAGGAAGTGCAAGAGACGATGCTCCGCGCCGTCACCGCCGACATGTTCCGTCGCAGCTACGCCGACGTGTTCAAGGGCGACGAGCGCTGGCAGGGCCTGGCGGTGCCTGAGGGCAGTCAGTTCGTGTGGGACGACGCCTCGACGTACGTGCGCAAGCCGACGTTCCTCGAAGGCATGACGATGGAGGTGGCGCCGCTGAAGGACCTCACCGGCATGCGCGTGCTGGCGCTGCTCGGCGACAGCGTCACCACCGATCACATTTCACCGGCCGGATCGATCAAGGTGGACAGCCCTGCCGGCACATATCTGATCGAGAAAGGCGTGAAGCCGGCCGACTTCAACTCCTACGGCGCGCGCCGCGGCAATCACGAAGTCATGGTGCGCGGCAGCTTCGCCAACGTGCGGCTGCGCAATCAGATGGCGCCCGGCACCGAGGGTGGGTGGACGCGTTACCAGCCGAGCGGCGAGGTGATGACGATCTACGACGCCTCGGTCGCGTATCAGAAGGCGGGCGTGCCGTTGATGGTGATCGCGGGCAAGGAGTACGGCTCCGGGTCGTCCCGCGACTGGGCCGCGAAGGGCACGCTGCTGCTCGGCGTGAAGGCGGTGATCGCCGAGACGTTCGAGCGCATCCATCGCAGCAACCTGGTGAACATGGGCGTGCTTCCGCTCGAGTTCAAGGGCCACGCGACAGCAACCTCGCTGAGGCTGACCGGGACGGAGTCATTCACACTCCTCGGCATCGCCAGTGGCCTGAAGCCGCGAGGCGACATCCGCGTGCTGGCGACCGGCGCCGACGGCTCCACGATTGAGTTCACGGCGACGGTTCGCATTGATACGCCCGAAGAGCTCGTCGCCTTCAAGCAGGGTGGCATTCTGCCGTATGTGGTGAGGCAGTTGGTCAGCAGACAGTAGGACAGTAGGTCAAAGGTCAAAGGGCAAGGGTCAAAGGTGAGGTAGTTAGCCCAGACCGCCGCGCCGTTTGCGGTTTGCTCCAATCGATCCCGCGGCGTCCACAAGTTGCTCGACCAGTCGATTCGTCTTGTGACTCAACGGAATCGTGTCCACAAACGCCAGAACATCGCAGAGGAAACGGAACGAGCGCTCGTCGATCCCGTTCTCGTCGTCCCGCTTCACGGACGACGTCAGATGCACAGTCACGGCCCACGTCCGCCGCTCGTGAAGAGCCCAGAATCCATCAAGCGGTTTCCGGACGATCGCACATCGTGCAACATGACGCGGTGATGAAGTACTCAAGAAGCGCTAAGTCGGACCTGACACTTGGCGCCTAACACTTGCCACCTTGCACCTGCCACCTAACACCTGCCACCTAGACCTTTGGCCTCACCTTTGCCCTTTGCCCTTTGCCTTTTGCGCTGATGGGGCGTCCTGCTGAGCCATGAGGCCTGGGAACTGAGGTACATTCGTCCGATGACGTGCCGGGTTGCTGCGGCTTTCGTCGCGCTCGCTCTGGCCGGTGATATCCCGGCTTCGGCTGCGCAGTGGAGCGCCAAGGCGGGCGCAACGCCGCCGCCGCCGCCACCACCGGTCGCCACACCGACTCCGGCTGCGGGTTCGCAGTTCACTTCGACACTGACGTGGCGCGGCTGGCAGCCTGAGCCGTCACGACGGCCGCGCCCGCTTCACGACGCTGTGTTCTTTCCTGCGTTCCCGTTCGTGTGGGGCTGGGGCGCGGTGCCCTTCTATGCCGGTGTTCCGCTGGTTTCGACCCCGCCGTTGGATGATGCGCCGATCGGCGGCGTACAGCTGGACGTCGTGCCGTGGCGCGCGCGGGTCTACGTCGATGGGGTCCCGGTGGGGAAGGTCGACGACTTCAAGGGCTACTACCACCATCTCACTGTCGCCAGCGGTCCGCACCAGATCGTGATCGTCGAACCCGGTTATCAGCCGCTCGTGCTCGACGTCGTCGTGCCGGCCGGTCGCACCACGACGTATCGCGGCGCACTCAGCGAGGCGCTGATTCCCTGAACCGGAGGTCCCGTGTCCACTCAATCGAACGTGTTCATCACATCTGACGCCCTGCTGCCGCACTGGCAGGGCCATCGCCGCTTGACCCGGCGCGTCATCGACGCCTTTCCCGAGGACAAACTGTTTACATTCTCGGTTGGCGGCATGCGCCCCTTCGGCGCGCTCGCTCTGGAAATGGTCTCGATGGCCGTCCCGATGGTGCAGGGCGCCATTTCCGGGGAGTGGAATACCTCGATCAGCCGCGATCCGCGACCGAAACAGGAGTTGCTACGGTTGTGGGATGAGGACACGACGCAGCTGAATGCGTTGTGGCCGCAGCTCCCGCCTCAGCGTTTCGCGGAGACGATCACCGCGTTCGGTCAGTACAAGGACGTACTGCACAACCTGATCTTGTACGTCATCGACAACGAGATTCATCACCGCGGCCAGGGCTTCGTCTACCTGCGCGCGCTGGGGATCGCGCCGCCGCCATTCTACGAACGGACCTGATGCTCGGTGCCGCTCTCGAGCCTCGCAAGGGCAAGGGGCAAAGGGCAAACGGGAAAGATGAGGGCAGAGGCGTAAGGTCTCAGGTCTAGGTAGAAGGTGTCGAGTGCGGTACCTGATACCTTTAACCACACCTTTGCCCTTTGACCTTTGCCCTTTGACCTGGTGATGCTGACCTCCTCAACGATCAAGGCGAAGGCAGCCTCACTGGGCTTCGATCTCTGCGGCATCGCCCCGGCCGACAGCTTTCCTGAGCTCTCGTTCCTCCAGGAATGGCTCGACCTCGGCTACGCCGGCGAGATGGCGTGGATGGCGCGCACGGCGGAACGCCGGGGCGACGTCCGTCGCGTCGTGCCCGGCGCTCGCAGCGTGATCGTGACGGCGACGCTCTACAACACGGATCGCCAGTACTCGGACTCGCTGCCGCCGGATGTCGCGCGGATCTCTCGATACGCGTGGGGCGACGACTATCACGACGTGTTGAAGACGCGGTTGGATGCGCTCCTGGACTTCATGCGCGCCGAATCGGGTACACCGTTCGATGCGCGCGCCTACGTCGATACCGGCCCGGTGCAGGAGCGCGTGTACGCGCAATACGCTGGCCTCGGGTGGATCGGCAAGAACACCTGCCTGATCAGCCCCGAGCAGGGATCCTGGCTCTTCCTCAGCGAGATCATCTGCACGCTGCCGCTCGAGCCGGATACCCAGGGGCTCGAGCAGTGCGGCAGCTGCAGACGCTGTCTCGACGCCTGTCCCACCGGTGCGCTCGTGGACGCAGGCGTTCTGGATTCGAACCGTTGTCTCTCATATCTCACCATCGAGCTGCGCTCGCCGATCCCGGACCAGCATCGTCGTGCGCTTGGCAGCTATGTCTATGGATGCGACATCTGCCAGGAGGTCTGCCCCTACAACCAGCCCGCGCCGCGGTCGGATGACGAGGCCTGGCAGCCGCGCGCCGGACTCGACCTTCCGCGGATGGTCGACTTGTGGCGGCGTCCCGATGCCGAGTTGCAGACGCTGATACAGGGAGGGCCGATGACGCGCGCGAAGCTGACCGGGCTCCGCCGGAACCTGGCGGTGGCCATTGGCAACAGCGGCGACCCTGAGGCGATCGACGCGCTCGGGCGCGGACGCCCGGACCAGCCGTCGATCGACGAGGCGCTGGTGCAGGAACACGTGGCATGGGCCCAAGCCCAGAGCCCAAAGCCCAAAGCCTAGAGCCGAAAGCCTGAACTCCATGTCAGGTATGATTTCGTCCATGACGACGCGACGATGGTGGGTGTGTGCCCTGTTGAGCCTGGTGGCGTCGGTGCTGGTGACTCCGGCACACGCGCACCATTCTTTCGCCGTGTTCGACCATGGGCGGACGGTGACGCTCCGCGGTACGGTGACGAAGTTTCAGTGGACCAGCCCGCACGCGTTCATCGAGCTGGACGTGCGTCAGGCTGATGGGACGATCAAGCACTACAGCATCGAGCTCACCAGCATCAACATGATGCAGCGCGTGGGCTGGCGGTCCAATTTGATCAAGGCCGGCGATCAGATCAAAGTGGTCGCAGCGCCGCTCCTGAGCGGCGAGCCAGTTGGATTAGGGCTGGAGGTCACCCTGGCCGACGGAAGCGTGCGTGACCTTCCGGTGCCCGCGACCGGGAGCTTCACGCGCACTCCGGAGGCGCAGTGAAGTGATCATGAGCGCGCGACCGATCACCCGGCTTCTTTCGACGACGGCTGTGGCCCTCATGGTGGTCACGCAGGCCGGCGCTGGAGCGCAGAACACCGCAGGCGCACAGGTGCCGGACATGACGGGCTCATGGGAGCGCCACGGATCTCCCCTCGGGCAACGCGGAGGCGGACCCGCGGATCCGACGATTCCGCCCCCGGCGTCTCAGCCGCAGCTCAAGCCGGAATATCTGAAGGAATGGCAAGCGCGCGTGCAGGCGGCGCGCGCGGCCGACGCGAAAGGCGAGCCGCTCGCCACCAGCGCCACTCACTGTCTCCCCGACGGCATGCCGGCGATGATGGCGGCGGTCTTCCCGATCGAGATCCTCCAGAGCCGCGGACAGATCACGGTGATCGAAGAGGCGTACACGCAGGTGCGGCGGATCCTCCTCGATCGCCCGCAGAAAGCGATCGACGATATCGAGCCCGGGTTCTACGGTCACTCGGTTGGACGGTGGGAGGGTGACACGCTGGTGGTCGAGACGATCGGCGTCAAGGAGAACGTGCGGTTTCAGAATGCGCCGCACTCTCCGCAGATGCGGATCCGCGAGCGGATGAAGCTCGTGTCGCCGACCGTGTTGTGGAACGAGATCACCATCGAGGATCCGGTGACGCTCGAGAAGCCGTGGGTCGTGACCTACGCCTACCGTCGCATGCCGAACTACACGCTGCTCGAGTACATCTGCGAGGACAACCGCGAGTACGCCGACGACAAAGGCCTGCAGAAAATTCGCGTCGCCGCGCCGGCCAAGTAACCGGCTAGTGTCTGCATTCTGAATTCTGCATTCTGAATTACCGATGTCCAGCCCCGCCCCACTCCTCCTCCTCTCGATGCCCCAGATGGCCGATCCGAACTTTGCCCGCACCGTGGTCCTCCTGTGTGACTACACCGAGCAGGGCGCGTTCGGCATCGTCGTCAACCGCCAGATGGACGAGCCGGCGCGCGCGGTTGTGAAAACCGATCCGAAGGTCCGTGTCGATCCCGACCTTCGGTTGTTCGTGGGCGGGCCGGTCGATCCCCAAAGCACGTGGGTGTTGATGGCCGAGGCGCAGGGGCCTGATGACGAGCAGCGGGAAATCTGTCCCGGCGTTCTGCTGTCGGTCTCGCGCACGCTGACGCTCGAGCTGCTTCAATCGCCGCCGTCGACACGCGCGCGGGTCGTGGTCGGCTGCGCCGCCTGGAGTCCGGGCCAGCTCGAACATGAGATCGCCGCGTCGGCCTGGCTGACCACCGACGTGGATCCCTCGCTGATCTTCGGGGTGCCCCCGGAGCAGATGTGGGAGACCGCGATTCGCCGGCTCGGCACGGACCCGGCGAAGCTGCAGACGAGCTCCGGAGTGCATTGAGCCACGAACCACGAAGACACGGAGGCACGGAGCTTGATTGGTCTCCGCGTCTCCGTGACTCCGTGGTTGTCTTGCGTGACGACCTATGAAGAGAATGGCTTTCCTCGTTTTTGCGTTCGCCGCTGTAGCATGCAGCGGAGAACCGGCCCCACAACCAACCGTGCAGACCACTCAAACGACCGCCGATCCTGAAACCAAGAAACTCGAATCGATGGCCGCGCGCTTTGCGCCCGTCGATCTCACGGCCGATGTGGCCTCGCTTCCAGCGAACGAGCGGCAGGTGCTGGCCAAGCTGGTGCAGGCGGCGAAGGTGTTCGACGCGCTCTTCCTGCGACAGGTGTGGGAAGGGAACGAGTCGATGCTGCTGGACCTCGTGCGGGACGGATCGCCGCTCGGTCGCGCGCGGTTGCACTATTTTCTGATCAACAAGGGTCCGTGGTCGCGGCTCGATCACAACGAGCCGTTCATCCCAGGCGCGCCGCCGAAGCCGGCGCAGGCAAACTTTTACGCCGCCGGCGCCACCAAGGCCGAGATCGAGGCGTGGCTGAAGACGTTGCCGGAGGCTGAGCGCACGCGAGCCACCGGTTTCTTCACGACGATCCGCCGGAGCCCGGACGGACGTCTCATGGCGGTGCCCTACACCCTCGAGTACCAGGGCGAGATCGCGCACGTCGCCACACTGCTGCGCGAGGCGGCGGCGCTGACCGCCCAGCCCGCGCTCAAGAGCTATCTCGAGAAGCGCGCCGCGGCGCTGATCAGCAACGACTACTACGACAGCGACGTCGCGTGGATGGCGCTCGACGCCAGCATCGAGCCGACCATCGGCCCGTACGAGGTCTACGAGGACGAGTGGTTCAACTACAAGGCGGCGTTCGAGGCGTTCATCACCATCCGTGACGATGTGGAAACGCAGAAGCTGGCGAGGTTCGGGGGCGAGCTGCAGGAGATCGAAAACAACCTGCCGATCGATCCGAAGTTCCGCAACCCGAAGCTGGGCGCGCTGGCGCCGATTCGCGTCGTCAACACCGTCTTCTCATCGGGCGACGCCAACCGCGGTGTGCAGACGGCGGCGTTCAACCTGCCCAACGACGAGCGCGTGATCGCGGAAAAGGGTTCCAAACGGGTGATGCTGAAGAACAACCAGGAGGCGAAGTTCCGCATGGTCCTCCAGCCGATCAGCAAGGTGGCCCTCACCTCCGATGATCAGCGGCACATCGCGTTCGATGCGTTCTTCACCCACATCCTGATGCACGAGCTGATGCACGGCCTGGGCCCGCACAACATCACCGTGGGCGGACGCGCGACGACCGTGCGGCAGGAGTTCAAGGACACCTACAGCACGATCGAGGAAGCCAAGGCGGATATCTCGGGCCTCTTCGCGCTGCAGTTCCTGGTCGATCGGGAGAAGCTCGACAAGGCGTTCAACGACACGATGTACATCACCTACCTCGCGTCGATGTTCCGCTCGATTCGCTTCGGTATCACCGAAGCGCACGGCCGCGGCGTGGCGATTCAGCTCAATTACTTCCTCGATAACGGCGGCGTGGTGGTGGCGCAGGACGGCACGTTTGTCGTCAATCCGCCGCGCATCAGGCAGAACGTGATCGACCTCACGCGCGACATCATGACCATGCAGGCGACAGGCGACTATCAGCGCGGCAAGCGGATGATGGACACGCTTGGCGTCGTGCGGCCGCCGGTACAGGCCATTCTCGACAAGTTGAAGGACGTACCGGTGGACATCGAGCCGAGGTTCGTCAGCGCGGATGCGCGGACGAACTAAGTGCAAAGTGTGAAGTGCAAAGTGTGAAGTAAGTGAAAAGTGAAAAGTAGAGGCGGGTCTTCAGACCCGCCTGAGCGAAAGTAGGGGGCCGCCTTCAGGCGGCCCTTTTCACACACCGGAGCTACCCATGTGCCGCCTCGCGCAGGCGATCCACGTCCATGCGCTCGAACCAGAGATCAAGATCCTGGGTCGTGCCGGGTGCGCCTTCGATCAGTGCGGCGCCCATGCCGACGATCAGGTAGCGGACGCCCAGCGCGTTCAGCGCCTCGAGCAACGCCCGCTCAGCCGGTGTGAAGACGAGGTCGAACACGGGTGAGGCCCCGACGGAGCCGCTCCGCCGGTGGGAGGTCGAGAGTCCTGAGGGCGTGATAGACGTCGCCGGGGTCCATGCCCGGATGCGCGGCGGCAATGGTGTGGGACTCGCGCCACAACGCCTCGCTGTGGAGAAGCCACGCTTGCTGGTCGTCCGTCAGCTGTTCGGCCTTGGGCAAATCGCCGCTCATACACGCCGATGATGCCACAGTTCCGGCGCGCGCGATTGGCCGCAGTTCCATCGCGTCCGGCTACAATCTGTGGCTCGATAACAGATGGCCGGTCAACTTCGGCGCATTCGGATCTTCGTGGCATCGCCGGGGGACGTGCCGGAGGAGCGGCGGCTCGCAAGAGAAGTCGTGCGCCGGCTCGCCGTGGATCCGGCGTTCCGGGATCACCTCGCGCTCGACCCGATTCTCTGGGACGACCCCGAGGCGCCGGCAGCGATGCTGGCCCACGCTGACCCCGCAGGAGAGCGTCACTCGGGGCCTCGTTCGACCCTCCGAGTGCGAAGTGGTGATCACGCTACTCTGGAGCCGCATGGGCTCGCTGCTCGAGCGGCCTCTCAAGGCGGACGGCACGCAATATCTGTCGGGTACCGAGTGGGAGTACGAGGACGCGTGCCGGGACGCGGAGGCCCACGGGCGTCGCGTGCTGGTGTATCGCTGCATCCGGGATCCCCAGGTCTCGCTGAGGGACCCGAAGGTTGCGGAGAAGAAGCGCCAGCTCGATTTCGTCGACGAGTTCTTCAAGCGATTCACGGGCGCAGGCGGCGGGTTGGTCGGTGGCTACACGAGCTATGGCACGCCCGAAGAGTTCGAAGGATTCCTCGAGAAGAATCTTCGCCAGCTGCTGAAGGCGTTCATCGAACAGCGTCGTCCAGCGGGGCGCGGACCTCGTTCTGATGGTGAAGGGAAACGCACGAAGAAGAGCGCCGTGCACTCGGCCACGAGCCTGATCGTTCCGGATCTCTACCGTGCATGGCTCAAGAAGGAGACTGGCAGCCTCGAGCTCCTCGGCCTTGGCGGGTCGCAGGGCAGGTCGTTCTTCCTCAGCTCGGTCTACGTCCCTCTCGTCGTTGCCGGCGGCGATCGGGACGAAGGTGCCAAGGTCCGCCTCGCTGTCGAGAGCTCCATGCGCGAGCAGTCGGCCCTGCCGCTCCTCCACGCGCTGGGGTCGCAGTCGCTGTACGTGCCGGGCGGTCCGGGATCAGGCAAATCGACGTTCTGCCGCTGGGTGGCCTGGCTCGTCTGCGAGGGCGCGATGCCGAAGGCGGATGTTGAGTGCCCGGAGCAATTCGCGGAGGCGTTTCCGGCGTCGTTCGCCGGCAAGCTGCCGGTGCTCGTTCCGCTGCGCGAGTTCTGGGAGAAGCTTCCGGTGAAGCCGGCCGGCGCCTCCCTGACGGCCCACGAGCTGGCCGTCACACTCGATGGCTGGCTGCAGGAAAGGACGACCACTGCCCGGGGAATCGATCTTCGATCGTTCATCGATTCCGGCCGGGCGCTCGTGCTCTTCGACGGCGTGGACGAAGTGCCGACCTCGCACCCGAGAGTGGGCGACGGGAACCCGCATCAGCTCCTCCTGAGCGGCCTCTCACACGCCGTGAAAGAGTGGCGTCCGAAGGGCAATATCCTGCTCCTCACAAGTCGCCCCTATGGGTTGACAGAGGACGAAGCCAAGCGCGTCGGTCTCGAGGCTGCGCCGATCGCGGACCTACCCTCCGAACTACAGCAGGTCTTGGCGAGACGCTGGTTCCGCATCCAGAAGCAAGACGCCGAGCGCGGAGATGCGAGCGCCGAGGATCTGACGCGGGACATTACGGAACGCGACTGGTTGCGGCCGCTGGCGGCCAATCCGCTGATGCTGACCGCGATGTGCGCCATCTACAGCGACGGCGGGAAGCTCCCACAGGACCGCCATCAGCTCTACGATCGCATCGTCGACAGTGTCTTGACCAAACGGTACGCCGATCCGATACGGCGAGGGCGCGTCCGGTTCGAGCTGTGTGCCATCGCCCACGCCATGCACACCGGCGATGTATTTGGGCCGCGGCACCCGGAGCCGCTCCCCCAGGCGACGTTCGACGAAGCGGAGCTGGCGCTCAGAAAAGACGCAGAGGTCCCGTCGTCGCAGAAGGAGAGCGTGCTTGGTCCAAGGGAGGCGCGTCAAAATCTGCTGGCGGAGTCCGGCCTCCTGACCGCCGTCGGCGACCGCAGGCTGGCCTTTTACCATTTCTCGGTTCAGGAATTCCTGGCCGCGGAGCGGACGTTCGACCTGCATCTGCCCAATCTGAAGTCCGTATTCGTCGAGCGTGCCTCTGTGCCGAACTGGAGGAACACCCTTTCCTTCCTGTTCGGCCGCTACACGGCCGCATTCACAGCTCCCACACCGCCGCTCGCGCTGCTGCACGCGCTCATCGACCTGTCGGAGGAGACATTCGGCGCGCAGCTCGTTGTCGGCGATTGCGCCGAGATGCTCGTGGCCAAGGGGTACGCGCTCGACGAGGCGCGCGCGGCACGGCTGCGCGGTCTGCTCTCCCGAGCGATGGCGACTCGCGCCTCTGCGAAGGACCGCTGCGAAGCGGGCGCAGTGCTCGGGAAGATAGGCGATCCCAGGTTCGATCCGGACAGGTGGTTTCTGCCGAGCGAAGCGCCCGCGTCGCTCGGGTTCCTGCGCGTCGAGGCAGGCTCGTTCCAGATGGGGAGCGACTCGAAACATGACAAAAGCGCGTTCGAGCAGGAGCAGCCGCGGCACTCTGTGGAACTGCCGGCGTTCTTCATCGCAGCGTATCCAGTGACGGTCGCCCAGTTCAAAGCGTTCGTCGAGGCGAGTGGCTTCGTGCCGGAAGATCGGGACTGCCTTCGCGGTATTCCGAACCATCCGGTCGTGAGTGTGTCGTGGCACGAGGCGTTGAAGTACTGCGATTGGCTCACCGAGACGCTGTGCGCCTGGAAGGATGCGCCGCGCGACGCGGCGGTGTGGCTCGACGCGACCGTACGAGATGGATGGTTGGTGACGTTGCCGAGCGAGGCCGAGTGGGAGAAGGCGGCACGAGGTACCGATGGAGGCATCTACCCGTGGGGCGACAAGTTCGATGCGAATCTGCCCAACACGTACGAGACCGGCATCTACCAGACGAGCGCTGTCGGGGCGTTTCCTGGAGGGGCAAGTCCATGCGGCGCCCACGACATGAGCGGCAACGTCTGGGAGTGGACGCGAAGCCTGTGGAGTCGCGGCCGGGACAAGCCTGTGTTTGGCTATCCATATCGGCCTGACGATCACACGCGCGAAGACTTAAGGGCGCCCGATGAAGCTCCCCGTGTGGTGCGTGGCGGGTCGTTCGGCTACCTCGATCTCTTCGCCCGTGCCGCCTATCGCTTCAGGGTCCTCCCGGACTCCCGGGTCGGCAGCATCGGTTTTCGAGTGGTGGTGGCCCGGGCTCGCGCCAAGTGTAAAGTGTGAAGTGTGAAGTGTGAAGTGTGAAGTGACAAGTAAGTGGAAGGTGCGATTCTTGCCACACTCCGACTGAATTGAGATCGCAAGACCTGCACAGCGACGAACGCGTATCGAGTATTTTTCTCGAATGCTCGTGCGGCACGCTCGTCGCAACGGCCCAGTCTCATGAAAAGGACGATGTTACGATTGAGGCCGCGACAGCGTTCGGTGCTCGTTGAGAAAGTGCCTGAGTCATGAGCAACGTCCTCATCCTGATGGGTGGAATAGCCGTCGTCGTGTGGATCGTCGCGTTGGCCGACTGGTGGGCCCGCCGCGGCGGGCAGCAACCGCACCACTGAGCCGCCGCGCGATTCCGTGTTCTCCCGGATCCCGGATCCCGAGTCCCGATATAATCCGCGCGTCAGGAGGCCTTATGCGCATCTCTCCAGCACGCGGCAGAGTGATCGTCCTGCTCGTCATCGCCACGGCGGCGGGCCTTGTCGTTGCGCGTGATCTGGCGGGGCAGAGCCGGGTCGACGCGCCGTCTTTCGAGGTCGATCCGTTCTGGCCCAAGCCGCTCCCGAACCATTGGCTGCTCGGATCGGCGATCGGCGTCTCGGTGGACGAGCGCGATCACGTGTGGATGATCCACCGCGGCTCGGCCACGCTCGGCAACAACGAGAAGGGCCTCGAGCTGCAGCCGCCCACCGGCGAGTGCTGCGCCGGGGCGCCGCCGGTGCTCGAATTCGATCCCGAAGGCAACCTGGTAGGGCATTGGGGTGGTCCGGGTGCGGGCTACCAGTGGCCGGCCTCGAACCATGGCATTACCGTGGACCACAAGGGCAACGTGTGGATCGGTGGCAATGGTGATGCCGATGCGCAGGTGTTGAAGTTCACCAGGGCCGGGAAGTTCCTGCTGCAGGTGGGGAAGTCCGGCGCACGGATGGGGCCGCCCGGCAGCGAGGGTAAGCCCACGTACGTCGGCGGCAGCAACGACGCGCAGGCGTTCGGCAGGGTCGCCAAGATCTTCGTCGACCCAACGGCCAATGAGGCGTATCTCGCCGATGGATATCTGAACAAACGCGTCGCGATTGTCGACGCGGACACCGGGACGCTCAAACGTTATTGGGGCGCGTACGGCAACAAACCGGACGACACGCCCTTGGGGGCGTACAAGCCGGAGGCGCCGCCCGCGCAGCAGTTCAGGAATCCCGTGCACTGCGCCGACCTCTCGAAGGACGGTCTGGTCTATGTGTGCGATCGCCAGAACAACCGTCTCCAGGTGTTCCAGAAGGATGGCACGTTCGTGAAGGAAGCGTTCTTCGCGAAGAACAGCCTGAGCGAGGGCGCGGTCTGGGACATCGCGTTCTCGAAGGACGCGGCGCAGACCTACCTCTATATGGCCGACGGCAGGAACATGAAAGTGCGCGTGCTGCGCCGCGACACGCTCGAAGAGCTCACCAGCTTCGGCGACGGCGGTCGGCAGCCGGGGCAGTTCTACGCCGTGCACAGCATCGCCTCCGATTCGAAGGGCAATCTCTACACGACGGAGACGTACGAAGGAAAGCGCCTCCAGAAGTTCGTCTACAAAGGGCTCCGCGCCGTGACACGCAAGGAGCAGGGAGTCGTATGGCCGCGTTGAAGAGGCGAACGTTCGGTTGGCGGTTCGCGTGTGGTGGTGTGTGGCTCGCGCTGATACTGGCCGGTCTGCAGGACCGGCCCGACACCGTCGCCGCACAAACGCCCGGGCCGCCTAAAGGCGGCCCCTACGACGAGTGGCCGACGTACGGTGCCGACCTCGCGAGCACCAGATACCGGCCGCTCGACCAGATCACCAAGGACAACTTCAACACGCTCGAAGTCGCGTGGCGCCTCAAGACCGACAACCTCGGACCGCGCCCCGAATTCAATTTCCAATCGACACCGCTGATGGTGGGCGGCTGGCTCTACACGACCGCGGGCACGCGACGAGCGGTCGTCGCCCTCGACGCCGCCACCGGCGAGATGAAGTGGATGCACAGCGAGGAGGAAGGCAAGCGCGGCGAGGAAGCGCCGCGTCAGCTGTCGGGGCGCGGTCTCGCCTACTGGTCCGACGGCCGATCGTCGCGGATCATCTACGTCACGCCCGGCTACCGGATGGTGGCGCTCGACGCGAAGACCGGCGCGCTCGTCCCCGGCTTCGGCAAGAACGGCATCGTCGATCTGAAGCTCGACGACGATCAGGACATGGATCTCGTCACTGGTGACATCGGACTGCACGCGGCGCCGATCATTGCCGGAGACGTCGTCATCATCGGCGCGGCGCATACCGAGGGCAGCCGGCCGGAGAGCCGGCGCAACGAGAAGGGCTACGTCCGCGGCTACGACGTGCGCACGGGCAAGCGCCTGTGGATCTTCCACACCATCCCCGAGCCGGGCGAGTTCGGCAGCGACACCTGGGAGCAGGACTCCGAGTCCTATACCGGCAATGCCGGCGTCTGGGCGCAGATGAGCGTCGACGAGGAGCTCGGCACCGTCTTCCTGCCCGTCGAGATGCCGACCGGCGACTACTACGGCGGTCATCGTCCAGGCGCCGGGCTTTTCGGAGAGAGTCTGGTGGCCGTCGATCTCAAGACGGGCAAGCGCAAGTGGCACTACCAGTTCATTCAGCACGGCATCTGGGACTGGGACCTGCCGTGTGCGCCGATCATTGCCGACCTCATGATCGACGGCCGCATGCGGAAGATCGTGGCGCAGCCGACCAAGCAGGGCTGGCTCTACGTCTTCGATCGCGTGACGGGCGAACCGGTCTGGCCGATCGAGCAGCGTGCCGTCGAACGGTCCACCGTGCCGATGGAACAGTCGTGGCCGACACAACGCTTCGTGACCAGGCCGCCGGCGTACGAGCGTCAAGGCGTGTCGCTCGACGATCTGATCGACTACACGCCGGAGCTCAGAGCCGAAGCCGTGAAGCTCGCCTCCCGCTACAAGATCGGGCCGATCTTCACGCCCCCCGTCGTCAGCACGTGGCCTGGGCCTCTCGCCACGCTGATGCTGCCGGACGCGACCGGAGGAGCGAACTGGCAGGGTGGTTCGTACGACCCGGAGACCGGTGCGTTCTACATCTTTACCAACACCAATGTGGCGGCGCTCGGGCTCGTGCCTGGCGCGGACCGCCCGGTGAAACCATCGGACATGACGTATGTGCGCGGGCTGGCAGTCGATCCAGCCAACCCGAAGGCACCACCCGTTACGCCGACGGTGCAAGGCCTGCCGATCATCAAGCCTCCGTACGGGCGGATCACCGCGATCGATCTGCACAAAGGCGAGCTGATGTGGCAGGTCGCGCATGGCGAGACGCCCGACAACGTGCGCAACCATCCGCTGCTCAAGGGGCTGACGATTCCGAGAACCGGCCGGCAGGGCCGCATCGGCACGCTGGTCACCAAGACGCTGCTGATTGCGGGTGAGGGTGGCCTGTTCACGCTGCCTGACGGCCGGCGCGGCGCGATGCTTCGTGCCTACGACAAGCGAACCGGTCAGGACGCCGGCGCCGTCTACCTGCCGGCGCCGCAGACGGGCTCGCCGATGACCTACCTGCTGAACGGCCGGCAGTACATCGTCGTGGCGATCAGCAATGCGAACTTCCCGGGCGAGTTGATCGCATTTCGCCTGCCGGCGAACTGAATGCAAAATTCAAAATTCAAAATTCAAAACGCGGATGCGAAGCGCTCAACACTCGGCGGTTGAAGTTTGTGTCGTCTGCCTTCTGCCTTTTTGAATTTTGCATTTTGCATTTTGAATTACTCTGATCTCATGAAGAGACTTCTGCTGGCGCTCGCGTGTCTCGCGGCGCCGGTGCTCCTCGTCGCCCAGGGCCCCGAGCGCTTCTCGGGCCCCTCGTCCCAGACGCTCGCGCAGCTGGTGAGCGACTACTGGGAATGGCGACTCGCAAAGGAGCCCGAGCTCGCGACGCGCGTCGGCCGGGTGGACCACAACGCCCGCTGGACGGATTGGTCGAAGGCCGCCCGCGATCGGTTGCGGTACGACCAGCGGGAGTTCCTGCAGAAGGCGATGTGGGTTTCTCCGGGGACCTTGAACGGCGCCGATCTCCTGACCGCGCTCCTCATGGAGTACGAGCTGCAGACCGCGCTCGAAGCGGAGCCGCATTTGAATCTCGTGCAGCGCGTGTCACAGGCCGATGGCGCGCACAACCAGGTGTTCGTGGTCGTCGATCAGATGCCGGCGCGGACCGTGAAGGACTACGAGAACATCCTCGCGCGCCTTCGCGGGCTGCCGGCTTACATCGACCAGACCATCGCCCTCGTCCGCGAGCAGTTGGCAGCGGGACTCGCACAGCCGGCGATCGTCGTCGATCTGATGCTCGACCAGGTGACCGCGCAGGGCAGCCCAGCGGCGGTGGACTCGCCGCTGCTCGCCGCCTTCCGGCGCTTCCCCGCGGAGATATCAGCCGCCGATCAGGCGCGACTGTCCACCGAGGCCCGCGCCGCGTACGCGCAGCAGTTCGTCCCCAGCTGGAAGCGCCTCGAGACATTCCTGCGTGACACCTACCGGAAGCAGGCGCGGGCGCAGATCGGGATCGGGTCGGTTCCAGATGGAGCGGCCGTCTACGCCGCACTGATTCACGCCTACACGACGACGAGGATGCCGGCGGCGGAGATCCATCGGCTCGGCCTGCAGGAAGTGGCGCGCATCGAGAAGGAGATGGAGCGCCTCGCGCGCGAGGCGGGATTCAACGGATCGGTCACTGACTACGAGCGCCAGGTCGGCGCGCAACCGGGGATGCGCTTCGCCAGCCAGGAGGAGATGCTGGCGTACGCCCGTGACGTGCTCGCGCGCGTGCAGCCCGCGCTGCCACGGCTCTTCAAGCGACTGCCTCGCATGACGGTCGGTGTGCGGCCGATCCCGGCGGATCGGGAGGCCTCAACCGCGTCGAACTACACTGCCGGCACGGCCGATGGCACCCGGCCGGCCTGGTTCAACATGAATACGTACCGGCCGCAGGAGCAGTTCAAGTACGACATCGATTCGCTCGTCCTGCACGAGTCGGTGCCGGGCCACCATCTGCAGCGCGGACTCGGGCTGGAGCTGACCGGGATTCCCGACTTCCGGCGTGTGTTCGCGGCGCCGGCGTTCTCCGAGGGGTGGGCGCTCTACGCCGAGTCGTTGGGCCAGGAGCTTGGCGTCTACCGCGACAGCACGACGAAGTTCGGTCAGCTCGCGAGCGAGCAGTTCCGCGCCGTCCGGCTCGTCGTCGACACCGGCATCCACACCATGGGCTGGTCGCGCGACCGCGCGCGCGAGTATTTCGCGCGGCACGTGCCCGGACAGTCGATCGCCGAAATCGATCGCTACATCGCGCGCCCAGGCCAGGCGCTGGCCTACAAGCTTGGCGAGCTGAAGATCAAGGCGCTGAGGCGGAAGGCCGAGCAGGCACTCGGCGCGCGGTTCGACATCCGCGATTTTCACGATGCCGTCCTCAGGAACAGCACGCTCCCGCTGGCGCTGCTCGAAGAGCAGGTCAACGCCTACATCGCTGCGAGATAGGGGCAGGCGGGTCTGAAGACCCGCCTCTACAGAGATCGCGCTTAGACGTCGTAGCGCTTAGACGTCGTAGCGGCGGGTCTTTAGACCCGCCGGGACCGATCTACGAACAGCAGGTCGGCCCGCAGCACGAGGCGGCCTCGGGCTTCCGGGCGCGAACGAAGGCGCTCGTCACGAGACCGTTCACCTGCGGCGCGATGGCGTCGACATCGAGGCCTGACTCGGCGAGAAACGCGCGTGCGTCCTCGACATTGTACTCACGCGTCGTTTCGAATCCGACGTCGGTAAACCCTGCGGCTTCGAGCTTCGCGCGATAGTCGGCTACAGTCAGCGCGCCGCCAACGCAACCTACCCACAACTCCATCGATCGTCTGATCTCGTCCGGAATGTCGCCGCGCGTGACCACGTCGGACACAGCGAGGCGGCCGCCCGGTTTGAGCACGCGAAAGGCCTCACGCAGCACGAGGTCCTTATCGGCGGCCAGATTGATGACGCAGTTGGAGATGATCACGTCGACGATGTTCGCCGGGAGCGGAATGTGCTCGATCTGCCCCTCGAGGAATTGCACGTTGGTGATGCCGGCCGCACGGGCGTTGTCTCTGGCGAGTGAGAGCATCTCGCTGGTCATGTCGAGCCCGTAGGCGAGTCCGGTGGGGCCGACGCGGCGGGCGCTGAGGATCACATCGATGCCGCCCCCGCTCCCGAGGTCGAGGACCGTGTCGCCCTCGCGCAGGACGGTGAGGGCAGTCGGGTTGCCGCACCCGAGCGAGGCCTTGAGCGCCATTTCAGGCAGCGTGCGCGCCTCGTCATCGCTATACAGATTCGAGGTGATCGGATCGCAGCAGGCGACGGCGCCGGTGCCGCAGCCGCAGTTGGCGGTGCCGCCCGCGGCCGCGCGCTTCGCGGCTTCGGCGTATCTGTCTCGGACGGTCTCGGTGATGGCATCCATTGGTGTTCTCCTGACAAGGCAGGGGCGACGCATGCGTCGCCCCTACAGGTCACGCGCGCATGGTGAGGCGGTCGGGGCTGATGAGGCTGCTGCGTGTGCAGCACTCGGCGAACAGGAACTTGAGCAGCCGCTCGAGCGCTTCGGCGTTGGCCGTGTACCAGAGGAACGTGCCCTCGCGGCGTACGTTCAAGACGTGCTCGCGTTTGAGGCGCTCGAGGTGATGAGACAGCGTTGACGAGGCGATATCGAGCTCGGTGCCGATGTCGCCGGCGATCAGGCCCTTCGGATGCGCGGCAAGGAGCAGCCGGACGATTCTGAGGCGGGGCTCAGCGCCCATGGCCGCCAGCATGTCGGCATACTGAGCGACATCGTGGTCGGTCGGTGACGTCATGCGGCCAGTATACCGATATTTCCACAAATATCAAATTAACGATTTTTGGTGTATCCTCCCCGAGTCGCGGCCCGCGGGAGATGAGCTGGCTTCTTTCTGACGAAGAATTCAGAGACTCTTCAGGACCAATTTCACGGCAAGTCGTCTACGATTCCTTTCAGAAGTTCGGTTCTGTCAGGGAGGAACCTCTATGAAGCGTTACCTGGTTATCGGGCTTGTCGCGGCAGCGAGTCTCGTTGGCGCGCAGGCGTACGCCCATCACTCCTTCGCGGCCACGTATCTCGAAGATCAGACCGTGCAGATTGAAGGCGAGTTGGTGCAGTTCCTGTTTCGGAATCCGCACTCCTTCGTGCACCTGATGGTGAAGGAGAAGGATGGATCGATGGTGCGCTACGCCGTCGAATGGGGCGGCGCTGGTCAGCTCGGGGGCCAGGGCGTCACCAGAGAGACGCTGAAGGCGGGCGACCACGTCATCATCTCGGGCAGCCCGGGTCGCAACCCGAAGGACCATCGCGTTCGCATGGTCACGCTGCATCGCCCGAAGGATGGCTTCGGTTGGGGTCGTAAGCCGGGTGAAATCGTCGACTAGATTTGCTGCCGGGTCTTGAGGAACAAGACCCGGCCTACGCTCTCGAAGAAGAGGACCCGCTCTACGTGGTAGGGCGGGTCTTGCTTTTTAGACCCGCCGATAGCTAAGGGGCGGTTGCACGCGGCACGCGTGCAATCGCCCCTCTTACTTTTTGTGCGCCCTCTTCCTCGGCGCCTTCCGTCCACGCAAAGATCAGCTCGTCGCCGCTGCGCGCCACGCGAGGATAGCCGCTGATCCGTCCGGGACCGGGCGCGATGTTGGTTGCGCCAGAGCGCGTGCCAGACGACTCGACGCGGCGCGTCTTGAACTGACTGCGACCGTCCGCAAATTCCACCCACGTCGCGACCGCTGAGCCGTCGTCGAGCAGCTCGATGTCCACGTGTCCGAGCGACGACTGATCGTCGAGCCGAATCGGCGCTCCCCACGTGCGTCCGGCGTCTGGAGAGAACGCGGCGAACGCCTGGCCTTTGTCGTCCTTGCCGGTAAACCAGGCCGCGGCCAGTTGGCGACCGCGCGCGCTGAGCGCGGGGCCGTTGACCGGGCACGCGTCGATCGCCCAGTTGTCGGCGTGCACGATCTGCGCATCGCTCCACGTCCCGTTCTCGAGTCGCGAGACGTGGATATCGCGAACTTCCTTCGGGCTTCGATCGCGGAACGCCGCCACGACCCCATCCGGCGTGACCACCGCCGACGTCGTGCAGCATTCGCACACGCGCGTGTTAGCTGATGTTTCCGCCGTCTGCTTCCACGCGGTGTCGAAGCTGGCGAAATAGAGCGCCATCTCAGCGTCCTCTGGTTCCTTGCCCTGATTGCGCCCATCGAGCCACACGAGCCCAAGACCGCCGGACGGCATCTCGAACATCGACACGAAACCGTGCTGCGTGCGGGTCTTGTCGTGATGCGGAACGATCGGACGCGCCCAGGCCTTGCCCTCGTCTTTCGAGTACGTCAGGCGGATGTCGTAGGCCTCCACCCTGAAGTCCACGGCCGGATACCAGTTCGCGACGAGCGTGCCGTCACGCATCCGGATGACTGACGGCACGTCCGCCGAACTGATGAACCAGTCGTTGCCCGAGGCGACCTTCTGCGCCGCGGACCACGCCGTGCCCGATCGCTCGGCAAACTTCAGCGTGAAGTCCGTCTCACCCTGCTCGAGCCAGCTCAGAAGGACACCGCGGTTCGAGACCGTGAGCTGCGGCTGCGACGTTTTGTCTCCCGCCGGGATCTCCAGCGGTTCGATGTTGACGGTCCACGCCGGCGCGGCGGGCGCCGCTGTCGTGGAAGCGACTTGTTGTGATCCTCCACCGCCGCAGCTCGCGGACAGTGCAGCGATCAGGAGGCACCTGGTGGTCTGAATGATCGTCATATGATTGGTCAAAGGTACACCGAATGGAAATCGATGTCGTGTGCGGGATGCAAGTCGAGCCGGCGAGAGCCGCTGGCAGTACCGTGCACGACGGGAAGACGTACTACTTCTGCGGGAAGGGCTGCCTCGAACGCTTCCGCGCGGATCCTGGGAAGTACCTCGATCCAGGCTACCGCCCGGGACTGCAGGCGATGCGGGCCCCTGCAGGCGGGTCTAAAGACCCGCCTCTACACTCGACACACTCGCCTCTACACTCGGCGCCGCTGACATTGGTGAAGCAGCGGTCGCCTGCGCCAGGTGTGCCACCGGCTCCCGAATACACCTGCCCAATGCACCCCCAGGTGCGCCAGCGCGGCCCGGGGTCGTGTCCGATCTGCGGGATGGCCCTCGAGCCGCTTGATGTGAGCCTCGACGAGCAGCCGAACGAAGAGCTCGCCGACATGGGCCGCCGCTTCTGGTGGTCGCTCGCGCTCACCGCGCCAATTCTCGCCTTCATGGCCTCGGAGATCCTGCCCGGCCAGGGGCTTCATCATCTGCTTCCGGCGCGCACGCTGCAGGGGCTCGAGCTCGTGCTCGCCACTCCGGTCGTGTTGTGGGGTGGATGGCCGTTCTTCGAGCGAGGCTGGGCGTCGCTGCGGACGATGCGCCTCAACATGTTCACGCTGATCGCGCTCGGCGTGGGCGCGGCGTTTGGGTACAGCGTGGTGGCGACGGTTGCGCCGGATCTCTTTCCTGACTCGTTTCGCGCGGGCGGCGACGTGGCGGTGTACTTCGAGCCGGCAGCGGTGATCGTCGTGCTGGTGCTCCTCGGGCAGGTACTCGAGCTCCGCGCGCGCAGCCGCACGGGTGCGGCGATTCGCAACCTGCTCAAACTGGCGCCAACGACAGCCCGACGGATCGAGCCGGGCGGTACTGAGCGCGATGTTCCGCTCGAGCACGTCCACGTCGGCGATCGCCTTCGCGTCAGGCCCGGTGACCGCATCCCGGTGGATGGCGTTGTGGTCGACGGATCGAGTGTCGTCGACGAATCGATGGTCACGGGCGAGCCCGTGCCGGTCGAGAAGGCCGCGGGAGACGAGGTGACTGGCGGCACGATCAACGACACCGGTACCTTCGTGATGGAGGCGCGGCGTGTCGGAAGCGACACGATGCTCGCTCGGATCGTCCAACTGGTGAACGAGGCGCAACGCTCGCGCGCGCCGATTCAGCGCCTCGCCGACGTCGTCTCCGCGTGGTTCGTGCCGGTCGTCATCGCAGTAGCCGTGGTGACGTTCGCGGTGTGGGCGGTCTACGGCCCCGAGCCACGCCTGGCCCACGCCCTTGTCAACGCGGTTGCCGTGCTCATCATCGCCTGTCCATGCGCGCTCGGGCTGGCGACGCCCATGTCCGTCATGGTCGGCACCGGCCGCGGCGCAGAGCTGGGCGTTCTGTTCAGGAACGCGGAAGCTCTCGAGATCCTTGAACAGGTCACCACGGTCGTCGTCGACAAGACCGGCACGCTGACCGAAGGCAAGCCGCGGCTGACGATCGTTGAGCCGCAACCCGGTCTCGATGAGGTCACGTTGCTTCGCGCCGCGGCGAGTCTGGAAAGCGTCAGCGAGCACCCGCTGGCAGCCGCCGTCGTGGCCGGCGCACGCGAGCGTGGCATCGCGCTGTCGGTGCCGGATAGTTTCAAGTCCGCGACGGGGAAGGGTGTGACCGGCGTCGTTGACGGTCGCACCATCGCGATCGGCAACCTCACGCACTTCGACGTGCTGGGCATCGACGTGGGAACCCTGAGAGAACGGGCCGACCACTTGCGACGAGACGGACAGACGGTGATGCTCGTCGCGATCGACGGACAGCCGGCGGGTATCGTCGGCGTCGCGGATCCCGTCAAAGCCACGACTCGTGACGCCATCGCTACATTGCACCGGGAAGGCATCACGGTCGTGATGCTCACGGGTGACAATCGCACCACGGCGGACGCGGTCGCCAGGTCGGTCGGGATCGATCGGGTCGAAGCGGAAGTGCTGCCCGAGCAGAAAGCCCAGGTGATCAAGCGGCTGCAGGCACAAGGCCAGCGCGTGGCCATGGCGGGCGACGGTATCAACGATGCCCCGGCGCTCGCCCAGGCCGACGTCGGCATCGCGATGGGTACGGGCACGGATGTCGCCATAGAGAGTGCCGCCGTGACGCTCGTGAAGGGCGATCTCCGCGGCATCGTGCGGGCCCGGCGTCTGAGCCGCGCGACGATGAAGAACATCCGGCAGAACCTGTTCTTCGCGTTCGTCTACAATGTCCTGGGCGTGCCGCTGGCGGCCGGCGTCCTCTATCCCGTGTTTGGTCTGCTCCTCAGTCCGACGATCGCGAGCGCGGCCATGACCTTCAGTTCCGTGTCCGTGATCGCCAACGCACTCCGCCTTCGCCGCGCCGTCCTGTAGGGCGGCTTCGGCGGGACAGGTCCGCCTGCGCCGCGCGGTCCAGTAGGCCCTCACATTTGCGCGGAATTAGCCGTTTTCCTACAGAAAAGAACGCCCTATACTTAGCGTCTGGGCCTGGGATCGATCGTGTGGAGAGGCGGGATGACTCCAAGGAGTGTCCGTGCGTAATCGCTGGTGTTTCCTGGGCGTCGCTGGAAGCGTCGTGTGCGCGTGGAGCGTGCTGCAGGCGGCCGGCCCGCAAGCTCCCACAGCCCAGCGCCAGGCCTCCGCGACGCTTGGTGTGTCGGCGGCTCCTTCAGGCGCCGATCCACGGGCGGTCCTCGACAAATACTGCGTCACTTGCCACAACCAGCGGACGAAGACCGCCGGGCTCACGCTCGACGCGCTCGATCTCGCAGAGGTGCCCGCGCACGCGGACGTGTGGGAAAAAGTCGTGCGCAAAGTGCGCGTCGGGATGATGCCGCCACAGGGCATGCCCCGGCCGGACCAAGCCACGCAGCGCGCGCTCGTCGGCTGGCTGGAAACGACGCTCGATCGCGCCGCCGCGACGACACCCAAGCCGGGACGATCGACGGTTCATCGCTTGAATCGCGCCGAGTACGCCAACGCAATTCGCGATCTCCTTGCGCTCGACGTCGACCCTGCGGCGCTGCTCCCTCCAGATGATTCGGGCTACGGCTTCGACAATATTGCGGAAGTTCTGGGTGTCTCGCCGGTGTTGATGGAGCGGTATCTGTCGGCGGCGGGGAAGCTGAGCGCGCTCGCCGTGGGCGATCCCGAAACGCAGCCGGCTGGAGAAACGTTTCTCGTGCGGCAGGACGCGTCGCAGGACCAGCACATTGACGGCCTGCCGATTGGCACCGTCGGCGGACGACTGATCCAGACGACGCTGCCGCTCGACGGAGAGTATCTGATTCAGGTGCGGCTGTTTCGCACCAACCTTGGCGCCATGCGGGGCCTCGAGTCCGAGCATCAGCTCGAGGTCTCCGTTGACGGCGAGCGCGTGAGGCTCGCCTCGTTTGGCGGCGACGCCGACTTCACGGCGGCGCTGGCCAATCCGACCGCTGCCGGGGATGCGGTTGAGGCCAGGTTCACTGTGCGCCCGAAGCTGGCGGCTGGTCCGCGTTCCATCGGCGTGGCGTTCATCCAGAAGACCGCACCCGTGCCGTGGCGCCTGCAGCCGTTCCTGCGCAGCTCGAACGACACGCTCGATCCCTCCGGGTGGCCGCACATCGACCGCATCATCGTGACCGGACCATTCAAGCCGACCGGGCCCGGCGACACACCGAGCCGGCGGCGTGTGTTCACATGCCGCCCGACCAGTACCGCGGGCGAATCCCCGTGCGCGAAAACGATCATCGCGACGCTCGCGCGGCGCGCCTATCGCGGGTTGGTCACCGACGGCGATCTCAGTCGTCTGTTCGCGTTCTACGAAACAGGCCGCCGCGACCGCAACTTCGAAGCGGGGATCCAGCTGGCGCTTCAGCGCATTCTTGCGAGCCCGAAGTTCACGTTTCGCACCGAGCGCGATCCGGCAGGCGTGGCGCCTGGAGCCCCGTACCGCGTGGCGGATCTGGAGCTGGCGTCACGCCTGTCCTTCTTTCTGTGGAGCAGCATCCCGGACGATGAGCTGCTCGACGTGGCGGCGCAGGGAAAGCTGAAGAGCGCGTCGGTGCTGTCGCGGCAGGTCGAGCGCATGCTCGCCGATCCCAAGTCGAAGGCCCTGGTCGACAACTTCGCGGGCCAGTGGCTGTATCTGCGCAACCTCAAGAACCAGGTGCCGAACTCGCTGGAGTTCCCGGATTTCGACGACAACCTGCGGCAGGCGTTCGAGCGCGAGACCGAGCTCTTTTTCGACAGCATCATGCGTGAGGACCGCAACGTCCTGGACCTGATGACCGCCGACTACACGTTCGTCAACGAGCGGCTGGCGCGGCACTACGGGATTCCGAACGTCAAGGGCAGCCAGTTTCGACGCATCACGGTGACCGACGAGACGCGCAAGGGTCTATTGGGGCAGGGCAGTGTGCTGATGGTGAGCTCGCACACCGATCGGACATCTCCCGTCGTTCGTGGCAAGTGGATTCTCGACAACCTGATGGGCGCGCCACCGCCGTCTCCACCCGCCAACGTTCCACCGCTGAAGGAGAACGAAGGCGGCGGCAAGGTCCAGACCGTGCGGCAGCGGCTCGAGGAGCATCGCGAGAGCCCGACCTGCGCGGCGTGTCACAAGCTGATGGATCCCATCGGGTTCGCGCTCGAGAACTTCGATGCCGTCGGGGCGTACCGAACCCGCGATGGTGGCACGCTGGGCACGCCGATCGACGCCTCGGGTCAGTTGATGGACGGCACGCGCGTCGATGGCGTGGTGACGCTGCGCAACGCCCTGGTCCGCCAGCCCGAGATCTTCGTGAGTACGTTCACGGAAAAGCTGATGACGTACGCGCTCGGCCGCGGCGTCGCGGCCAACGACATGCCGTCGGTGCGCGGGATCGTCCGCAACGCGGGGCGCCAGAACTACCGGTTCTCGACCATCGTGCATGGGATTGTGACGAGTACTCCGTTTCAGATGCGTACGGTGGCGTCCCCGGCGGGGCCCGCCGCGGAAACCTCCGCTCGACGGTGACGAGTACGTAGTGTCCGGCTTCCGCCTTCGCGTAAAGCTTCGGCGGACCGCCGTAGCCTTGGCGGAGGCTGGTTAGCCGGACCGATGATGTAGAGGCGGGTCTTGAGACCCGCCTGGGTTGAGCAGTGGGCTTGTTTGAGGAGTTGACATGAGGAAAATGTCGTTGTCCCGACGAACGATGCTGCGCGGCATGGGGGCGACGCTCGCACTGCCGCTGCTCGATGCCATGGTCCCGGCATTCACGGCGACGGTGAAAACCGCCGCCAATCCGGTGCGCCGTTTCGGCGCCGTGTTCGTGCCGCTCGGTGAGCGGCCTGGCTTCTGGACGCCGGCACAGACCGGGGCGAACTTCGAGATGTCGCCCATCCTCGAGCCGCTCGAGCCCTATCGCGACTCGATGACGGTCGTGTCCGAGCTCTGCACGCCGCGCGATGGTCACGCCGTCACGGTGGCCGCCTGGCTCACAGGCGCACTCGCCAAGCAGACCATCGCCGAAGACGTCTACGCCAACACCTCAATCGATCAGGTCATCGCCGCGAAGATCGCCGGAGAGACGATCTTCCCGTCGCTCGAGCTCGCGACCGAGGACTTCACCGGCTACATCGGCGGCTGCGACACGCAGTTCGCCTGCGCCTACATGAACACGATCACGTGGAAGACGCCGACGACGCCGCTGCCGATGGAAATCAATCCGCGGGTCGTGTTCGAGCGGATGTTCGGGCAGCCGGGCACCAGCTCGCAGCGTCTCGAGCGGCTGCGCCGGAACCGCAGCATTCTCGACTCGGTGACCGGGGACGTCTCCGACCTCGAACGCGGGCTCGGGGCGCGCGACCGCTCGCGGCTCACGGAGTACCTCGATCACATCCGCGAGATCGAGCAGCGCATCCAGCGCGCCGAGAAGCAGGCGACCACCGACGTCGTCGTACCGGACGCGCCGATCGGCGTGCCCGACAACTTCGCCGATCACGCCGCGCTGATGTACGACCTCATCGTGCTGGCGTTCCAGACCGACACCACGCGCGTCTTCACCTTCATGAAGAGCCGCGACGCCAGCCAGCGCGTGTATCCCGAGATCGGCATCACCGAGCCGCACCACTCGATGTCGCATCACGGCAATGACGCCCAGAAGATCGCGAACCTCGTGAAGCTCAACACCTGGCACGTGTCGCTCTTCGCGAAGTTCATCGACCGCATGAAGAACACGCCCGACGGTGACGGATCGTTGCTCGATCACTCGCTGATCCTTTACGGCAGCGGCATGAGCGAAAGCAACACGCACTTGCGTCTGGACGTCCCGACGCTGCTGATGGGCGGCGACGGCGGCCGCGTGAAAGGCAACCGTCACATCAGGGCCGACAAGGAGACGCCGCTCGCCAACTTCATGCTCGGCCTCGGCCACAGGTTCGGCGCGGAGATGGACACATTCGGCCTCAGCACGGAGTCGCTCGACATCTAGAGCGCGATGAGAATGCAGAATTCAGAATTCAGAATTCAGACACTGAAGGAGCCGGGTGAAGCCGCTGCGCATTTCACCCCGTCAACGCGAATCATGAAGTGTCTGCATTTTGCATTTTGCATTCTGAATTACGTCCTGCGAGCGGCCGCGATCGTGGGCATTGCGGCCGTTGCGACCATTCACGCTGCCGGTCCGGCCAATCCGGTGATCGACGCCGTCAAGCAGGGCAGTCCCGAGGCCCTTCGCGCGGCCGTGAAGCGTCGCGCCAACGTGAACCTGGCGGAGCCGGACGGCATGACCGCCCTGCACTGGGCGGTTCGTGAGAACGACACCCGGGCCGTGCAGCTCCTGATTCGGGCCGGCGCCAACGTCAAGGCGGCGAGCCGGTACGGCATCACGCCGCTATCGCTGGCCGCGACCAACGGCAACGCCGCCGTCATTCAGGCGCTCATCAAGGCTGGCGCCGATCCCAACGCGGTGTTGCCCGACGGGGAAACCGTGCTGATGACGGCCGCGAGAGCCGGCAATCCGGCGTCGGTTCGTGCGCTCCTCCTTGCCGGCGCGTACGTGAACGCCAGGGAGAAGTCCCAGGAACAGACCGCCGTGATGTGGGCGGCGATGGAGGACAACGGCGAGGCGGTTCGCGTGCTGGCCGAGGGCGGCGCGGATCTCAACGCCACATCCAAGGTCCTGCAATTTCCCGAGTTCAAGTGGATTACCTCGGGCATGGTGTCGACCAGCCTGCCGCGCGGCGGCTGGACCCCGTTGATGTATGCGACCAGACAGAACGCCCCCGCCGCGGCTCGCGCGCTGATCGAATCGGGCGCCGATCCCAACCTCACCGATCCCGAAGGGTCGACCGCGCTGATGCTCGCGATCGTCAACACGCACTTCGATCTCGCGGCGATGCTCGTGGACGAGGGTGTGGCGCTGAACGTCGCCGACTCCACCGGCATGACGGCGCTCTACGCGGCGGTGGACGTGCACACACTCGGGCCGATGCTGAGTCGTCCTGTGCCCAAGCTGACCGACAAGCTCGATGCGTCGGACGTCGTGAAGGCGCTGCTGGCGAAGGGCGCGAATCCGAACCCGCGCCTGAAGCGGCCGATCCTGGGCCGTCATCACGACAGCGGCGACGCGAGTCTCGGCGAAGGTACGACGCCGCTGATGCGCGCGGCGAAAAGCAACGACGTGAAATTGATGCGGATGCTCCTCGACGGTGGGGCGAATCCGGCGCTCACGCAGAAGGACTACACCAACGCCTTGATGATTGCGGCGAGCGGCAGCGGCCGCCCGTCCGAGTACGCCGCTCCGCCCTCGGAGGCCGCGGCACTCGACGCCGTCAAGTTGTGCGTCGAGAAAGCCGTGGACGTGAACGCGTTCAACGCCAACGGCCAGACTGCGCTGCATCTGGCCGCCGGCCGTGGCGCCGATTCCATCGTCCGCTTCCTCGCCGAGCGGGGCGCAGCGCTCACGCTGAAGAACAAGCAGGGCCGTACGCCGCTCGAGGTGGCGATGGGCCAGGGCGGTCGCGGCCGTGGCGGGCCGGCGCCAGTGCGTGAAAGCACGGCCAAGCTCCTTCGCGAGCTGATGGCGAAAAAGTAGCGGCGGGTCTTGAGACCCGCCGGAGAGGTGTGATGTTCAAGCGATCCTTCCTGGTTGTGACCGCGCTGCTCGGATGCAGCATCGGCATGCGCGCGCAGGACAGTCCCGCGCGCATCTGGCAGGGTGTCTACACCGCCGCGCAGGCCGAGCGCGGCAAGACGACGTTCAACACGGCGTGCATTCGCTGCCACGGTGCCGATCTCGCCGGCACCACGGCGCCGGCGCTCAAGGGTGACCGCTTCCAGAGCTCGTGGGGCGGCGACGTGATCGAGTCACTCTTCGGCAAGATCCGCGACACGATGCCGCCGAACTTCGGCACGATCCTCACCGACCAGGCCAAGCTGGATATCGTCACCTACATTTTGCAGACCAACGGTTATCCAACCGGATCCAGCGAGCTGGCTCTCGCGAGCAACGACCTCGCCTCGGCGCAGATCCTGAAGAAGGGTGAACAGACCAGCGTGCAGAACTTCTCGCTGGTGCAGACCGTAGGCTGCCTGGCGCGCGGACCTGACAACACGTGGATGTTGACGCGGACGGCCGAGCCGATCACGACGCGGGACGATGTGCCGTCAGCGCAGGGACTCCCAGCCGCGGCGAATCGCCAGCTCGGCACGCGGACCTACCGGTTGCTGAGCGTGATGCCATTCAGCCCCGAGTCACATCAGGGCCACAAGATGGAAGCGCGAGGGCTGATCTACAACGAGCCTGGCGACGAGCGCCTCACGCTGACGTCGCTGCAGATGGCGGGGAGCTGCGGCACGTAGGGGCGACGCATGCGTCGCCCACCCTATGTGATGTAGGGCGACGCATGCGTCGCCCCTACTAGTTCATCGAGCAGGCGCCCGGCCCGCGCGGATCTCCGCACCGGCCGCACGCTCCCACCGCAGACATTTCCGACCCAGACGATCCCCCCGCCGTGCGGGCCGCAAACACGGACATGCGCCGCTCGAGCTCTCTGCTGTGGCAGGACGGGCACTCCGGAGTCTCGCTGCCCCTGATGAGCAGCTCGAACTTGTTGTCACATTCGGTACAGGAGTATTCGAACAAGGGCATCAGAATCCTCACCAGGATCTTAGCACCGGGATCAGACAGGTATACTGGGAAGATGTCTGCACAGAGAAAGTCGCAACAGATCGCCAACCCGCTCCGCCGGAACGTCGCCATCATCGCGCACGTGGACCATGGCAAGACGACCCTGGTGGATGGCCTGCTCCGGCAGAGCGGTGCCTTTCGCGCCAACCAGCAGGTGGCCGATCGGGTCATGGACAACACCGATCTGGAGCGGGAGCGGGGCATCACGATTCTGGCCAAGAACACCGCCGTCCACTACCAGGACATCCTGATCAACATCGTCGACACGCCGGGCCACGCGGACTTCGGCGGAGAGGTCGAGCGGACGCTGTCGATGGTGGACGGCGTCATGCTGCTGGTGGACGCCTCGGAAGGCCCGCTGCCGCAGACGCGCTTCGTGCTCCGGAAGGCGCTCGAGCGCGGCCTGCCGCCGATCGTGGTGCTGAACAAGATCGATCGCGCCGACGCCAGGCCGCAGGAAGTGCTGAACGAAGTCTACGACCTGTTCATCGACCTCGACGCCACGGAGGATCAGATCGAGTTCCCGGTGCTGTACGCCAACGCGCGCGAGGGCCTCGCCACGACGGACCTGGCAAAGCCGGGGGAGAGCCTCCAGCCGCTGTTCGACGCCATCGTCGAGTCGGTGCCGCCCCCACGCGGGAATCCCGATGCGCCGCTGCAGATACTCGTCGCCAACCTGGACTCGAGCGACTACCTGGGCCGGATCGCGATCGGCCGTGTCTTCAACGGGACGGTGAAGCTCAATGGTCCGGTCTCGGTGCTGAAGCTGGGCGGGACGATCGAGCTGACGAAGATCACCAAGCTGTTTGCCTTCGATGGCCTGAAGCGTGTGGAGATCGACCAGGCGGCGGCCGGCGACATCGTCTGCTTGGCCGGCATCGAGGGCATCACCATCGGCGAGACGATCAGCGACCCCGAGAACCACGTCCGGATTACGCCTCCGGCCATCGACGAGCCCACGGTGTCGATGATTTTCGGCGTCAACACCTCCCCGGTCGCGGGACGTGACGGGCAGTACGTGACGTCGCGCAGCCTGCGCGACCGGCTGCAGAAGGAGCTGCTCGGCAACGTCTCGCTGCGCGTCGAGGACACCGACACCCCGGAACAGTTGCGCGTCATCGGCCGCGGCGAGCTCCAGTTGTCCATTCTGATCGAGATGATGCGGCGCGAGGGGTTCGAGCTGCAGGTGTCGCGTCCGGAGATCGTCACGAAGGAGCTCAACGGCACCCGTGTCGAGCCGGTCGAGGACCTGATCATCGACGTGCCCGAGGACTTTCAGGGTGTCGTCATCGCCATGGCCGGCGGCAGACGCGGCGTGATGGCGAAGATGGTGAATCACGGCAGTGGCCGCGTTCGCCTCGAGTTTCGCATTCCGACCCGCGGCCTGATCGGCTTCCGGTCGCAGTTCCTGACCGACACCAAGGGGACCGGCATCATGAACCACCTGTTCGCCGGGTGGGAACCGTGGCACGGCGCCATCCCGTCTCGGCCGACCGGCGCGCTGGTCGCCGACCGCACGGGTGTGGCCACTCCGTACGCGATCTGGAACCTCCAGGAACGCGGCGAGATCCTCATCGATCCGGGGATCGTCGTCTACGAGGGGATGATCATCGGCGAGAACTCGCGCACCAACGACATGGACGTGAACGTCTGTAAGGAAAAGAAGCAGACCAACATGCGCGCCTCGAGCGCCGACGAGGCCATCCGGATCGTGCCGCCGCGCAAGCTCAGTCTCGAACAGGCGATCGAGTTCATCAATGACGACGAGCTGGTCGAGGTGACGCCGAAGAGCATCCGGCTGCGCAAGCGCATCCTGGCTTCGAACATGCGGCCGAAGAAAGAGGTCGGCTGACGGCCGACGCAGGTCTGGCCGTTATCAGCCGATACACTGCCTGGAGAAGTGCGATCCCGTCGATTTTCCGTCAACGGATCCGACATACCCTGACGGTTTTGCCATTGCGTGTGTCAAACTCATGTCACCTCCCTGGTCAAACCGGTCGAAAACGTGTGCAGATGATGGCATTTGTGGTGAGCGTGGATGAGTGCGTCTCCGGTACGATCCTTGCCCCTCTGGCGACCACGCTGACAATTCACGCACTTCACCATTACAACCTGCGACGACAGACGGCAACGAGAGAGGTTTTCGATGTTCCTAAGCGCGATGTCGCTTTTCTCCCACGACCTTGCGATTGACCTTGGCACCGCCAACACGTGCGTCTTCGCGCGCGGCGCCGGGATCGTGCTCAACGAGCCCTCCATCGTTGCGGTCAACAACGTCACCGATCAGATCGAAGCCGTCGGCAACGACGCGAAAGAGATGCTCGGCCGGACCCCCGGCTGCATTACGGCGATTCGCCCGATGCGGGACGGCGTCATCGCCGACTTCGAGGCGGCCGAGAAGATGCTCGGCTACTTCATCAAGAAGGCCCATAAGCGCAAGAGCTTCGTCCGCCCGCGTGTGGTGATTGGCGTGCCGTCGGAGATTACGCAGGTCGAACGCCGCGCCGTGAGGGACAGCGCCTACCGCGCGAAGGCCAGTGAGGTCCACCTCATCGAAGAAGCCATGGCCGCGGCCATCGGCGCCGGGCTGCCGATTACCGAAGCCGCCGGCAACATGATCGTCGACATCGGCGGTGGCACCACGGACATCGCCGTGATTTCCCTGGCCGGCATCGTCTACAGCAAGTCCGTCCGTGTGGCAGGGAACGCCATGGACGAGGCGATCACGCAGTATGTCAAGCGCGAGCACGACCTGCTCATCGGCGAGCGGACGGCCGAGCGGATCAAGATCGAGCTGGGCTCGGCGTATCCGCTGCAGAAGCGCAAGGAAATGGAAGTCAAGGGCCGGCACGTCCTCGAGGGCCGGCCGTGCACGGTGGTGCTCAACGACAATCAGATTCGTGAAGCGCTCGCCGAGCCCGTCCGCCAGATGGTGCAGGCGGTGCGCGACGCGCTCGAGCGCATTCCACCAGAGCTGTCAGCGGATGTCTGCGATCGCGGCATCGTGCTGAGCGGCGGCGGCGCGCTGCTGCAGAACCTGGACGAGCGCCTGCGCGCTGAAACCGGACTGCCGGTGCAGGTGGCCGAGGATCCGCTCTCCGCGGTCGTCCTGGGCGCCGGCAAGATGCTGTCCGACTTCAACCTGCTGCGGAAGATTTCGATCGACTAAACGAGCAGTAGACAGTTGGCGGTAGACGGTAGGCAGTAGACAGCCACTGCCCACTGCCCACTGCCCACTGCCCACTGCCTACTGCCTACTGCCTACTGCTATATCCACTCCGGCGGCGGCTGAATCGTGGGCTCGGGCGTTCGGCCCGGATCCGGGCGCCCGCTCCCTTCAAGGCGGCTGATGGCACGAACGGTCATGTCGTGGTCGCACACGATCTGACACGAGAGCCGGACGCCAGTCAGACCCTTCTCCTCCATCTTCGTCTTCTCAGCGACCGTCATCCGCGGCGGCTCGCCGCTCACGAACTCGACGCGGCATGTGGTGCAGCGGGCATTGCCGCCACACGCGTGGAGAATATCGACCCCCGCATCCTGCTCAATCGCGAGGACCAGGCGCTTGCCTGCCTCGACATCAACGGTCGCGAACCCTTCGACGGACAGCTTGGGCATGGCCGCTATGTTAACGTATCGTCCTGAGCATGGCCGACCTTCCAGACATCCCACGACCATCACACCTCTGGAAACTGCTCTCGCCCGAGCGCAAGCAGCAGGCCGCCGAGGCCTTCTGGCAGGACGAGAACGCGGCCGTTGAGCAGGCCGAGGCGATGGCGGCGATCGCCCAGCGCATCAAGTTCCGCATGAAGAGCGTGCAGGCGCTTCCGCGTGAGAAGAAGGCACGCCACCTCATCTCGCTCGGTCACGTGTCGGAGATCCTCGCGGCCCGCCTGCTGGTCGCGTATCACCTGACACATCAGCGGCCGATGATGGGGAGCTTCCTCGACGCGCTCGGCATCACCCATAACGAGGGACTCATCGACGAGGAACAAGTGCAGACGCCGTCGGCCGATCGCCTGGGCGAGGCGGCCCGTAGTCTCGGCGCATCCTATCCACAGGAGGATGTCGCGTTGTACCTGTCGACGCTGATCTGGCAGGATCCCGATACCTGGGGCGCGCTCGTCGACGTGCCTGAGAGCCGCGCGCTCGCGCGCTCGTAGGACCCCGATGTTTTCATCGCTCACCGGTGCGTTTGGCTGGACGACCAGCGCTGAAGGCTGGATTGCGCTGGCCACGCTCACGGTTCTCGAGATCGTCCTTGGCATCGACAACATCGTCTTCATCTCGATCCTGGCCGGCAAGGTGCGGAAAGCGGATCAGGCCCGCGCGCGTAAGCTGGGCCTGTCGCTCGCGATGTTCATCCGGATTGCCCTGCTGTGGTCGATTACCTGGGTCATGCGATTGACGACGCCGCTCTTCGTGGCGTTCGGGAACGAGATCTCGGGACGTGACCTCATCCTGCTGATCGGGGGCCTGTTTCTGATCGCGAAGAGCACCCATGAGATCCACGAGAAGCTGGAGGGCGAGGAAGGGCACGGCGGTGGGCGCGGGGCGGCGTCGTTCGCGGGGGTCATCATCCAGATCCTGCTGCTGGATATCGTGTTCTCGCTCGACTCGGTGATCACCGCGGTCGGGATGGCCGAGGACCTGGCGGTCATGGTGCTGGCCGTCGTCATCGCGGTGGGGGTGATGCTGGTGTCCGCCGGCGCCATCAGTGAGTTCGTCGAGCGGCATCCCACGGTCAAGATGCTCGCGCTCAGCTTCCTGCTCCTGATCGGCGTCTCGCTCATCGGCGAAGGGTTCGGGCAGCACATCCCGAAGGGCTACATCTACTTCGCGATGGGCTTCTCGATTTTCGTGGAGATGATCAACCTGCGCGTGCGCGGAAAAGCCAAGCCGGTGCAGCTGCACCAGCAGTATCGGGAGTAGCACGTGAGCGCGCTCGTCGCCGCTGGCGCGATCACGTATCCAGCCGACGGAACCGCGGCCGCCGTGCTCGTGCTGGCACACGGTGCGGGGGCGGGGCAGAAGCATCCCTTCATGGTGGCGATGGCGACCGGCCTGGCGGCCCGACGCATCTCCGTGGTGACCTTCGACTTTCCCTACATGCAGCGGCGTCGTCACGTGCCAGACCCGGCCCCTGTTCTCGAGCAATGCTTTCGCGACGTGGTCGACGCGACGCGAGAGTGGAGCGGCAGCGCACGCGTGTTCATCGGTGGGAAGTCCATGGGCGGACGTATCGCGACGCACCTCGGCGCTGAGGGCCTGGACAGCGTGCAGGGCATCGTCGCGCTGGGGTATCCGCTGCACCCGCCGGGCCGGCCAGACAAGCCGCGCACGGCGCACCTGCCGTCGATTCGCGTGCCGCTGCTCATCGTGCAAGGGGAGCGCGACACGTTTGGCACGCCCACGGAGCTTCAGCCTGTGATCGAGACGATGGCTGCTCCGGTCACGCTCCATGTGGTCGCTGGCGGCGATCATTCCCTCGGCGTACGCAGTCGCAAGAAGGAGCAGATCTATGGAGAAGTGCTCGACGTCGTGGCGAGCTGGATGCGCGCGTCCGGATGAAGCCGGACACTACGTACCTTTCGACAGTTCGTTCAGAAAGCGTCGAATCCGTCTCGCGTTACGCCCGAGATCGCTCAGCCCCGTGCGCGACACCGACCGCACGTCAACTCGCGTGCCCGCGCCCCATGGCGTCAGACGAACGACCACGTCATCGGTGAAGCCGAACCAGCGCGTGGTGTCGATGGCTTCAATCCGCCCTGAAGACTTGTCGGCCGTCACGATCTCCCATCCGAGCCCTTGAGCCACGGAGAGTGCCCGATCGAACGTCACATCGGGCTTGCCCGGCAGCGTAATCGGCGCGAGATCCGGGTACCCCTCGCGCTGCAATTCCGCGAGCTGAGGCGATCGATCGAGACGGTTGGGCGCGTCGGCGCGGCGCGCGATGACGGCCTGGAATGCCGGAGGGTTGTCGAGATCGGTCGTGATGTCGTGGATGAGCGGAAGGGTTTGCAGACGCCGCTGCCACGTGAAAGGAATGACGATGCTCGTCACGCCGATGGCGAGGGCGAGCACGCTGACCACGACTCCCAGCCACTTCCGCTGGCGATAGGCGAGCACCGCCGTCGCCAACGCCGCGACCGCGGCCACGATGCCGACATAGGCCGCCCATCGCATGAGCTCGTAGGCCTTCGGCAGCGACAGCCCCAGCCGATACGCCGGGCCGGCCATGGCCAGCAGGATGAACCCGACCGCCGCGATCCCAAAGGTGATGAACGGAACCAGCGCCACGTCGCGAATTGTACCCGCCCTCCCTGCGGTCCCGGGCGCGTAGACTTAGAGTGCATGGGGCTGGACGAACTTGGATGGGGCGACGTGCAGGCCCGCGACTACGACGTCTGGGCCGGCCAGCCGGACATGCGCCCCGGCCGCGTGATCATCGGGTTCAACTACATCTATCGGGTTGGTCTCGAGGAGGGCGACATCGAGGCGGTCCTCTCTGGACGGTTCAAGCATGAGGCCACACGCCAAAGCGAGCTGCCGGCGGTCGGCGACTGGGTGGTCGTTCGCCGGCGGTCGGACGAAGACCGCGGCTCGATCGTGGCGGTGCTGCCCCGGCGCAGCCGCTTCTCGCGGCGCACGGCCGGCAACATCACCGATGAGCAGGTGGTTGCCGCCAACGTCGACGTCATCTTCATCGTCATGTCGCTCGATGGCGATTTCAGCGCGCGTCGTCTCGAGCGCTATCTGCTGATGGCGCGGGAGAGCGGGGCCGAGCCGGTCGTGCTGCTCACGAAGTCCGATCTCTGCGCGGATCCCGCCGCCTACGTGGCGGAAGTCGCGGCTGTCGGCGGTGGCGTACCGGTGCACGTGCTCAGCCCGAAACTGAATCAGGGCATCGATCAGGTGGGTCCGTATCTGACCTCGGGCCGAACCGGAGCGCTCCTCGGCTCATCCGGTGTCGGCAAGAGCACGATCATCAACCGTCTCGTCGGCACCGATGTGCAGAAGACGCGAGAAGTCCGCGAGACCGACCAGAAGGGACGTCATACGACGACACACCGAGAGCTCGTCCTGCTGCCTTCGGGGGGGCTCGTGATCGACACGCCGGGTATGCGGGAACTGCAGTTGTGGGATGCAGGCGAAGGCGTCCATGGGACGTTCGAAGACGTCGAGACGCTGTCGTCGGGATGTCACTTTACCAACTGCCGGCACCGGGACGAGCCGCGCTGCGCGGTCAAGGCCGCGGTGACCGAGGGCCACCTACCGGCTGACCGGCTGGCGAGCTATCTGAAGCTGCAGGACGAGCTGGCCTACCTGGCCCGACAACAGGACGAACGTGCGCAGATTGAAGAGAAGCGGCGCGGGAAGATCGGCGCCAAGGCGATGAGACAGCACGTCAAATCGAAACGCGGGTGAGCGCGGCGAGCGTGGCGAGCAACGCGAGGATCGTCGCCACGATCGGGATCCATCGGCGCGGGCCCTGGAACCACGACCATGTGCGAGCGCGAGCCGCCCGCAGTCCCAGACCGTCTGCGGCCTCGGTGATGATGTCCTCGGGAATGACGCTGATGCCGTCGCGGGCGCCGAGCATCAGCGCCCGGTCGCAGAGCAGGTTGATCACGCGCGGCACGCCCTCGCTCGTGGCATGGATCGCGTCGAGCGCCTGCGAATCGAAGTTGACCGACGAGGAGCCGCGCGCGACCGATAGACGGTGTCCGATATACGCCTCGAGGTCGGTGCGGGTGAGCGGCGTCAGCGTGGCGCGCAGCGAAATGCGCTGATCGAGCTGACGCAGTTCCGGCGCGGCAAGGACCTCCAGCAGGTTGAGCTGCCCGACCAGGACGATCTGGAGGAGCTTCGACTGGTTGGTCTCCAGGTTCGAGATCACGCGGAGCTCTTCGAGCACCTGAGGCGACAGGTGCTGGGCCTCGTCGATCATCAGAATCCCGGTGCCGCCGATCGGCACCAGAGAGATCAGGAACTCGTGCAGCGTGCTGACCAGATCGTGCTTGGTGGCCGCGCCCACGCGTCCGCTGCGCACGGCCTCCCTCGAGACGACGCCGAAGTCGAGCAGGATCTCCCGCAGCATCTCCTCGACGGAGAGGAACGGATTCAGCAGCAGCGACGTGAACGACGTCATGTCCAGCCGCTCGAGCACCGACCGGCACACCGTCGTCTTTCCGGTTCCGATGTCGCCGGTCAGGACGATGATGCCTTCCTTGCGTCGGATGGACTGGAGCAGAAGCTGGAGGGCACCGTCGTGGGACTCGCTGAGGTAGAGGAAGCGCGGATCGGGCGCGAGCGTAAACGGCGATTGCACGAAGCCGTAGAACTCTTCGTACTGGGGCGCCTCTTGAATGGTTGCTGCGAGGGTCAGGCTCAAGCTGCAGTCGAATATAGCAGATCTGCCTGAGGAATTGAGGTTTGATCGGGTCTCGTGAGGTCTCGCGCGGTTTCCTCTGCGACACGAGGTCCACGAAGTACGGGCATGTACGGGTTGGTTCTGGTTGGTCTGGTTTGGCGTATTAGACGCCCTCTTAGACGAAGTGTCGGAGAACCCCTCTCCGACACTCCATCCGTTCGATCAGCCGTGGAGCAGCGCTGCAAGACGTGATGCCGCATCAGCCTGCATGCTCGGTAGCACGTGCGAGTACAGATTTAGCGTCATCTCGATCTTCTTGTGACCCAGCCGCCGCTGCACCACGTGTGGAGGCACACCGGCAGAGAGCAGGAGAGTCGCGCACGTGTGCCGCAGGCCGTGCACGTTTATGAGTCGCACGTTCGCCGCTTTGCTGACCAGCTCCAGCTTGCGATTCACCCTGGCGGGGGCCAGCGGTATGCCGAGTTCACCACGCTTCGTCGCCACGTACTCGTCCCAGTCCTGAGCGAACATTAAGCCGTGGTCCTTGTACCGTTGGCGATTTGCGAGCTTGACCTCGCCCTGCCTCTTCTTGTGCCCACGAAGCAGCGCAACGGTCTCGTCGGACAGGTCAAGTGAACGAATCCCGCCACGCTTTGGTGGTGCGAAGGTCGGTGTTCCGTCCGGCTTGCACTCCATCAACTGACGCTCGATCCGAAGCTGGTTCTCGTTCAGGTCGCGCCAGTGCAACCCGAGCAGTTCGTTCTTCCGAGCACCGCTGTCGAGCAAGAGTGCGAACACCGCTATCCACTGAGCGTTGCCGTCCTCCTTCACAGCAATGAGGAACGTTCTCGCCTCATCGGCATTCCAGACGTTCGTCAGAGAGTCCGCCGCATGCTGCACTGCGCTCGGCTTGTTCGCAGCGAGGCTCGCGACGTTCCTGTTGATCAGGTGCTTCTTCACCGCGGCATTTAGCGCTGTGGCGAGTATCGCGTGACGAACCACCGCACTGGTTCTCGACCCAATGTTCGCGCGGTCGGCGTAGTACCGTTCGATGTGCAGCACGTTGAGCTTCTGCAGCAGCACGTGCCCGAAGGCAGGCTTGAGATGGTTCCTGACCACGGCTGAGTAGAGCCGGTGCGTGCCAGTTGCGCGCCGTGATTTTGTCGTCGTAAGCCACTCATCGAGGTAGACACCCACGGTGAGCTTCGAAGGTTCGACGAGCTCGCCTTTGTCGTGCTGACCGACCAGCTCCGTGAGCTTTGCCTCGGCCTGCTTCCGCGTGCCGTGGAAGCGAACCCACTTCTGTTTATGTTTCCCGTCCGCACCGCGCCCAAGCGCCAGGATGATGTTCCACGAGGCCTCCCCTTTCTGGAGGCCTCGCTTCGCAGTCTTCGCCTTCTGCAAACACCCTCTCACGACGCACGCGCCTGTTCGACCAGCTTGATCACCGCCTGAACCTCGTTGTCGATGTCGTCGAGTACGTCGCACAGGTTGTCATTCTTGAGAGCCATCTTCTGCGCGAGGAGTGCCTGCTCTGCGATGTTCCCGAGACGCTCACGGACTTCGTCACGGAGCTTCCTGGCGCTCACTTCCCACCTGCTGCCTTCGGCGCTGCGGGCATCGTTGTGAACGCGTCGGGACGTGCCTTGAATCCACCAGCACGCTCCGTCTTCTTCCAGCCTTTTGCCACCGCGTCCTTCACGAGCTTCGTGAGGGCCTCAACTGCGAGTTCGAACGTGTCGAACTTCTGCGTCATGCCCCGAGTGGCTTTCTTCTTCACGTCAGTGGTACTGACCGTCGTCTCACCACCGTCACCGCCCGTGCGCCGTGCGAGGATCGTCAAGCGCATCAACTTCTCACCTGCACCTGCGGTCAACGACACGCTCTTGCGCTTCGCGGGTTTTGTCGCCGTCGTCACCACGTCCGTGTTCTGATCGCTCATCTCAGTGCTCCTTCTACGAGACCGGAATTGGTCCCATAGGGCACCTTCCAGCGGCTTCGCGGACAAAGACAACGGACGAGAAACACCCCATTTCACGCACCGCTCGCCGCAGGCTCGCGGTGCGGTTTATGTGGGCAAGGTGCGCAGGGAGATGAGAGTGGGCGCGTGCCAGCGTTGGGTAGTCCGTAGACATCAACACTGGCTGGTTTCTCCAGCCGCACGCCCGCGACTGCTGTTGGCACGTCATGATCTCGGTGACGACAAGAGCGAGCTGGTTGCCCAGCTCTAGCGAACGAGAAGGCTCCAAGATCACATTTCGCCCGCCGCGCGCCCGACGGTAGCTTTCGCCTCCTCGCCACTAACTCGCAGGCAGTTCCCTGATTTCGCCGTTCGGAAACTTCAAGTACACACTGCCATCGCCGCGCGTCTTCTTCTGCGGCAGTGCGCGCAGTGCATCGAGACGCTTCTTGTCCTCTTTCGCTCGGCCCTCTCGGTCTGCGTCGGTGAGAAGTGCCTCGTCGATCCGCCTCTTTGCGGTGTCTCGACGTGGTGTGAGGTCCTTGATGCGGTTCTCAACTTCACCAAGTGAGCCGAGCCACGGCAAACGGCCCATGACCTCACCGCTGCGCGCAGCACTCTCGGTGAACCCTGACAGGCGCATCAACGCACCGAGACGAAGTGTCTCGATCATGTACGCGTAGTCCTCCGGTCGCTTCTTGCTACCGAGGACGACGCCGATGCTCAGAAGGAGATTCTGCGAATGCGTCTGGTGTTGGTGCCTGGGGAGCGATTCGAGTTCCTTCTGGAGCTTGCCCTGCCACTCGACCAGACGGTCCTTCCACACAGTGGCTTCGCGGAGTTGCGTCTCGAGGGACAGGAGCAACGGTCCCTCATTGCTCAGCGTGTTGACGCGTTGCCGGAGCAGGGCGCGCTTCTCCTCATAGGCGTTCAGTTCGCGGTCGGACCAACTGCGCGGCACATCTAAGGGATCGAGCATCGCGTCGAGTTCCTTCTGGAGTTCGACAAGTGCGGCATCGACGTTCATTGCTCTGCCTCCCGTGCCGCGCGGAGCGCGAGGCCAATGGCGTAACCATCGGGAGGGATCCGGCCCTTGCTCTCCGCGTAGCGAGGGTCCATGAAGGGAGTCACTTCGACCGAGGTGTCCTGCAGCGCAGTTGCGTACGGGTCGGGTACTGCCTGGTTGGTTCGAAGGCCGAGGCTCTCTCGGCGGAAGTGCGCTTCGCATGTCTTGCAGAGGGCTTCGGCTCTTGAGCAGCAGATGCGGCCGTCTTCGAGTCTTCGGGGAGTGAATGCCATGGGTTCTCCTCAAGGGTTATTGGCTGTAATCACTGGACGACTTCTCGCAGGGAGAGAGGCGTCGGTCACATGGATTTCTAATGAGTCGGGTCCTCCCGCGCCTGCTCGGCGTCGTACGCTTCGAGAATCGCTTGCAGCGCGTTCCCGTTGGCGATATTGCGAAGCCGTCGTAGTGCGGTGTCGTCCGGGTCGTCGATCGCGAATGTGATCAGCACCACACTGACGGCGGCTCGATCGGCTGCACTGAGGTCGTCTCGCAGGAGGTTCTCGACCGGCACGCCGCTCAGCTCAGCGAGATCGTCGAGCGTTATGCCGCACGCGTCGCACGCTGCGCGTATGTCCGGCGTCATGTGCTCTGCTCCTGATTGCTTGCAGAAAGTCCTGCGGAATCCGACGAGTCCTGACTGTCCACGCTTAGTTCTACGGGGTTTTGAGCGTCCACTGACGCGTCAGAGCTAAGTTCCGCAGGACTTTTTGCGTGGTCGGACGAATCGACGCTAAGAACACTGCGATATTCCGCCGGTATCGCAGTGTTCAGTTCGTGTGCCTCGCGCAGCCGTCTCGTTATGTCCTCGGCACGCTGATGAAGCTCGAAGAGCGAGAGCGAGCTGAGGTCTTCCGGCTCGTCGAGCGGACCGATTTTGAGATCGATCTCCTCCTTCGGCTTGCCGTACACCTTGGCGAGCAGGTAGGCCTCAAGGTGCGTCGCGGTTCCGGCGAGCATGCGTCGCCTCGCACTCTCGCGGTACTCCGGAGAGCGGAAGAACCGATCCCAGTATTCCTTCATCTCGCGAGTCGCAAGGTTGATCGAGCCTTTAGGACGGCCTGGACCGGGGAGGATCGTTGACGTTGACGCCATCATTTCGTCTGTTTGTTAAATGAGTCACTGCACCGGCACAACGCTCACAACGTTGAGCACCTGTTGACACACGGGACACCGCTGTTGCCCCGAACACTCATGTCCAGCTCCCTGCGATTGACCGACGTCCATTTTTCCTTTGAAATTTCAAAGGAACTTTCAAAGGGTGTGAGCCCATGCGGGAGCAGAGGACAGAGACAGAGGCAGAGGGCCTCTGTCCCCTTGTTTTTTCTTTCTCTTTTAGGATTTTTCCTTTGAAAATCACCACGGTATGCGAACTCCGAGAGCAGCCGTGTACTGCTTCGCGTTATAGACACCAGTTGACATGCCATTCGCCTGCAACATCCCAAGCTCGTACAAGGTCTCCAGCTCACGCTTCACCTGAAAATCAGACCTCTTCAAGCCTTCGGCGATTGCCGGGATCTTCAGGCCCGGATGTGCAATCACGTACTCAAGCACCGTCACACGGAGCGGTGAGATGCAGTCGCAAGCCAGGCGTGCCGAAAGACGCATCGCGTCGTCACGCGTATGCCCTGCGTAGAGCAGACCGCGAAACATCTGCACGAGATGCTTTGAAAATCGTGTTGGCATCTCGGGCATATGGGTGTGGATGATGTTCCAGCCATTCGGCGCGAACACGACTGCGCTCCGCATCCTCGTCGTGAAGTCGCTCAACTCCACGAGATACTCGGCTTCGTCGTCGGTGATCGGCGTAATGCGGTCGCCAGGAAGATCGCCCAGAAAGGCACGTTCAGCAGCTCTGAGTTCGGTGACGATGTTGTTCTTGTCTTCAAAGCGGCTGTTATTCACCGCCTTGCGTGCCGCATCTTTCCGGCGCTCGTCTGTTTGCTTCAGACGAATCTGTAGCCAGCGAGCACCCAGCGCAACGATGACGTCGTTGACGAGGTCGATGGCATCTGTGACGGCACCGACGACGCCAATTCGTCCCTCCCAGTACGAGGTCATCCCACCACCGCCACCTGTGCTACGCGGCCAACTGCCGTCGTGGATCCACCGAAACGCGTCGAGGACACCGGCACGCGCATTCGGGGAGAGCGATATGGTCGTCGTCACATCCGGCATCAGGATGAAAGACGACTTTGGCCACTGCTTCAATAGACCGCCAGTAGCGTCTTTGTCCTGATCTTTCTTACCTAGGCCCGTGAGCAGTGACGCTTGCGATGTGATCGTGCCTGCGACGATGCCGCCTGCACCGTCGTTGCCTTCGAAGGCCTTTAGAAGCTCCGTCTTTGCATCGCCGGAACCGCCAACGAGAAGCAACCACGGAGCGAGGTCTTGTGTGAGTTTCAGATGAGCGATGCGTGCGGCGTTAAGCACGTCCAATGCGTCCGACTCAAAGGCTCTTCCGAGATGCTTCTGGAACTGTTGATGCAAGGTCGCGAGTCGTCTCGCGTCCTCGCTCGAGACGATGACGGCTGGCGCGGTTGCAGGTGGCGGTTCCTCCAGCAAACCCTGTTCGATCGCTTGCCGAATGCGTAGGAGCGACTGACACAGTTCGTCGGGCGTGATTGTGAAGACCTTCGACATCGCTGCTACGGGTGCCTCTACTTCTATTACGTCGGGAGATGCTGCCTGCGGCACACGTGGGTCGCTGCTGTTCATGAGGTCGCGGATTATGTCGCGTGCGCTTTTCATGAAGCGCTCCCGACCTTCTCCTGCTTCTCAAGAACCTCAAGATTGTTCGCGCGGATCAACGCCATGTTGAAATGCAGCGTCGCGTGCTGCGTGTCGTCGAGCAGACCTTTGACCAGCAGCAGGGTGCGGCGTCGTCCCTTCTTGCAGATTTTGTAGAGCACGAGGCTCTGTGAACGCGGATCGTCGTTCTTCGGGGCTTCGCGCTGCACTTCTGCGCGACCGATCAACTTTGCGATGTAGGGATCCATCACTTCTCCAACCTCTCCAATGCCGCAGCGATCTGATGAAGCGCATCACGGATTCCCCGCACCTCTTCCTGCATCACGCTCGTATGGAAGTCCTGAGCGCATGCGTTTATAAACGCTGCGACTACCGCAGGCGCTGCGGCTAGCCCGGGTTCAAACACGTCGCAGAGGCAATCTGCTTCCTTTGCGTACTTGTAGGCCGTGTATGACGCATGTTCATGCAACGCGTGGAGGTGCTCGGCGTGCTCGCGCTCCTGTCGTTCCGTCGCCGCGGCGCGTTGTCGCTCCAGTTCGAGTCGCTCCTCCTCGCTCAGGTTCGGCAGGATCACGGCGTCACCTGCGGTGCTCGGGACGGGTGCAGGCACTCCTTGGGGATCTGGATGATTTTGCCGAAGCCAACGTTCCTCAGGCGTCCTTCGCGGACCCACCTGTAGATGGTGTCCTTCGCCATGCCCGTATAGGCAGCTGCTTCGTCGACGAGGAGACGGTCCGGCAGGTCGGAGTACGGTGTTGCGCGACTGACGGTGAATGGTGCTGTAGCGGACATGGCAAAGCGCCCTCCCACGGAACGTGTTTCTGTTGTCCTGGTGGAACGCCTTAGAACGTGAGAACCACGTCCTTTACGCCAGTGTGGCAGCGGCTCTGGCAACGATCAGGTCGAATCACTCTGTCCCCACTCGCCGCCGCTGGGAGGTCTGATCGCGCCGTGAGGGCGTCAGGTGGCCCTCACTCTCAGATCGATTTGACTACGAAAACTGATAGGACCTTACATTAACAGATTTTGAAAGACAACGATTATAACTCCCTGTGTTTATGCGCATTTACACGAATCGTTGAACACCCGCAGCGAACTCCGTAGAGAGCACCAGCAGACGCCCACTCCTTCGGAGAGCGAGCACCCGCTGGCGATTGCGATCGACGCGTAGGGACGAAGCTAGACGGTTTATGACGCGCTCTTAGCTGCGACTCGAAATGCGGTTCACTCTGACGAACCTCCTATCGCTTCACGCAAACGCCTCGCCCGCTCCAATGGCGTCGAGCCGTCCTCGCTCTTACAGGTGCAGTAGCGATCATCCAGCCAGCGACGCGGTGGCTCACCGTACCAGCCGCCGCACGTGTCACTGTGTCCAACGCCAAACAGCGTACTCAGTGGCTGCACTGCGGTCGAAGCCCGTCGCTTTGTGCTGGTCGTCAATTTGTCGTGACCCGGCTCGTACCCGTACGGTCGTTGCGGTTTCATCACAACTCCATGCGCCTACCGGGCGCAGCTCGCGCGCACAGAGCGCGCTCGCAACTTCTCACGGAGCTTCTCAGCGCGTCGGATTAGCTGCTCACAACGTCGGAGCAGGCGCTGCATCTGCTCACGCTTCGTCCTTTGCCTTCGTGCCTGCACCGATCGATGTACGTTCTTCATCACACATCTCCGACACTCCGTGCCCTGTCGCATACAGCACACGACACGTATTGGTTTTCTGTTTGTGGGTGAACGCGTCGAGCACGGGAGGAATCCCGCTGTGACGCCCCAGGGTCCTTTCTGGACCTTGGCTCGGCTTGTAGGCCGAGGGCGCTGAGCGCCTGCTCTGTCGCGTAGAGGATGCGCGAAGTGAATGGAGATTAGCCCAGGTCAGGCGTCGAGATCAACGGCAGGATCGTCGGTCGGGCTCACTTCACGGCAGGAACGAGCAGCGATGTGCAGACACCGCAAGTGATCTGGTAGCGGACATCCAATCACAGTCCGATACTCACCGTAGAGGAACGAATGATGACTCGCACTCTGCTCGCGACCGCCTGGGTGGTCCTCCTTGCGGCGGGCCTCCAAGCGCAATCACTGGCCGGCGTCGCCAAGAAGGCCGAACAGGAAAGCGCCAAGGCGAAGCAAGAACAGTCGGCCGACGGCAAGAAGAAGCCCGACAAACCTCAGACCAAGGTGTACACGAACAAGGATCTGCCAGATGTCCCTCTTTCGACGGCAACCGGCCTCATAGTCGATGCGGCCACATCATCGAAAACGACGACGACATCGGGGTCGGCAACAACACCGCAGGATGAGGCGTCGTGGCGCTCTCGCGGGCGCGACCTTCGCCGCACGCTGGCCGACGACCAGACGAAGCTGGCGGCAGCCAAATCGCATTACGACAGTCTGCCTGATCAAGCCAAAGGACTCATCGACCAGCCCGTCGTCCAGGCCTGGATGAAAGCCAGGGAGGAAATCAGTCGCTTAACCGCAGTCGTTGAGAATGACCAACGAGCGATTTCTGATCTCGAGGACGAGGCGCGTCGCGCCGGAGTGCCGCCTGGCTGGCTCAGAGAGAGATAGCGTTTCACACGGCAACGAAGGCCAATGATGGAAGTCTCGCGTTTTGAAGCTGAGGAGGCCGAAGATGGCAAACAGGGCTGCTAGCATATCCGGCGCGTTGGTCAGCGTCGAACTGGCGCTTGCTCTCAAGGAGCAATTCGGTGCGAGCGTTGGTTCGATGAAGCTATTCCGCTGTCCTCAATGCCATCAGCGTATGGAGGTTCAGCGGGACCACTTCGAGCATGAGAATCAGCACGGCCCGTGCCCGTTGAGCGGTAAGAAGCCAAGGTGACCACCTCAGTAGACGATTCTTAGACAACCACTCTGAATCGCCAAGAACTCTTCGCATTTCGAGCGTCTGCGTTTATAGCAGATAATTCGGAGGATGCTGCCGTGGTTGCTGCTTCTGCTGCTGGGCGATCCGCAGACGCGGGTTCAGCGCCCCGCGCCGCCGCGCGAGACGTTCTTCACGTCCGCGCTTCCGGCCTCCGAGCTGGCGAACAAGCAGGCGGTTCTGGACACGAGCGACGGCACGATCGTCCTCGACCTCCTGAGTGAGGCCGCGCCAACCCACGTCGCGCACTTCATCACCCGCGCCCGTGAAGGGGCCTACAACGGGACGACCTTCCATCGGGTGATCGCGATGGGCATTGTTCAGGGCGGCGACCCGCTGTCCAAGGACCCGGCGCAAACGGCGAAGTACGGCAGCGGCGGCCTCGGCGTGCTGCGCTTCGAGTCCAATGCCGAGAAGCACACGCGCGGCGCGGTGTCGGCGGTGCTGGTGCCAGGCAACCGCGACAGCGCAGGCTCGCAGTTCTTCATTGCGGTCACCGATCAGCCGGCTCTCGACGGTCAATACACCGTGTTCGCGCGAGTCGTTGAAGGGATCAACGTGGCGCAGCAGATCTCGATGGCGCCCGCGCAGGCGAGCGTGCCGGCGGCGCGGATCGAGATCCGGACGGTCACGATTCGAGAGAAGCCCGCGCCGGCGCCCGAGCCGTTCTCCACGTCGACACTGGAGGAGCTGGCGGCGTACAGGGCCGTCCTCGTCACCTCGATGGGCAACATCACGTTCGAGCTGTTCCCGGACCGCGCGCCCAATCACGTGCGTCAGTTCCTGCGCCTGGCCTCATTGGGTGTCTACGACGGCACGGCCTTTCACCGCATCGTTCGTGGTTTCGTGATTCAGGGCGGTCATATGCCGACGAGACTCGACGGCCTCGACGAACGGCAGCAGGCGTATGTGCGGACGCTGCAGCCAGAGTTCAACCCGACCCCTCACGACCGCGGCATCGTCTCGATGGCGAGGCTGGCGGATCCGGCCAGCGCGTCGAGCTCGTTCTTCATCGTGCTCGCGCGGACGCCGACCCTCGACGGACAGTACACTGTGTTCGGCCGCGTCGTGGACGGCCTGGATGTGATCGAGAAGATCGAAGCGGTGCCGCTCACCGGCGAAGCGCCCGTCACGCGGATCGACGTGAGCCGAGTGACTGTCGAGCGGAGACCGTAGCCACAAGGACTCCTATGCTCAAAGGTTCCCGAGACGCGATCCTCAAGCGGCTGCAGCCGATCAGCATCCACGGCCAGCTGTCCTACGACCTGCACTACACGTTTGCCGACGAGCCCGACAGCCAGGCCCGTGTGGCGCGTATTGGTGGTGAAGCGATCGGGACCGGCCTTCAGGCCGGCGACCGCGTACGCCTCGACTTTCTCGTCGGCGTTGTCACTGCGGTGCATCGCATTCCTTAAGCTGGATCAAATTCCAACTCCCGACCCGAACCTGGGCCGACTCCCAACGCGCACCGCGGCCTGAGCACTGGCCAGGCGTACCTATTCGGTCTGGCCGGCGCCGGCGCTGCACGCCGGAAATCCGCTTCTGCTCGGTACTCTTCCGCTGCCGCGGCGAGTAGTTGCCATCTCGACTTTCATCTGTCACGCGGCTCGAAACGCCGGTGACACGTCGCAGCATCCAGAACGCGGGGACGGAACTCGCCGCGGAATCCTCGCGCCAGCTGATTTCCTGCTACGCAGTGCGTGGTCGGTCCGCTAAGGCGGACCGACAGGCCAGCACTGGTTTTGTCGGGTCGCTTACGCGACCCGACCTTGCTTAGGGCTTGTCAGGAAATAACAGCTTGTACTCCTGATCGGCGCGTGGTACGGTGCGGGCATGGATCAGGCCACGCTGCGGACCAAACATGCGGCCTTGTCGCCGGTGTTGACGGAGCGGGCGCGCCGGCTGTGGGCC